>CAMATN010000026.1 GCA_945861155.1 Rhizobium sp. Q54
CGAGGCGCAGCCGCCAGCGCCGGTCGCGCGCCAGCCGCCGCACCAGCAGGGCCAGCATCGCCCGCGCGAAACGCAACGCCGCGACATCCCCCAAATCGTGGGCGAGGCGGCGCTTGCCCTCGCCCAGACGCGGCGCGCGCACGAACAACACAAGATGGCGCCGCATCACCGGTACAGCCGCGCGAGGCGGCCCGGCGGCACGCCGGCGAAATAGAGCGACAGACACAGCAGGTTGCGCAGCGGCCGACTGATATAGCCGTCCTGGCGATAGCGCCGGGCCGACGCAACGACCGGCGCCGGGATCGGCACCAGTCGATTGCGGCCGAGCCGACGCGCCAGATCGACGTCCTCCATCAACGGGATCGCGGCGTACCCGCCGACCGCGTTGTAGAGGTCTCGGGAGATCAGCAGCCCCTGGTCGCCATAGGGCAGGGAAAAGAGGCGGCAGCGCCACGCGACGATGCGTTCGAGCCGCCGTGCCGCGCGTCGATCGTCATCCAGCGCGAACCTGAAATAGCCGGCGCGGCCGGCTGAAGCGGGCTCGTTCGATTCAGCCGCCGCCATGAAGGCCGCGACCGCGCCGGTCCAGCCTGTACCCGGGCGGCAATCGGCGTGCAGGAACAGCAGCCACTTTCCCGACGCGGCTGCCGCGCCGGCCGCCAGCTGGGTCCCGCGGCCACGCGGCGCCGTGAGGGTGCGCGCCCCGGCGGCGGCGGCGATGGCGACCGTATCGTCCGTCGAGCCGCCATCAACGACAATGATCTCGCGGACCAATGCAGCCTCGATAAGCGTGGCCAGGGTCGCGGCCAACTCACCGGCCGCGTTCAGGGCCGGGATGACCACGGACAGTGCATTTTGTTCTTGTATTGTTCTCACGATGCGGCCATTATCCGAGGCATGGATATGCCGGGGACCATCAAGGCGCGCAAGGGTCGCGGCGCCGTCAGCAACGCCACCGGGCGCTTCGAGAGCGAACGGCGCGTCGCGTTTGACGACGGCTGGGGCGATGATGGCTCAGGTGGGAACCCTGGCGATGACGATACGCCCCGGCTGGCCACGATTTTGGGCGTCGATGCGACCCGCACGATCATCGCGCGCAACGATTCGCCGGATATCGGCTTCGACCGCTCGATCAACCCCTATCGCGGCTGCGAGCATGGCTGCATCTATTGCTACGCCCGGCCGAGCCACGCCTATCTCGGACTGTCGCCGGGGCTCGATTTCGAGACCCGCATCTTTTACAAGCCGCAAGGCCCGGCGCTGCTCGCCGCCGAACTGCGCAAGAAGGGCTATGATTGCCGGCCGATTGCGCTCGGCAGCAACACCGACCCCTACCAGCCGGCCGAACGGCAGCTCAGCGTCACCCGCGCGATCCTCGAAGTGCTGCGCGATTTCCGCCATCCGGTGACGATCGTGACCAAGGGGGCGCTGATCCAGCGCGACATCGACATTCTTGGCGAGATGGCGCGCGACAACCTCGCGGTCGTGACGATCTCGGTGACGACGCTGGAGCGCGACCTCGCGCGCCGGATGGAGCCGCGCGCCGCGACGCCCGAGCGCCGGCTCGACACGATCGCCGCGCTCGCCGCGGCGGGGGTGCCGACCGGGGTCCTGGCGGCGCCGATGATCCCGGCGCTCAACGACAGCGAGATGGAGACGATCCTCGAGCGGGCCCGCGGCGCCGGCGCGACAATCGCCGGCTACACGCTGTTGCGCCTGCCGCTCGAACTGAAGGCGCTGTTCAAGGAGTGGCTCCTGGAGCACGCGCCGCAAAAAGCCGCGCACGTCATGTCGCTGGTCGCGCAATGCCATGGCGGGCGGCTCTACGATTCGGCGTGGTCGAAACGGATGACCGGCGCCGGCCCGTATGCCGACATGCTCGCTGCGCGTTTCGACCGCGCCTGCCGCCGGCTCGGCTTCGCGCCGCGCAGCGCGCAGGCGCTCGACACCGCCCGCTTCCGTCCACCGCCGCAAAAGGGCGATCAGCTTGCGCTGTTCTGATAGGCTGGCGGCTGCGGGGCGGGATGCACCCGCGCTACGGCGGAGGGCGGCGTGGCCAGCGAACGGCGGCTCGAAGCGCGCGAGGTCGAGGCGATCTTTCGGGCTTTTGCCGAAATAATGCGCGAGTTGCCGCCCGACACCGAGGCCGGCTGGCTCGACGCCGCGGGCGACCTGCGGCTCGCCCCCGATATCGGTCGCAAATTGCGCACCGCCCGCGGCGTCCGCGACGTGCTGCGCCAGATCCGGGAAGCGGAAAAGGGCCAGGAGCCGGAGTGACTGGCCGGTTTCACCACAAAGACACGGAGGGCACGGAGAAACGAGCCAAACTCTTGCCACCCTCGGTGTCATACCGGCCTTCGCCGGTATGACACCGTGTGGGGTACGATTTGTTAGCAGCGATCCACGAGAATGTTTGACGGGCTGCCGTGAATCCCCGCGGCAAAAACGGCTTTCCGTGTCTCCGTGGTGGACGTTGTCAGCTCCGCTCCGGGCCGGCGGCGATGCCGGCATCGTAGAGCCGGGCGATCTCGGTGGCCGGAAGCCTGAGCACCTGCGACAGCACGCGTTCGGTATCCTCGCCGAGGCGGGGGGCGGGCCGGGTCGGTTCGCGCGGGGCGGCGGAGAAATCGAGCGGCAGACCGGGCATCGGATAGCGGCCGATGCCGGGCTGTTCGACAGCGGCGAAGAGCGGGTTGGCTGGCGAGCAGCGCGGATCGTCGCGAACCAGTTCGACAAAATCCTGGAACGGCCCCCACAGCACGCCGCTGCCGGCAAAGGCGTCGCGGATTTCGGCCAGATTCCGACCGGCGCACCAGCGCGAGATCAACGCGGCGATCGCGTCACGCGCCTCGAAGCGACCGGCTTCGCTGTCGAGATCGACCTCCATCACCGCACCGATCGTCGCCAGCTTCTCAGCGAGCCCGGTGGCGCGGCCGAGGGCGCGCCATTGCCGCGGGGTCAGCGCGATGATCATGACCCGGCGTCCGTCGGCGGTGGCGAAGTCGCGCCCGAAGCTGCCGTAGAGGTCGTTGCCGATCGCCGGCCGCGCCCGGCCGTTGAGATGCACGTCGCCGACATAGCCGAGATGCCCGACCGTCGCGAGCATCACATCGCTGAGCGCGGCGACGACCTCCTGACCGGCCCCGGTGCGAGTGCGATGCCGCTCGGCGGCGAGCAGCGCGGTCGCGAGGTAGAGCCCGGCCGCGATGTCCCAGGCCGGCAGCACATGGTTGACCGGCACGCCGCCACCCGTCCCGCTCGCGCCTGTCACGAGGGGAAAACCGCTCGCCGCGTTGACCGTGTAGTCGACCGCGGCGCTGCCGTCGCGATTGCCGATCAGCCGCAACAGGATCGCATCGTCGCGCGCCGCCTTGAGGCTGGCGTAGTCGAGGCCGGGCAGGGGGGGCAGGTTGGTCAGGACGATACCGCCACCGGAGCCCGGCGCGGTGGCGATCGCACGCGCCAATTCGCGCCCTTCCGGCTTGTCGAGCGCCAGCGCCACCGACCGCTTTGCCTTGTTGAGCCCGGCCCAATAGAGGCTCGCGCCGCTATCGCTGACCGGCCAGCGGTTGTAGTCCATCGCGCCGCCGATCGGATCGATGCGGATTACCTCGGCGCCGAATTGCGCCATCGTCATGCCGCCAAGCGGCGCCGCGACAAAGGCCGAGAATTCGACGATGCGCAGATCCTGCAGCAGCCGGTTCATGCCGTACCCCGATCATCGCCAATTCGGGTGGCATTGAGCCCAAGCCGCGCCGGCGGCGCAACCCTCGCCGGCACGGCCCAACGCTGCGCCGGCCACGATGTCGCACGCGGGCTCTGCGCTCAGCCGCCAGCAATGAACGAACGCAGCGAGCTTGCCTCGAACTCGACCTCGTCGAGCCGGTTCTTGACCAGATCGCCGATGCTGACGATGCCGCGCAGCCTTCCCTCCTTGACGACCGGGAAATGCCGAAAGCGCCGGCTGGTCATTTCGGCCATCAATTCGCCGACGCTGGCGCTCGGGTCGCAGGTGACGACATCTCGCGTCATCACCTCGTCGACCGTGCGCGACAGCAGATCCGCGCCGTATTCGGCCAGCGCGATCACGATGTCGCGCTCCGACAGCACACCGTCGACGCTCGCGCCGTCCTCGCTGACGACGAGCGCGCCGATGCGCTCCTTATGCAGAATGTCGACCGCCTCGGCGATCGTCATGTCGGGCCGGATCGTCGCGACCCAACTCCCTTTGTTGCGCAAGATTGTCTCGACGTTCATGGGGAAACTCCTGAACGTTGGGGGCGCGGCGGCGCTCCGCCCATCGGCCGAGCAACCGTAGTCTCGATCCACAACATAGGACAGAATGTCGCACCCGAAAAGAGGGCGTTGTCTCGGGAGCGGTTTTTAGCCCGGCCGGCGGATTTTCCCGGTCAGGGCTTCCCGAGCGAGTTGATGATCTCGCGATAGGCGGCCTCCGGGAACGCCTTCAGGGTGCGGGTGCGCACCGACCCCATCTGCGCGAGCAGCAGCGTAAACCGGGCGGCGACCGCGTCATCGGGCGCATCGTAGATGATGACCAGATCGTATTCGCCCATCGTCATGTAGATCGACCGGAACTCGCCGCCCATTTCGGTCAGCGCCTTTTTCGCCCCGTCGAGCCGTTTCGGCGAATCCTTGACCTGCCGGGCGCCTTGGTCGGTCCAATTCGCAAGCATGACGTAAGCCGGCACGGCGAGCCTCCGTTCGATCGTCGGGTTCGCGACCGACAGGCGCCGGCCGCGACAAAGTGCCCGAGCATGATGGCTGAGCGGCCGGCCTACGACAAGATCAAGGGACGGCTTTCCCGCGGGTTCCGGTGGCCGGATTTCTGGTCCGGATTTTGCAGTAGATATCCAGCCGCCGTGGCCCGTTAACCAAGTCTTAGATGCCCGCGGCTCAGGATGCGGGCAACGGCGCGGCAGGTGGCCGCAGAGGTTCGCTCGATGCACGATTTCGTTGCCGACTGGAAGAAATGGAGCCGCGCCGAGCGCGTGCTCGCGGTTGTCGTTACGCTGATGATGGTGGCGCTGCCGCTCGGCTTGCTGCTGACCGCCAAAATCGGCGTCTAAGATCCAGGCGCGGTTAGACGAGAAGCGTCTTGCCGAACGCGGCGAGGCGCCGGTAATCGCCAATCTCGTTGTAGATCTGCGCCGAGACGCGGACCCACAAAGCACCATCAAACACCATGATCCCCGCGGTGACGCCGCGCTGCTCGGTCAGTTCGGCGGCAAGGGCGCGCGCCGCACGGCGATCACCGCCCCGGCTTTTAGAATGGCCGCCGCCGGGCAGCCGGACCGACACCATCGACGCGCAGAATTGCGGGGCCGCCGCTGCGTCGCTCCCCCAAGCCTTGATCAGCATCGCCCCGGCGTCGCGCGCGAGCGCGGCGTTGTGGGCGCGGATCGCCTCGCCATCCCATCCGGCGATATAGTCGATTGCCGCCGGGGCGGCGAGCCAGGCCGAGTTGTCGCGGGTGCCGGTGTAATCGAACTCGGCGGCAAAACCCTGGCCGAGCGCGTGCGATTTCGACGTCGGATGCAGCGCCGATTGCCGCTCGGGCGTGCACCAGATGACCCCGGCGCCCTTCGCCGCGAACGCCCATTTGTGCAGATTGCCGACATACCAATCGACGCCGAGCGCCGGCACGTCGAGCGCGATCTGCCCCGGCGCATGCGCGCCGTCGATCGCGACCGGCACGCCGCGCTCGCGGCACAGCGCCGCCATCTCGCGGATCGGCAGCACGACCGCGGCGGCCGAGCTGATGTGGTCGAAACAGGCGAACCGCGTCCGCGGTCCGATCGCCGCCGCCAGTGTTTCCAATAGCGGGGCCGGGTCGACGAACGGCACCGGCACCGCGACCTCGACGACCCGCGCACCGCTGCGCTCGGCGTGGTGGCGCAACGCGTTGCCGACCGCGCCGTAGACCTGCGACAGGCACAGAAGCTCGTCGCCGGGCGCGAGTGCGAGCGACGCGATGATCGCGTTGAGCCCGGAGGTCGCATTCTCGACGAACGCCCAATCCTCGCCCCTTCCGCCCAAAAAACCGGCAACCCGGTCGGCGGCGCGGCGCAAGAGGCCCGGCAGGTCGCGCCGGAAAAAGGTGCTCGGGTCGGCCTCCATCCGCTCCCGCCATTCGCGCGCCGCGTCGAGCACGACCCGCGGCGTCGCGCCATAGCCGCCGTGATTGACATGGTCGATGCCCTCGGCGAGCCGGAAATCGCCGCGGCGGGAATGGCCGAATTGCGGAAAGTTGGTCACAGGCCTAACCCCCACCCCAACCCTCCCCCGCTTGCGGGGGAGGGAGTCGACGAGATCGTCGCCGCGTCACCGTAGAACCCTCCCCCGCAAGCGGGGGAGGGCAGGGTGGGGGAAGTCGGCGGCACTCGCGGGATACTTTATACAACGCCCGCCTTATCGAAGCGGCGGGTGAACGAATCCTGCCAATCCTCGGTCGTCGTGAAACCGGCCAGCGATTTCGCGCCAGCCTGCGTCGCCTCCTTCAGCGCGGCGTCGGGCTGGTCGTAATCGACGTCGAAACGGCAGGGCTGGGTCGCGTGCCACGGGGTCTGGGTGAAGATTTCGATGCGGTTGTCCTCGGGGTCGCGGAAATACACCGACCAGGTGTTGGCGTGCGAAACCGGCTCCGGCTTGGCATGCGGCAGCCGGCGCACCTTCTCGTAGACCCGCCGCACCTCGTCGAGGCTGTCGACGCGGAACGCGACATGGCCGATGCCGCTGCCCGAATTCTCGCGTGCGTCGCTCGGGATCAGCACGATCTGGTGGTGCTCCTCGGGGCTATGGCTGAGAAAGATCAGTTCGCGCCCCTGCATCGGCCCGCGGTCGAGCACGCCGCGGTCGCTGACCACGAAGCCGAGCGTCTCGGTATAGAATTTTTCCATGACCGCGCTGTCGCGCGCGCGAATTTCAAAATGGCTGACCGTATAGCTCATCTCGGGTCCTCCGGGTTTTTGGCTGGCGCGATCATGCGGGAAAGCGGGCCCGGCGAAAAGAGGGCGAAAAGCCCTTGCGGGCCGGCTTCATTGCCCATAAAGCCAGCGGCAACGAGCGACGCCCCCTACGGAGACACGCCATGCCCAGTCACCCAGACCCCCAGATCCTCGAAGCCCTGCGCGCTTTCGATACCCCGACCATCTGCAACGCGCTCGAGATCGTCGTGCCGGCGCGGCGCGCGTTCGGGTTTACGCGGCGTCCGCTGGTGGCGCCGTTTCCCGAGCTGAAGCCGGTCGTCGGCTTCGCGCGGACGGCGCTGATCCGCTCGCGCGAGCCCCATCCGCGCGACCGCGAGAGCGCCACCCGCATGCGGCTCGGCTATTACGAGCACATCGCCATGCAGCCATTGCCGAGCCTCGCGGTGCTCCAGGACATCGACGCGCCCGATACCGGGTTCGGCGCGTTCTGGGGCGAGGTGCAGACCCATGTCCATGCCGGGCTCGGCTGCGTCGGGGTCATTACCGACGGCTCGGTGCGCGACCTCGACGCAATGTCGCCCGGGTTCTTCGTGCTGGCCGGCTCGGTGATGCCGAGCCACGCGCATGTCCATCTCGTCGAATTCGGCGGCACGGTCAGCGTCGGCGGCATGGTCGTGTCGGCCAATGACATCATCCACGCCGACCGCCACGGCGCGGTGGTGATCCCGGCCGACGCGGTCGCCAAGATCCCGGCCGCGATCGATCTATTAACCCGGCGCGAGAAAATCATCATCGACGCGTCGAAACAAGCCGGCTTTTCAATCGAGCGTCTGCGCCAGGCCTTCAAGGAGCAGGACGATATCCACTGATCGGGTTGCTGCAAGTCGGCGCAAGCCCGGCTAGATTTCGATCTGACCGCCGAGTTCGACCACCCGGTTCGGCGGGATGCGAAAGAATTCGGTCGCGTCGAGCGCGATGTTGCTCAGCAGGATGAACAGCTTGTCGCGCCAATGCCCGAACGGGTGGCGGCGCGGGCTCGCCCGCAGCCGTTCCCGTCCGATGATGAATGAGGTTTCCATCAGGTTGACGTGGAAGTGCTGCGCCCGGCATTGCGCCAGCGCGCGCATGACGTTCGGCTCGTCCAGGAAGCCGTAGCGCACCCGGATCGTGTAAAATCCCTTGCCGATTTCGGCGATTTCGAGCCGCCGCTCGTCCGACACGTGCGGCACGTCCTCGGTATCGACCTGCATCATGATGACGCGTTGGTGCAGCGCCTTGTAGTGCTTCAACGCGTGCAGCAGCGCGACCGGCACATGCACCAGGTCGCGGGTCATGAAGATCGCCGTCCCCGGCACCCGCACCGGCCGCTCCGGGTTGAGCGTCTCGATGAACTGGGTGAGCGGCAGCGCGTCGCGCGCGCGCAACTCGGCGAGCATTCGACGCCCGCGCCACCACGTTGCCATAAGCGCGACGACGAGCATTGCAAGTACGATCGGGAACCAGCCGCCCTGCAAGAACTTGAGCATGTTCGCGCTCAGGAAGGCGAGGTCGAGCAGCAGAAAAAGGCCAAACACCGGCACCGCTATCGCCAGGCTCCAGCCCTGGCTGCGCATGTAAAGGAAGGCCAGTCCGGTGGTGATCGCCATTTCCGCGCTGACCGCGATGCCATAGGCCGCGCCCAGATTGTCGGAGGACTGAAAGGTCACCACGAGCAGGATGACCGCAACGAGCAGCACCCAGTTGATGCGCGGCACATAGACCTGCCCGATCTGGGTTTCGGAGGTGTGACGCACTTCGAGGCGCGGCAAATAGCCGAGCTGGATCGCTTGGCGCGAGATCGAAAACGCCCCCGAAATCACCGCCTGCGACGCGATGATCGTGGCGAACGAGGCCAATGCGACCAGCGGGTACAGGCCCCATTGCGGCGCCAACAGGTAGAACGGGCTCTCGATCGCGGCCGGATTGCCGAGCAGCAAGGCGCCCTGCCCGAAATAATTCAGGACGAGAGCGGGAAAAACGAGAGCAAGCCAGGCGCGCCGCATCGCGGTCCGGCCAAAATGTCCCATATCGGCATAGAGCGCCTCGGTGCCGGTGACCGCGAGAAACACCGCGCCCAGCATGATAAAGCCGCGCCACGGCGTCTCCACGAAGATCGCGAGGCCGTAAAGCGGGTTGAGGGCCAGAAGGATGCGCGGCTGCTGCACGATTCCCCAGATCCCCAGCGCCGCCAAGACCGTGAACCAGACCAGCATCACCGGACCGAACAGCCCGCCCACGACCGCGGTGCCCCGGTACTGCACCAGGAAAAGGCCGACCAGGAGCGCCAGCGCGATCGGAATGACATAGGGCTCGAACAGCGGCGTCGCGATCTTGAGCCCCTCGACGGCGCTCAACACCGATATCGCCGGCGTGATCACGCTGTCGCCGAAGAACAGCGCGGCCCCGACCAGGCCCGCCCCCATGATCCACAAATAACGTTTCTGCCCGCGATGCGTGGTGCGCAGCACCAGCGCGGTCAGCGACAACAGGCCGCCCTCGCCGCGATTGTCAGCCCGCATGATCACGACGACGTATTTGACCGTGACGACCAGCACCAGAGACCAGACGATCAGCGACAGCGCCCCAAGGATCGCGCGCTCGCTCAGATCGCCGAAATTGATCAGCGACTGGCGGACGGCATAAAGGGGCGAGGTGCCGATATCGCCATAGACGACGCCGAGCGCAGCCAGCGTCAGGTTCTGCGCCGAGGCGGGGGCGGGCGTCGTCGCCGGGAGGGCCGCGTTCTGTAGTGCGCTACCGTCTGACATGGGGGCGTCTGACATGGGGGCGTCTGATGCGCGGATCGGACATCGCCGTGGGTTTTGTCATCGGGAACGAAGCGACGGCCATCGGAGCCCGGCTCGCCCGACCGCCATATCGCCTGCTGGGGTTTGAGGCGATTGCGGCATATTGGAACAAACCAATCCGCGGCAAGGACGATCCAGCGCCGATCCGTAGGGATGAACGGCCACCCCCACGTGCGACCGGAGATTGCCCATACCGCGCCCTCTCGTGCAACAATCTTGCGGCCGGCGGGTACATGGCGCGCTCGTCGCAGCGAAACCCCACTGCTATCGATCGTCGGCGGCCGGGAAGGACCTGAAGGACCCACGCGGATCCCTAATTCGTGAATCGTACTTGCCATGATGCCCACCCATCATCTTGTCATACCGGCGAAGGCCGGTATCCACGGCAGAAATGGATTCCGGCCTTCGCCGGAATGACGAGGTGGGTGTGAAGGGCGATTCCAACCCAATAGGACCCAGAAGGACCCCCATGGAGGATTCGATGGCCCAGCAAGGTGAACGACGATGAGCGACAAGCCGTTTCGCAGTGGGATGCTGGTCTTCCCGAACCTGACCCAGCTCGACCTGACCGGACCCTACGAGATCCTCGCCCGGCTGCCCGGCAGCGAAACCTTGCTGATCTGGAAAACGCTCGATCCGGTCCGCTCCGAGCACGGGCTGACGATCCTTCCGAACGCGACCCTGGATAGCTGCGGGCCGCTCGACCTGGTGCTGGTGCCGGGCGGCGCCGGCATCAACCCGCTGCTCGAAGACCGGGAGATTCTGGCCTTTCTGCGGCGCAGCGCGGCGTCGGCGCGCTATGTGGTCGGCATCTGCACTGGCTCGCTGGTGCTCGGCGCCGCCGGATTGCTGCGGGGCCGGCGCGCCGGGACGCATTGGATGTCGCGCGACCTGCTCGCCGCGTTCGGCGCGGTGCCGGTCGCCGAGCGGGTCGTCGTCGACGGCAATGTGTTTACCGGCGGCGGGGTCACCGCCGGCATCGATGTCGCGCTGCGCGTCGCCGCCGAGATCGCCGGCCAGGCGGCGGCCGAGGCGATCCAGCTCGGCGTCGAATACGACCCGCAGCCGCCCTTCGCCGCCGGCTCCCCCGAGACCGCCCCGCAAGCGGTCCGCGATGCGGTGCTGGCGCGCGCCGCCCCCCGCCAGCGCGACCGCGCCGAGCGCGTCGCCCGCGCCGCCGCGGCGCTGTGATGGAGTTCGATCCCGAGGCGGTACGCGCTTTCGAGCATGCCGGCTGGCAGCAGGCGGCGAGCGCCTACAACGCGACCTTCGCGCACGCTTCCGCGGGCTTTGTCGAGGCGCTGCTCGATGCCGCCGGCGTAAGCTCAGGCAGGTCGGTGCTCGACGTCTGTTGCGGCACGGGTGTCGTCACGGCGGCGGCGGCGCGGCGGGGGGCGGTGCCGAGCGGGCTCGATTTTTCCGCCGCCATGCTCGCGCAGGCTCGCCGCGCCCACCCGCGGCTTCGCCTCGACGAGGGCGATGCCGAGGCGTTGCCCTATGCCGACCGATCGTTCGACGCGGTCGTGTCGAATTTCGGCATCCACCATATCGCGAACTCGGACCGGGCGATGGCCGAAGCACGGCGGGTGCTGCGGCCCGGCGGCCGGTTCGCGATCACGACGTGGGCGGCGCCGACCGAAAACGTCGCCTGGCGGCTATTGTTAGATGCGATCGGCGCGCATGGCGATTTGCACGCGGCGCGGGCGCCACCGTCAGGCGGCAACCTGCAGACCCCGCAAGCGGCGCTGCGCCTGTTCGAGGCAGCCGGGTTCAGCGAATGCCGAGCTGAAGCCGTGCGCCGGGAGTGGCTCCTATCGCAGCCGCGCGACCTGCTCACCGCGCTGGCCCGGGGCACCGCCCGCACGGCTGCCCTGATCGACGCACAGCCGGCTGCGGCGACGCCGGCGATCGAGGCCGCGGTCGCCGCAGCCGTGCTGCGCTACCGCCGGGGCGACGGCTTCGCGGTGCCGATCGTCGCGATCCTTGCCTCCGGCACCACATCGCCGGGATGACCCATCTCGAAACCGACATCCTGATCGTCGGCGCCGGCGGAGCCGGCATGTACGCCGCGATCGCCGCGTCCCGCGCCGGGGCGACGCGGGTGCTGCTCGCCGACAAGAGCCTGGTCGGCCGCGGCGGCGCGACGGTGATGGCGCAGATGACGGTGGCGGCGGCGCTTGGAGAGGAATGCCCGGACGACTGGACCGCGCATTTCGACGACACGCTCGCCTCGGGCCGAGGGCTGTGCGACGAGGCGCTCGCCGCGGTGCTGTGCCAGGAGGCGCCGGCCCGCATCCGCGAGATGGCGGAGTGGCGGGTCGGCTGGGCCCGGCGCGCCGACGGCCGTATCGCCCAGGTCGCCGCGCCCGGCCATTCGCGACCGCGCTGCTGCTATGTCGATTTTCTCAACACCGGCCCGGCGGTCGCGGCGACCTTGCGGCGCCAAATCGCGCGTATCGATGCGATCCGCCGGGTCAGCAATCTGACCGTCACCGATATCGTCACCGATTGTGGCGCGGCGGTTGGCGCGGTGGCGCTCGACGGGGCGGCCGGCGAGCCGGTGACGATCGCAGCCAACGCGGTGATCGTCGCCACCGGCGGTCTGACCCGAATTTTCCGCCGCAACAGCGCCTCGGCCAATATGGGCGGCGACGGCTATGCGCTGGCGCTTGCCGCTGGCGCCGATCTGGTCGACATGGAGTTCGTGCAATTCTTCCCGATCGGTCATCTGGCGCCGCGTCTTGTCGGCATGGACCCGATCATGTGGGACCCGTTCCGCTACAAGCTCGGCGGAAGGCTGCTCGACGGCAATGGCCGCGAATTCCTGGCCGATTACGGCAGCGACGAGACCAGCGGCTACACCACCCCGCGCGACATCGCAACCTATGCGATCCATAAGGAGGTCGCGGCCGGGCGCGGTTCGCCGCATGGCGGGGTGTATCTGTCGTTCGCGCATGTGAAGCGGGCCGCGCTCGAAGCGGCGTTCGGCCCGGTCATCGAAAGGCTGGCCCGGAACGGCATCGATCTGGTACGCATGCCGGTCGAGGTCGCCCCGATCGCGCACTATCAGATGGGGGGCATCGCGGTCGACGAGGGGATGGCGAGCCGGGTACCGGGCCTCTACGCGGCGGGCGAGGCGACGGGCGGCGCCAATGGCGCCAACCGGCTGTCGGGCAACGCGATCCCCGAGGCGCTGGTGTTCGGCGAGCGCGCCGGCCGGTTCGCCGCCGCTTACGCCGCGACGCACCGACCGGGGTGGGACCGGCGGCTCGGCGCGGAGGCGCTCGCTCGCATCCGCAGCCTCGCCGATGGAAGGCAGGGCGACATCGGCGCCGCGGTGCTGCTCGACGAATTGCGCGAGCTGATGTGGCGAGAGGTCGGCCCGTTCCGCACCGCGGCGGGGCTCGGCCGCGCGCTCTTCCGGCTCGGCGAAATGCGCGCCGCCTTGCCGGAGCTGGCGATCGCGCCGGGTCGCGTTTGCAACGCGACGCTGGCGGATTGGTTCGATCTGCGCGCGAGCCTCTTGGCCGCCGAGGCGGTGACGCGCGCGGCACTGGCGCGCACTGAAAGCCGCGGCGCCCATCAGCGCGAGGATTTCCCCGACAGCGATCCCGCCTGGGCCAGCCGCCAGCATGTGAGCATGCGGTCGGACGGCATGATCCTGGTCGGGTCCTCGCCGTGACACAGCAGACCGCGCGACTGCGCATCCGACGCGGCACGGCCGACGAGTTGCGTTACGACGAATTCACAGTGCCGTTCGACGATGGGGCGAGTGTGCTCGATGCGCTGCTCTGGATACGCACGCGTCGCGACCCGTCGCTCGCCATACGCTACAGCTGCATCAGCGCCAATGTCTGCAAGGAATGCGTGATCGCGATCGATGGTGTCGTCGACTACGCCTGTACGACGCGGCTGCGCGCCGGCGCCGTGATGACGCTCGAACCGCTGCCCGGCAAACCGGTACTGCGCGATCTGGTGACCGAGACGCGACCGCCGCGCGAACGGCTCTAACAGCATCGTCCGGCACTGCCGGTATCGCGCTGCCGAAGCGGCGCTGACCTAGTCCGTTGGTTGCAAATGTGCTAAGACTCGACGCCTTTTCAGGGAGGGGCGACCAAATGGCGAAAACCGCTATAAACGAGTTGCAGGACCAGATCGAAGCAGTCCGCCGCGAAGCTTTTGCCGCCGGCTATGCGGCGGCCATGCAAACCGTTCGCGAGTTGGCCTCGAAGCCAACCCCTGGTCAGCCAAGTCGGGGCGGCGAGCCGCAAACAGCCGCGCCGGCGCGCCGGGGGCGTCCCCCTCGATCGACCAGCCCCGCGCCGGCCGCCGCTCAGCGCCAGCCGCGCGCCGCGGCACCGCGGCAGCGTGCGAGGCTCGCCCCGGCACAGCGCCCGCAGCGCGGCACCAATGCCCGGCTGGTCGAAGAGGTATTGCAGTCCAACGCGCCGCGCGCATTGCGTCCGGCCGAGATCCGCGGCGCCATCCAGCGCGACAAGGGCGTCGCGATGGCCTTCACCTCGATCCGCCACGCGCTCGGCCAGTTGGAGGAGCGCCGTGTCGCCGAACAAATCGCCGACAGCAAGACCTGGCGCTACCGCGAAGGCGGCGCGGCCGCGTCGGCGTAAGAATGGGCTACGCCGCCGCGACCTGGCGAGGGCGGTAGATCGCGGTGTGCACGATGTGGGCGACCGGCATCGCCTCGTTGGCGATGACCAGCGCGTCCAGTTCGACGAAGCGGTGGCCTTTGTGCTCGTAATTGCCGGTGATGCGGGCGCGTACCGCCAGCGTATCGCCGACCCTGGCCGCGGCCAGATGCTGCACCCGGCTGCCGGTATGGATCCACGGGCCGAGCATGACGTTGCGGCTCAGCACGAAATTGCAGCTGCGCAACAGGTCGCGCGGATGCACCAGGCGCTGGTCGGCATAGATCGTGGCGCTCTCGTGCGAGTCGGCGAGATAGCGCGCCGCCATCTCCGGGGTCACCGGATAGGGGTCGAGACCGAGCCAACAATCGACCGGCAGTGACGTCTCGTCGGCCGGCGGGCGTTCGGCGCGCTGCGGCGCCTTGCGGAACAAATCGAGCGATGGCCCAGACGTCGGCGCATCGGGCAACGTGGCCCGCCCGGTGGCGCAGACAACGCCGCGGCTTTCGATCGCGATGTCGAGCCCGCCATCGCTTTCGGTCGCGGTGACGCTCGCGGTGTCGCCGTCATAGACCGGCTTGAAGAACCGGCACTCGGCGGTCCCGCGCTCGAGCCAGGCGCGGCCCCAGCGCATGATCGGCAGATGCGACATGTAGCCGTACACATCGACCCCCGGTACGAGGCCGCCGCCGAACCCAAAGCGCCGGGCGGTGGCGTCGTCGTGGATCTTGTTCTCCGAATCGTGGGCGGTGTTGAAGGCAGCGACCCGATAGGGTCCGAGAAACGCTGTTGTCATCCTGACCTCGTCAAACCCGGTGATGCACCCAGAGATTGGGCTCGATATAGACGGCGTGATCCTGCTCGCGCGAGACATGGACCGGCGACAGCGCTCCGGCAACGACGACAGCGCCTGATTTATCGAAAACCATGCCGGTCCAGCGCGTCCACTCGGCAAGGCTGCCGGCGATCGCCATGCTGCGCGGCGCGATCTTGACGATCCGCGCGCCGGCCCTCACATGCGCGCGCAGCCAGGAATCATGCGGCAGCCCGTCGTCGCGGGTGCGCGCCACATAGTCGGCGAACGGCACATGCGGCTCGCGGTGCTTGTCGCTCGGGCGCAGCGGTGCGTACAGGTCGCCAAAGCCGCGCGCCCAGGTATTCGCGATCATCGCTTCGAGCATCAGCTGCGAGACGCCGTGGTCGCGATAGGGTGGCAGCACGATGATCTCCAACGCGCTGACGACGGTCGCCCGGCGCCCGGCGCGCCAATCCGAATCGGCCCAGCGGATCACCTCGTCCCAACCGCCGGGCGGAAGCTCGTTGCGCCCGGCGGTGCCGTCGCGGAACGCGAACGGCACGCTGAACCCGCGCGCGATCACCCGCTCCGGTTGCTCGCGATCGACCGCAGCCAGGGCGAAATCGAGGTAACGGTCGAATGCCCGGTCGGCGTAGTACAGCGCCGCGACCGGGTCGTGGCGCATGAATTCCGGCACGGCGGCGCCGAACTCGGCGGAAAATACCTGCGCGCGCAATTCGGGCCGCTCCGCCAGCGTGCAGACGGCGAGCCGCTCGGGCGGACAGCTCGCCGCCACGGCTGTCATTGCGAGCGAAGCGAGGAAAATTCAGGCCGTCGGTACTTCTCAATCATCGGAATTGCTTTGGTTATGTGTAGTCAACCATCGTTCTCAACGAAGATCATATTGTGATCTGCGGGTACCAGGTTTGAGGGCAGCCGAGTGTCACGATCGTACTCAGCTTCCTGAAGAGAGGCGCCTTCGACGTTTACGTCGAGCATATTGGCGCCCTGTAATTGAGTCCTGCCCCCAAGATTATCAGGCCCCATATTTACTCCTCGGAGGTCGGCCCCGCGCAGATCTGCCTCCTTCAGGTTTGCACCTTGTAAGTTGGCAGCCTCAAGAATGGCTCGCCGAAGATCGGCACGAAAGAACCTTGCCCAATATAAGTCAGCTCCTGTCAAGTCCGCCTCTATGAGGCTGGCGTCGGAGAACTCCGCACCTTCCAGGATGGCACCGCGCAGGTCGGCCTTGTCGAGATTGAGGCTGTCGAAGTCATATCCGTCCACGTTCGCTAGGATAACTCCCGCCTTAGTTTTGACCTGCATCGTGTAGCCCAGTTTTGTAGGGCGGATCAGCGAAGCGCAATCCGCCACCTCAGTGATGCCGGTTTGGCGGAATGCGCTACGCTTTTCCGCCCTACATTTCGCGGGCGCGCCTACTGCTTGTCGTTGTCGAGCACGGCCTGGATCTTTGCCGGGTCGACGGCGAGCGGGGCGACGCCGGCGCGCTCGATCTGCAGCAGCCCGCCGACCCGGCTGTCGCGCTGGCCCCAGCCGCGGTTCATCGCCTCGGTCAATTCCTCGAGCGCCAGATTGGCGAGCCGCATCGGCACCGCCATCTCCTTGCCGAGCCCGACCGCCAGCGACACGTCCTTGTGCAGCAAACGCAGCGCGAAATCGGCCGGGTCGTAGGTGCCGCTCAGAAACTTGCCGAGCCGGTCGAAGGTCCGCTGCCGGCCGGTCGCGCCCTGGCGCACCGCCTCCCACAATTCGAGCGGGTCGACCCCGGCCTTGATGCCCATCGTCATGACCTCGGCGAGCGCCACGCCGACCACCGCGCTGGTACAATTATGCACGAGCTTGGCGATCGTGCCGGCGCCGATCGGACCGATATAGCGGGCCTGGTCGCCCATCGCGTCGAGCACGCTCTTGTGCCGGTTGAACTGCTGCTCGTCGCCGCCGACCCAGATCGCCATCTTGCCGCTGGCCGCGCCGCCGGGGCCGCCACTGACCGGCGAATCAAGCATATAGAGGTTCTTTTCGGCGAAGGCGGCGTTGATCTTGCGCACGACACCGACCGAATTGGTCGACATGTCGAAAAACGCGGTGTCAGGCTTCATGCCCTCGATCAGCCCGTTCGGCCCGAGCGCCACGGCTTCGACATCGGCCGGCACCGGGAGCGAGGTAAACACCGCCTCGACCTGCTCGGCGAGCGCCTTCGGGCTGTCGGCCCAGACCGCACCGTTGGCGAGATAGGGTTCGGCCGCGGCGCGGCGCAAATCATGCACGACAAGCTGGTGGCCAGCCTTCTGAAGATTGGCCGCCATGCCCTTGCCCATCATGCCGAGCCCGATGAAACCTACGCGCATCTCGATCCTCCACCGCGACGACATCAACTTGTCGCGGGGAGTGTGGCCGGGCGGCCGGGCCAAGCGCAAGCCGCGCGGGCGACGGCCGGGGATGTTTTATTCGACGAGCCGGCCGCCGGTCAGGCTGGTCGAGCGGGTGCCGGTGCCGGTGCAGTTGTTCTGGAAGGTCGAGCTGCCGCTGAAGTTGATCTTCCAGGCGATCAGCTGGGTGCATTGCGCGCCGCCGGTCGGGCTGCCGCCGGAATAGTTGACGATCTGCTGCGGGAAGTAGATCGCGCCGACGATGTTTTGAGTGGCGCCGCCGGTCAGCGAATTGACCTCGGTGTGGTCGGTGCAGGCGCGGTCCTGGTATACGGCGATGCCCGATAGCGGGCCGGCGCTGGGGGCGGTCAGGGTCACGACGGCGCCGCCGTTGATCTTGCTGGTGGCGCAGTCATGGCTGGCGTTGCTCCGCGTCAGGACGATCGTCGTGCCGCTGGTTCCGGTCAGGCGCGAGCCGCCGGCGATGCTCAACTCGCCGCGGTCGATGATGAAGGTGCCGGGGCCGAGCGTCAGCGTCGAGTTGCCGACCAATTCCAGGCCGTTGCAGAACACATAGACGCCGCCGGCGCCGATGTTCTTGGTCTCGGTGGCGCCGCCGGTCAGCTTGTAATTGGTCGAATTGCAGCCGGAATAGCTCGGCACCGCGGCGTTCAGATAGGGATCGATCAGCGGGTCGACGCCGGTAAAAATCCCGTTCGCCGCGCTCAGCCCGCCGCCGCTGACCCCGCCGACGATATAGGCGATGTTGGCGTGGATCGTGGCGCCGCCGCTCAGCGACAGCGCGCTCGGCGAGGGCGAGTTCAGGTACAGCGAGCAGCCCGGGAAGCTGAGCGCGGTGGAGCCAGAGGCGGTCGTCGTCGTTTCGCTGAGCGGGTCGAGCGCGACGACGCATGCCTGGCCGGTGAGGCTCGTATTCGCCAGCGCCACGGCGCGGACCGAGATCGTCGGGCCGCTCGGCAGAAACAGCGCGGAAATCAGCGCCGCTTGCGGCTGGCTGATCAGCACTTCGATGGCCGGGCTGCTTTGGTAGTTGCCCGATGTCGGCGGATAGTTGACCGCAATGGTGGTCCCCTCGGTGCCGTGGACGAATTTGTAGCCGGCCGCAATGCTCGTCGCCTCGCTCGTCAATGTCGACGAGTTCTTCGCACCCGCCGCCAGCGCCGCCGCGGCGGTCGAGGCTGCCGCGTCGGCGGCGCCCTGCATCGACCGCTTGGTCAGATACCAGCTCGCCGCTTCGGTGCCGAGCCCGGCAAACCCGACGATTCCCGACAGCGATAGCGCCAGGACGACCAGCGTCGCTCCGGCGCGATCGCGCATCATCGGGCCGAGACACCGCGCGATCGACGCCGGCAACGACCGCGCCGTGGGTTTCTTGAGAAACGTGGGTTTCTTGAAAAACAGGTGGCGCAGGGGTTTCATGCGGTCAGCTCGGATAACAGGCTTGCGCATCGAGGGTCACCGACAGCGTCATGAAGGGAATGGTCATCGCGAGCGGATAGCTCGCCGAGACCCGGTTGCCGCAACTCGCCGTGGTGGGGACAAAAATCGAGCTGTCGAAACCGGTGCCGGCCTGGCTCGCGGCATAGCTCCGGATCTGGTCTGGCGTGCCGCACAGGGTCGGGTTGACGCTGGCGCAGCGTGCGGCCTCCGCGACCGAGAGATTGAGCGCGTTCTGCAGCCACACGGCCTGTCCGGTGGCGATGATCCCAAAGAGGAACAGGAACAAGGGAGCCGAGATCAGCGCCATCTCGATCGCGGTATTGCCGCGCGTGTCGCCAGCAAAGCAGCGGCGAGCCGCGATCGGCTTCATTTTATCCATTTGCGCTAACGGATGCGGATGGTCGACTGCGCGGTCAGGATCACCGCATCGCCGAGCGCCGAGTAGGGCAGCACCGGGTCGTACGGCAATTGCGCGGTGACGACGACGTAATAGCCCGCTGTCTCGCCATTGGAACAGGTGCTGCCGGGGGTCGCCTGACTGACCGTGCCGCCGGTTGGGCAGCCGGTCACCTGATACGGGACCGGGGTTGCCTCAATCCCGGAAAGCGTGCTCGCCGCTTTCACCGCATTGGTGATGTCGGCCGGGGAGTTGCTGTGCCAGGGGTGGAATGAGGCGTATTGCGCACCGGCCTGCGCGGCTTGCTGCACCTCGATGCGCTGCGAGAACGCGATGCCGAGATCGGCGACGGGGACCAAGAGGCCCAACAGGATTGGGGCTGCCAAACCGAATTCAACCGCCGAGGTGCCATGCTCGGACCTCGATAAACGACGAAAACGGCTCAAAAAAGCACGCACAGGAGACTTGAGAGTCGCCGGCCAGCGCCCCCCGGCGCCAGCAGGTTTTCCCCTGCTTATGGTTTTTGTCATTTTTGTTGCTCCAATCGAACACCCGGTTAGGTGGTGTTGATCGGTCTATTTGTCGATTATTATTTACTCGGATTTATCCGAAAACAGATGCACGATTATCACTTTGTTAGAGATTCCCAATCATTGGTTGTACTGTTTGGAAACTTATTACACTTCTCGGTGACGCAGCTGGTTGTTGACCTGCCGGTCGCCGGCGAGCCAGCGCTGCAACTCGCTGTGCGCATCGGCCCGGCGCAGCGCGTCGATGGCCGCGGCATCGGGCGGGTCGCGGGTGAATTCGACGATGAGGCCGTCCGGCGAATTCGTGTAGATCGACGCGCAGTAGCCGTGATCGGTCTCGCGAAATTTTTCGCCAGCCTTGTCGAGCCGCGCCTTCAGCGCCTCGTAGGTGGCGTCATCAACCTTCAGGGCGATATGGTCGTAGTGACCGATCTCGGCCGGCTGCTTCGCCTGGGTGCGATCGTACATCGCCGGGTCGGCGAACTGGAAGAAGGCGAGCGCGCTGCCGTCGGCCAGGCCGAAAAACGTGTGGCAAAACTCGATCGGCTCGCCGGTGTCGCGGCTGACCGATTTCTCGCACCAGGTCGCGACCAGCGGGATTCCGAGCAGATCTTCGAGAAAGGCTCGGTTTGCCTCGTGATCGCGCACGACATAGGCATGGTGGTGCAGGCGTTGCGGCAATCCCGGCAGCCCCCCGGTTTGATCGCCCGAATTCTGTTCGCCCGAATTCTGCGCAATCGCATCCATGCCGAAATCTCCCTCCGCTCTGCTTCGCGCATCGTGGGATAGCGCGTCATTGTTGGGGCAATATACGACCCTCTGCCGCGCGCCGGTAGCGGTTCTCCGTATCGTGGAACGCACCGGCGTGCGCGCCGTATACAGGCTGCTGCGGGCTTGAGCCGGGCCGGCTGTTGCGCCGAGCCCAAGATGCGGTCGGCGATGGCCGGGTAAGCCCGTGGCCCAACGCCGCGAGGGCGGTCGGCATCAACGGAGGGTGGTAATGGCGCAAGTCGCATTCAGTCTGTCTTTCGACGGCGTTCAGGAAGTTCCCGATCAAACTACGTCGGCGTTCGGCACGGGGCTGGTGATCTTCGACACGATAACCAACACCGCCAGCTACGTCTGGCAGATCAGCGGCATCGATTTCGGGACGATCTCCGGCCAGAACCCGGCGACCCCGACGACCCTGGATGACGCCGTCGGCTTCCACTTCCACAATAACGCGCGCGACGTAAACGGCCCGATCGTGTTCGACATCCCGAGCCAGGATACCGATGACCTTCAGGTGGTCAATACCGGGGGCAATACCTGGTCGATCTCCGGGACCTGGGAACCCACCGACCCGGCCAACAATTCGATCACCACCTTCGCCGCGGCGCTCGCGGCGGGGACCGTTGGGGCCGACGTACCGATCTATGGCAATATCCACACCGCCACCGCTCCGGGCGGGCTTATTCGGGCGCAATGGGTCGGTTTTCGGCAGCCGCCCCAGCGCGATTTCAACGGTGACGGCAAGTCGGATATTCTGTGGCAGAACGACAACGGCGCCGTCCACACCTGGCAGATGAACGGCGCCGGGGTGGCCGCCGCCAGCGATGTCTTTATCGCCGATCCGGGCTCGCACCTGGTCGGTACCGGGGATTTCAACGGTGACGGCCTGTCGGATTTCTTATGGGACAACGGCAGCAATTCGATCTCCATCCGGCAGACGAACGCCGGTGCTGCCCCGATCAATGTCGGGCCGATCGGCTCCGCCGACGCGACCTGGCAGGTTCGCGCCACCGGCGATTTCAACGCCGACAGCACCACTGACATCCTGTGGCGGAACGATAATGGCGCCGTCCATATCTGGCAGATGAACGGCAGCGCCGTCGCCGCCACCGGCGACGTCGGCATTGCCGACGCCAGCTGGCAGATTCGCGGGACCGGCGATTTCGGCGGTGACGGTCGGGCTGACATCCTGTGGCAGAACGTCAACGGCTCCGTCGAAATCTGGCAAATGAGCGGCACGACCGTACTCAGTGCCGGGCCGGCGGGGTTCGCCGATCCGAGCTGGCACATCCGCGGGACCGGCGATTTCGGCGGCGACGGCAAGGCTGACATCTTGTGGCAGAACGACAACGGCATCGTCCACATCTGGGAGATGAACGGCACTACCCTGGTCAACAGCGCTGACGCCGGCTTTGCCGATGCCAGCTGGCACATTCGCGACATCGGCGATTTCAGCGACGATGGAAAATCGGACATTGTCTGGCAGAACGACAACGGCACGGTCGAGATCTGGCAGATCGACGGGACGACCGTCACCGGCACCGGTCAGCCCGGAGCGGCCGACACGACCTGGAACATCCTCCCGCCCGACAACACCAGCGCGACGGCAACCCCGCCCAGCCCGCTGGCGATTAATACATCCTTCGGGTTCGGCGACATTGCCGCCGACCAGGCCTACGCCGACGATCCGTTACCCTCGACGCCGTCATCCGGGAACGGCAGCGACCCGTCGCTGCTTTGGACCGGCGCGATGGATCAGGGCTTATTGTACAACTAGGCACGATCGGGGCAGATTGAATCGCTTCAAGAGTTCGTCATTCCCGCGAAAGCGGGAATCCAGTGTAAAAGCTGTGCCGCTTACCCTGGACCCCCGCTTCCGCGGGGGTGACGAATCAAGGGGTGCTTCAGCCAAAAGCGATCGTGCTCTAGCCTCGATTCGTCAGACGAATGATGGCGGTCTCAGTTTGGCGCCGCAGGCGTCGTGCGTCCTTCGAGACGCGCCCTTCGGGCGCTCCTCAGGATGAGGCTACAATGTTGATAGCATTAAAGAAAGAGCCTCATCCTGAGGAGGCCGCAATGCGGCCGTCGAGAAGGACGCACGAGAATCATCCAACTTGAAACTGAGACACTGCCGCTGACCGCACTCCCGGCGGAGTGCGGTCAGTTGTCCGCCTCCCGCTAATCAGCCGAAAATCACCTCGCGGCCGTTATCCGATGCCTGTTTGATGGCGTCGACCAGGCGGTGCAGGTCGACCGCGGTGTCGAAAGTCGGCTGGCGGCTTTGCCCGTCGCGTATCGAGCGGGCGAACAGCGTGTACATTTGTCCGACATTGACCGCTTCACCCGCCGGCGTGCCGGGTGCGGCGACGCTGAAACGCTCGGGCACCGGCATCGGCGCGAGCGTGTTGCCGCCTTTTGCGCCGTGCAGGAAAACCTCGCTCAATTGCGGCGAATCCTCGCCCATCGCGACCAGCGTCCCGTCACGGCCGTAAATTTCCATGCGATAGCCGCTGCCGGCGAACGGAATGGCGCCGATATGGACGGACGCCACGGCCCCGCTCGCCAGCCGGCCGCTGACCAGCACGTTGTCGGGTGCGGTGACGTCCAACAGCGCCTGGGTCCCGGTGTCGAGCCACTGCTTGGCCTGCGTCGCCACCACCGCGGACAGCCGCGAAAAGTCGCCGGCGACGAAACGCATCGCGTCGACCGTGTGGCCGTTGGCGATGGTCAGCGTGTTGGCGCCGAGTTCGGCGTCGCGCTGCCAGGTGCGATGCGACGGCCGGGTCAAGACGCCTTCGCGCATCAGGCAGACATGGACCGCCAATACCTCGCCGACAAAACCGCCCTCAAGCAGTTCCTTCATATACATCACGGTCGGATTGACGCGCGCCTGCAGGCCGATCGCGGTGACGAGACCTTGGGACTTGGCCAGCGCGGTCAACTCCACGGCCTCCGCGGTCGTGCGCCCGAGCGGCCACTCGCAATAGACGTGCTTGCCGGCCTCCAGCGCCGCCTTGGTCGGGGCATAATGCGACGGCACGCGCACGACGATCGCGACCGCGTCGATGTCCGGCGAGGCGACCATCTTGCGGTAGTCGTCGAAGGCCAGACGCGCGCCGTAAGCCTGGCGCGCCGCTTCGGCGCTGTCGGCCCGGGTGGTGCAGACCGCCGTCAACTCGACATCCGAACTGGCCTGCACGGCCGGCAGGTGGGAGCGGGACGACCAGGTGCCCCTGACGCTGGCGCCGACCAGGCCAAGCCGAATCTTGTCTGCCATATCGCTACCTTTCTGCGAATTATCTTCGGTGAACCGCGAGCGATCAGCTAAAAGCGGAAGCTCTGCCCGGATCGTTGCCTCTTAACGGGCCGGCTTGCAACATCGATCGAATGCGGCGGCGGGCCCAGGTCCGGCGCGGTGACCGGGAGGGGAAATGGCGCTGCTCATCGTCAATCTCGACAAACAGATCGGTAACGCCGAGGCATGGCGCGCCAATTTCGCGGCCCAGCTTCCCGATCTGGAAATCCGCATTTGGCCCGAGGCCGGTGAGGTGAAGGATATCAAGTACCTCGCCTTCATCCGCCCCGATTTCGGTGTTTTGCCCGCCCTGCCGAATTTGAAGGCGATGTTCAGCCGTTCGGCCGGCGTCGAATCGTTCATCGCCCATCCGAATTTCCCGAAAGTCCCGCTCGGCAAGCTCGAACCGGCGGGCGGCGATCCGATGATGACCGAATACGTCGTCATGCATGTTCTCCGGTTTCATCGCGACGTACCCGGCTACCAGGCGGCTCAGGCCAATCGCGAGTGGCGACGGACCAAAATCATCCGGCCCGAGGAACGGCGCGTCGGGTTTCTCGGCTATGGCATGATGGCGAAGGCGCCGGCGCTGGTGTTGCAGTCGCTCGGGTTCGCCGTTTCGGCCTGGGTCCGATCGCCGCGGGCGGCCGCCGAGGTACCGATATTTCACGGCCCGGACCAGCTCGAGCGGTTTCTGAACCAGACCGACATCGCCGTCTGCCTGTTGCCGCTGACCCGGGAAACCGAGGGCATCTTCTGCGCGCGTAATTTTGCGATGATGCCGCGAGGCGCGATGCTGGTGAATGTCGGGCGCGGCAAGCATGTGGTGGATTCCGATTTGATCGCCGCGCTCGATTCAGGACAATTGTCTTACGCCGCATTGGATGCGCTGTGGCCCGAGCCGCTGCCGCCGGAAAGCCCGCTCTGGCTGCACCCGAAAGTCACCATCATGCCGCACGTCGCGCGGCGGCCGACCGTCGCCCAACTCGTGACCGAAATCGCCGCCAACATCCGCAGCGTCGAGGCGGGCGGCCGGCTGTTGCAGGAAGTCGATATCGCGACGGGATACTAAGAGCGCAGCGGCCTCACGCCCTGAACAGGGTGCCGGCGGTCAGGGCGGTCTGCAACTCGGTCTGGGTGATTCCGAGGAGGGTCATTACGGTGCCGTCGGGCAGGGTGACGATCGAGCTGGCGCCGCCACCCGATGATTGCGAGGTCGCGACGATCGCGGAATTGGTCTGATCGGTCTCGTTCTGGTAGAAGATGAAATCGGTCAGGCTGTCGAAATCGCCGGCCGCGCCGCCGATCGTCACCCGCGCCGACGACGCGCCGGCCACGGTCGAATTTATCGTGGCAGTGCCGGTGACGGTGTCATAGCTGGTCGCGACCACCGTGTCGTTGGTCCCGAACCCGACAGCGGCGCCGGGCACATTGGTCGAGTGACCCCACAGATGCGCCCCGCCAACCGCCGCGCCGTTGCCGATTCCGATGCGGTCGCCGCCGCCGCCCCACACCGAGTCGCTGCCATTGCCGGCCATGATCGTGTCGGCGCCGCCGGCGCTGAACGAATTGACCGTGGCGTTGCCGGTCGAGCCCGACAAATCGAGCAGATCGCCGCTGCCGCCGACTTGCGGGTTGTAGCTGAGGCTCGACGACCCGCCCAATATCGTGTCGGCCCCGCCGCCCGAGCCAATGACGGTGTCGACAACCCCGGCGCCGCCCGAGCCGACCCGGATCGTCATGCCGCCGGCCGACCCGTCGGCGTACTGGCTGCCGCTGCCAAAGGTAATCGTGTCGCCGATCCCGCCGAAGACCGTGGCCGCGCCGCTGCCCAAAATCACCGAGACGTTGCCCGCTGTCGCGTTGATACGCGCGTCACCGGTCTGCGCCGCGAAATCGACGATGTCGCCATTGCCGAGGGCCTGGATCTGTACGGCGGCCGCGCCGCCGGTGATCGTGTCCGTCGCACCGGGGACCGACGAGTCGATCGAGCCGATGATCGTGTGGGTGCCGCCGGACCCGACCGCGATCCGCATGCCGCCGATCTGGCCGTCGACGTATTGGCTGGCCGATCCCATCGTGATCGTGTCGCCGATGGCGCCGAAGACCGTCGCCGGCCCGGCCCCGAGCGTGATGCGAGTGTTGGAGTCGTTGGTGGTCGATGTGATCCCGTTGACGGTCGCGCTGCCGGTAGAGTTGGACAGGTCGACAACAGCGCGGAAGCCAAAGAGTTGGATGTCGAGGTTGGCGCCGCCGTTACCCAGAATTGTGTCGTTGCCTGCATAGATCAAATTGTCGCCGCCGGCGCCGCCGACGATCGTCGAGCCGGCGCCGGGCCGTGCGTCTATATAGGTGAAGCCGCTGGCGCCGGCGGTGATCGAGCTGAACACACCGCCCAGGATCGTGGTCCTGCCGGCGCCCCCCACAATCGTCAGATTCCGCCCCGCCGCATGAATAATCGTTTCGCTGGAGTCATCGGCGGCACTGACGATCGAATCGCCGGTTCCGCCGATAATCGTATTGAAGCCGGTGCCGCCGATAATCGTCTGCCCACCCAGCCGACCGTCGAGGGTCTGGTTGCCGCCGCCTCCGACCAGCGTGTCGCCGGGGGCGCCGACGGCGATCTGAAAGTCGAGGTCGCCGAGAATGATCTCTGCCGGCGCGTTGCCGCCGGTCACCGAGTCGGTGACCGTATAGTTGCCGCCGAACAGTTGCATCTGGGTGCCGGTCAGGAACCCGTTGCGGTCGATTGTCGCTCCGGGGGCGATCAGCCCGTCCTGGAACCCGCTAGTGAGCGTGGGAAGCGGGTCGCCAATCGACAGCGCGGTGAAGACCTCGATATTGAAATTTCCTGGGACCGGCGCGGGGAGGACGGGGTTGATGCCGTCGTTGATGCCGACCGAGACCGGAGCGATGCCAAATGCCCCGAAGACGAAATATCCGCCCGGGGACTCGGCGATCGTGGTTCCACCGCCTCCGTGCGGCGCCAGGAAAAAGGAACGGCCGGAAAAATCTTCATTGGGGTCGAGCTGGAGGTCGAAGCTGCCGCCGTTCTGGTTGACGTGCAGCACATTTCCGGGGTCGAGGATCGCGGTGCCGCCGCTGTCGAAAGGGATATCCAGCAGATCGATCGTGGCGTCCGGAACCAAGCCCGAGATCGTGAACGCCGGGTTTGCGGTGCTGTCTATCGTCAATTCGCCGCCGGGGCCGACGAAGGTGACGCCGCCGCTGACGTTCGCTCCGCTCTCGAGAGAAAGCCTCGCGCCCAGGCCGGCGATCGTCGTACCGATGGTGGTGCCGCCGGGCGCTACGACTGCGATCCCACCGGCAAAGATCGCCGTCCCGTCCGCCGTGCCGCCCGACAGCACGACCTGGTTGCCGACGTCGAGGAGCGTCGCCCGGCTCACCGTGCCGCCCGATGACACGAATTGGACGGCGCCCGACAGGACGCCGCCCGACATGACCGCGCCGAGCACCGTGCCGCCGGACAACACGAATTGGTTGCCGCCCGCCAGGACAATCGTTTCGATCGCGGTGCCGCCTGACGACAGGAACTGGCTGCCGCCCGACAGGACCGCGCCGATCGCGGTGGCGCCGAGCATGATCTGGCTCGCGCCGGCGAGGACCGTCGTCGCGCTCGCGGTCGCGCCCCCCTCGACCTGCTGCAACCCGCCGCCGCTGACGGTCGTATCGAATGTCGTCCCGCCCGAAAGGAACTGGACCCCGCCGTTGGCGACGGCAGCGCCGCTCGCGGTGCCGCCCGCGCTGACAATCTGCTGGCCGCCGCTGTTGACAACTGTATCGGTGGCAATCCCTTGCGACCCGACCGTCTGTTTTGCGAAGGCGTAGACGGTGGCGCTTGAGGCGCTGCCTAACACGGTTTGCCCATATATAGAATAGATCGCCGCCCTGATGTCCGTGCCGCCCGCGCTGACGGTCTCGGTGCTCGTCCCGTTGATCGTGGTATCGATCGCAGTCCCGCCGACAAGCACCGTGAGGTTGGCGACGGTGAAGTTCCCCGTGGCAGCATAGAGCGCGGTGGACACCGCCAATCCGCCGGGCTCGACATAGGACAAGCCATTAGCGACTACCATTGCGCTGGCGGTGCCGTAGACATACTGGACGCTGATCCCGAGCGAGTGCTGCTGGCCGAGGGTGAGTCCGCTGGTAAAGCCGCCAGCCTCGACGATTTGCGTGCTGGGTCCGGTTAAGCGCGAGCCGAGATCGACCCCGCCGGAGGAAATCAACTGGAACCCGCCGCTGCTGACGTTCGTGGCGCTGGCGGTGCCGCCCGGGTTGATGATCTGGGTGCCGCCCGACGGGACCACCGTTCCGGTTGCGGTGCCGCCCGATTCGATGGTTTGGCTGCCACCCAGCAGCACCGAGGCCCCGATCGCGGTGCCGAACACATCTTGGATGCCGTTCGAGATAATCGTCGCGCCGATATCGGTGCCATAAACGATTTCGTGGCCGCCACCACTTATTAAGGTCGCGCTCGCCTGGGCGCCGGCGTCGACAATCGAACTGCCGAGGGAGCGGAGCCGGGTGTCGCTCGCGCTTGCGCCGGAGAACAGATGCACGACACCCCAATCGACGGTTATCGCGGTGGCGGAGGCGCCGTCGAAGACTTGGACAAAGCCGCCGCTGGTGACGTAGGTCGCGCTGGCCGTGCCGGAAACGAATTGGAACCCGCCATTGACGGTCGTGCCGCTCGCGGCGCCGCCGGCTTCGACGAACTGGCGGCCGCCGCCATTGACAACCGTGTCGTTGGCGACCCCGAAAACCTGCTGGATCGCGAAATCGATCAAGACGCCGCTCAGGGTTGCCGCGCTCGCGACCCCTCCGGCGCTGACGATCTGCGTGCCGCCGCCGTTTACCGCGGCGCCGAGGTCGATGCCGCCGGACAGCACGGTCTCGGTATCGCCGAGATCGAGGACGATACCGCTGCTGGTCTGCCCCGAGCTGACGACGAAGTCGGTCATGCCTGATTTATCCCTCGCCGCGTCCGAGGGCGGCGCTCACGGCGAGCGGCCGGCCGCGAGCAGGTTGACGTATTGCCGGTTCTGCGCCTCGACGCGGATGTCGTTGCGGGGCAAACGGCCTTGGCCGGCTGCCCGCCATTGATCGACGAAATTCTGCTGCGGAATCCGCTGGCGCGCCTGGGCCGCTTCATGCTGAAGATAGCACGCCTCGCGCGCGCTGCGGTTGAAGCGATCGAAGCGCTGGTCGCTCAGAAAGCATCGGGTAAGCGCTTGCCGCCGGACGGCATCGCTTGGATAAAGCTGGCGATAGAAATCCGATATCGCGTCGGCCTGGGACACGGCCGCGCCCACCGACAAGCCGACCAGGCCGGCCATTAAAACCAATCTCATAATCCCCGTCCCCCCGGTCGGGCGTGCCGCGGCGGAGCGGCGCGGAACCGGCAGCTTAGCGTAATCCCCCGGCCGAGCCGACGAATCTTTCGACCAGCTCGAGAAACTCGCGGAGCATGATCGGCTTGGTGACATAGCCGTCGCAGCCGCCGGCCAGCGCCTTGCGTTCGTCGCCGATCATCCCGAAGGCGGTGACCGCGACCACCGGGATGGCCCGCGTCCGGGGGTGGTCCTTGAGTTGGCGGACGGCGTCGAGGCCCGAGATGTCGGGCAGTTGCAAATCCATCAGGATCAGATCGGGGTGGTGATCGCAGGCGAGCGCGACGGCGGCCCCGCCCTGTCCGGTGGTTATCGTTCGATATCCGTATGCCTGGAGAACGTCGCGCAACAGCTTCATGTTGAGCGCGTTGTCCTCGACGATCAGGATCCGCTTCGGCGCGGATGGCGGGCGGTCGTCACCTTGCATCGGCCAAAGTTCGCGCGCGTTGCTACGGGAAGGGCGGAGGGCTACGGGAAGGGCGAGGGATCGGGATGCCGCAGGCGGTGCCAGTGAAGGTTTTTAACACGGGATTTGTAAGCGATTTTGTACAATACCGCCAGTCTTGTCCGGGCCAATCTTGTCCGGGCAAGGTGCGTGGGCGCCGGTCTTGCGGCGAGCGGGCGGGCGCCGCGCTTGTCGTCCTCTGCGCCCTCGTCGCGATACTCGCGGGTTGCCTGCCCGGAGTGATCGGGGCGGCGCAGGCCCAGGAGAATGCGTCGCAGGAGGCCGGGCGCCGTCGCGCGGCGCTCGATCGGCTGCCGGAGGATGCGGCGCAGCGCCTGTTCGGGCTCACGGCGAGCCCGGCCCCGGCGCCGGGGCGCGCGATCGGCAGCTACACCAGGGGCTGTCTCGCCGGCGGCGTGGCGCTGCCGCCCGACGGCGCGAATTGGCAGGTCATGCGGCCGTCACGCAATCGCGCCTGGGGCCATCCGGCATTGATCGAGTTTATCCAGCGTCTGGCTGTTACGGCGCACGGCGCGGGATGGCCGGGATTGCTGGTCGGCGATATCGCGCAGCCGCGCGGCGGACCGATGTTGACCGGCCATGCCTCGCACCAGCTCGGCATCGAAGCTGATCTGTGGCTGACCCCGATGCCCGATCGGCGGCTGAGTGCGGCCGAGCGCGACGACATGCCGGCCACCAACCTGGTCGCCGCCAATGGCGACGATGTCGACCCGGCGGCGTGGCGCTCCCAGCACCGCAAACTGCTCGAAGCCGCGGCGCGCAGCCCGGGCGTTGCACGGATTTTCGTCAACGCCGCGATCAAGCGGGCGCTGTGCCGCGAAGCGGCGGGCGAGCGCGACCGCGAGTGGTTGCGCCGGATCCGACCGTCATGGGGGCACAATTTCCATTTTCACGTGCGCCTCTATTGCCCGCGCGGCGAGAGCGAGTGCCAGAACCAGCCCGATCCCGGTCCGGGCGATGGCTGCGCCGAACTCGCCTGGTGGTTTACCGACGAGGCGAAGCATCCCAAGCCCGGCCCGCCCCGGAAACCATTGCGGGTTGCGGATTTGCCGCCGGCCTGCGCCGCGCTGGTCTCGCGGTAGATCTCAGCCGAAGAATTTCGCGGCCAGCAGCACGCCGGTTGCGACGACGAGCATCCCGCCCAAACGGATCGTGATGTCGCGTCGCATGATCTCCATCTCGGCGCGGAGGGCGGCGAATCCGGCGTTCATCGCGGTTTCGAGCCGAGCGATATCAGCCTTCAGTTCATTCTTCACCGCGAGCAGTTCATCCTTCGTCGCGAGCCTCGACAGCTCCGCCTCGCGCGACTCGCGCAGCACGCCGACCAGCGCCTCTGCTTGGGCGTCGTCGAACCCGGCGCCCTTGAGCCGCTTCGAGACTTCGAGTGTGTCGAGCGCGACGGCCATCCGGTCAGTGCAGCTTGGGAGCCTTCAGCAACCGGGTACGGTCGGCCGACAGGATGCGCACCTTTATCGTTTCCTTGTCGCGCCCGATTTGCAGCACGACTTCGGTGCCGGCCGCGCCGCTGGCCCAGACGCGGCGCCACAGCGAGGCGAGGCTCGACACCGGCTCGTCACGCACCGCGATGATGCGATCGCCAGGCTTCAGCCCGGTCTTGCTCGCGGGTCCCCGTTCCGACAAACCGGCGACGACGATCGAATCCTCGACCTCGGCGGCGTAAAGCCCGAGCCAGGGCCGGGGCGGCCGGTTCGTGCGGCCGTAGGTCAGGATGTCGTCGAGGATCGGCGGCAAGAGATCGATCGGCACCACCATGTTGACGTCCCGACGCAGTTCGCGGCCGCTCGAATGCTGCACATGCAGCGAGCCGATCCCGATCAGGCTGCCGTCGCCGCCAATCAGTGCCGCGCCGCCCCAAAACGGATGCGCCGGGGCGGTGAATATCGCGCGATCGAGCACGTATTCCCAATACCCGGCAAATTCCTGGCGCGCCACGACCGTCGCCGCGACCGCGTGACGGCGTCCGCCCTCTGCGGCGAAAATTGCCTTGTCGCCGGCTCCGACCCGCATTCGAGCGCCGACGTCGATCGGCTCCACGTTCAACCGCCCGAGCGCCTGCACCAGCCCGAACCCGGTCTCCTGGTCGTAGCCCAGGACGTGTCCGGGCACCGCGCCGCCCACGCTCGAGGTCAGCCAGATCGACTCGGCCTCGGTGATCAGATAGCCGATCGTCAGCACCAGCCCGTCCTTGCGGATCAGCACCCCGCTGCCGGCGCGCTCGGTGCCGAGCGTCCCGGCCGTGAAGGCGTCCTCCGGAACGGTCGCCTGCAACCCGAGCACGGCGCCGAGCGCGCCGTCCACGTCAAACCCGAAATCCTCGACCTTGGGCTGGAACTCGCCCGGTATTTCCCAATCGATGCTTCGCGCCATGTTTCCCAGCTCGTTAAATGCAGATCGCTCAGACTATAGCCAGAGAGTGCGCCGGGGCTCAGCCGTTGTCAAAAGCTTGAGCCGGGCCCATCTGCACGGGACGCCGACCTCCACCCTCGCTGCCGTCTGTCGCGACGAACCGCCGCGGAATTTGGCGATTTGCTTGACAAGCGGGCGCAACCCGATTAAATCAGCAGCACTCTCGGGTGGAGAGTGCCAACCCGAAATCATCAAAACGTTCGAGGAGGTTTAACATGGGATTCCGTCCACTGCACGACCGTGTCGTGATCCGGCGCGTCGAGGCTGAGGAGAAGAGCTCGGGCGGCATCATCATCCCCGACACGGCTAAGGAAAAGCCGATGGAGGGCGAGGTGATCGCCGTGGGCCCCGGGGCCCGCGCCGACGACGGCAAGATTCAGCCGCTCGATGTCAAGGCGGGCGACCGGGTGCTGTTCGGCAAGTGGTCCGGCACCGAAGTCAAGCTCGACGGCGAAGATCTGATCATCATGAAAGAGTCCGACATCATGGGGATCATCGACCAGTCGGCCGTCCGCAAAGCCGCATAAGGAGTAGATAAAAATGGCAGCGAAAGAAGTCAGATTTCATAGCGACGCGCGCGAGCGGATGCTGCGCGGCGTCGACATTCTCGCCAACGCCGTCAAGGTGACGCTCGGCCCCAAGGGCCGCAACGTGCTGCTCGACAAATCGTTTGGCGCGCCGCGCATCACCAAGGACGGCGTGACCGTCGCCAAGGAGATCGAGCTTTCTGACAAGTTCGAGAACATGGGCGCGCAGATGGTCAAGGAGGTCGCCTCCAAGACCAGCGACCAGGCCGGTGACGGCACCACCACGGCAACCGTGCTCGCCCAGGCGATCGTGCGCGAAGGCTCCAAGGCGGTGGCCGCCGGCCTCAACCCGATGGATTTGAAGCGCGGCGTCGATCTTGCGGTCGAGTGCGTTGTCGCCGACATCAAATCGCGCTCGAAAAAGATCTCGACCAACGAGGAAATTGCCCAGGTCGGCACGATCTCGGCCAATGGCGAGCGCGAGATCGGCGAGATGATCGCCCGTGCGATGCAGAAAGTCGGCAATGAGGGCGTCATCACGGTCGAGGAGGCCAAGACCCTCGAGACCGAGCTCGATATCGTCGAGGGCATGCAGTTCGATCGCGGTTATCTCTCGCCGTATTTCGTCACCAACGCCGAGAAGATGATCGTCGAGCTCGAGAACCCGTACATCCTGATCCACGAGAAAAAGCTGTCGGGCCTGCAGGCGATGCTGCCGGTGCTCGAGGCGGTGGTGCAGAACGGGCGTCCGTTGCTGATCGTCGCCGAGGACGTCGAGGGCGAGGCGCTTGCCACGCTCGTCGTCAACAAGCTGCGCGGCGGCCTCAAGGTGGCCGCGGTCAAGGCGCCGGGCTTCGGCGATCGCCGCAAGGCGATGCTCGAGGATATCGCGATCCTGACCGGCGGCCAAGTGATCAGCGAGGATCTCGGCATCAAGCTCGAGGGCGTCACGCTCGAGATGCTCGGGTCGGCCAAGAAGGTGCGCGTCGAGAAGGAAAACACGACGGTCATCGACGGCGCCGGCAAGAAGGACGATATCGAAGGCCGCTGCACCCAGATCCGGCAGCAGATCGAGGAGACCACCTCCGACTATGACCGCGAGAAGCTGCAGGAGCGGCTGGCCAAGCTCGCCGGCGGCGTCGCGGTGATCCGGGTCGGCGGCTCCACCGAGGTCGAGGTCAAGGAGCGCAAGGATCGCGTCGACGACGCGATGCACGCGACCCGCGCCGCGGTCGAGGAGGGTGTCGTCCCCGGCGGTGGTGCTGCGCTGATCTATGCGATCCGCGCCCTGGACAAGCTGACCCCGGCCAACCCGGACCAGAAGGTCGGCATCGACATCGTCCGCAAGGCGTTGCAGTGGCCGGCTCGGCAGATCGCCGAGAATTCGGGCACCGACGGCTCGATCGTTGTCGGCAAGCTGCTTGAGAGCACGGACTCCAACTTCGGCTACGACGCGCAGAAGGGCGAGTTTACCGACATGTTCGCGGCCGGGATCATCGATCCCACCAAGGTCGTGCGGCATGCTCTGCAGGATGCGGCGTCGGTCGCCGGGTTGCTGATCACCACCGAGGCGATGGTCGCCGAGAAGCCCGAGCCCAGGGGTCAGCCGGGCATGCCGCCGGGCGGCATGGGCGGCGGCATGGGCGGGATGGACTTCTAGGTCCGGCGCAAACCCGCTTCGCGAAACAGCCGCCCGCCCGTGGGAAACCGCGTGCGGGCGTTTGCGTTTTGCGCTATCGCGGTTTCGGACGGACGCTGGTGCGTCCTTCGAGACGCCCGCGTTGCGGGCTCCTCAGGATGAGGTTCTTTCTTAATGCCATCAACGACATATCCTCATCCTGAGGAGGCGCGGAGCGCCGTCTCGAAGGACGCGCGATGGCATTGCAGCCGGTCTTTTTGGGGTCGCTTGGATTGCTTCAAGCTCTGAGGAGCGCCCCGTAGGGGTGCGTCTCGAAGGACGCACGGGTGCCGTGTTATCGCTCGAGCGCGGCGCGGTCCCAGTTGCCCAAGGTCGCGGCGCCGGCATAGGTGCTTTCCAGAAAATCCAAGATTAGCTGGCCGGGTTCGGGGGCCCGGCGAACCTCGTCGTAAGGCAGGATGAATTCGCCGAGCTGGGCGTCGTAGAAAGCCCCCGCCGGGATGTTCCGTATATCGGCAAATCCTGGCGGCGCCGGGTAGGCATACGAAAAGAACGCGGGCCGGCCGTAGCCGCCGTTGCCGGGCCAGAACCCGCAGCTGCTGGCCTCGTGCGAATAGGCCTCGCCGGTTATGATATCGGCCACGCCGGGCGCTCCGGGATGCCGCGGCGCCCGCCGCCCTGAAAACCGGGTCACGGCAAGATCGAAGCTGCCCCAGAAGAAATGCACCGGGCTCGCCTTGCCGAGAAACCCCGCGCGGAAGCGTTTGAACACCTGATCGGCCTGGACCAGCACGCGCCAGAACCGATGTGCCTGCTCCGGGTCATAGGCGGCGTGCACCCGGTCCTCTTCGAACGGGATCGGGTCGGGAATCTCGACCGGCGTCGTCCATATCCGCACCGCGATGTCGAGCGCCTGCAACCGGCGCATGATTTCGGCGTGGAAATCGGCGACCGAGCACGCGGCGAGCGGCACCTCTTCGCGTCCGCCGTCGCTCGTCTCGATCAGGAGGCGGTGGTCGATAAAGTCGAACCCGATCTCGAAAACCCGCTCGCCATCGGGAATTGGCGATGTCGTCAGGCCGCGGCTCGTCACGTAGAGCGGCACGTGCCACCAATGGTTCGATGCAGGCGCTCTCGCGAGACGGACCTTGCCGACGATCTGCGTCCACAGGTGCAGTGTGGCGCAGGTCTCCTTCCATTCGTCATAGGGCAGTGGCGGCCAGGCCGTGTCGTCTGCTGTCATCGCTTTGTCTCCGGGCTGGGGTGTCGGAGCGCAAGTCTTGATCTCAGGCGATCGCGACCGGTTGCCGCATCCTATCGTGAGGCGCGGTTGACGGTGGCGCAACCCTGCTCTGCACGAGGGGCCTGCCGGCTGCCGCGGCGCGGCGAATCCTTGTCAGGTCGCGGCGGGCCACCCATACTGACCGTCATGCGGCGCCAACCGATTGATCCCGTCTTCACGGCCGAGCCGGAATTGCCGGTGCGCGCTTGCGAGCGTGCCGGTTGCGCCGCGGGCGGCGATTTCCGCGCCCCCCGATCGCGGCTCGAACTCAACCTTTATTACTGGTTCTGTCTCGAGCATGTACGCGCGTACAACGTCGCGTGGAATTATTATGCCGGCATGAGTGAAACGGACATCGAGGCGGAGATCCGGCGCGACACGGTGTGGCAGCGCCCGAGCTGGAAGCTCGGCGAGCGCCACGGCCCGGGCCCCCGGACCCATGACCCGTTCGGTTTTTACACCGGCAAGGAGCAGGGCAGGGAGCACGATCGTGGGCGCCGCGCCAATGGCCAGGCACGGGATGCCGCCTCTCGCGCCGCCTCGGCCTGCGATCAGGCCCTCGCGGTGTTTGATCTCGAACCGCCCTTCACACCGGTGCGCCTCAAGGCGCGCTATATAGTGCTCGTCAAGCTGCACCACCCGGACGCACATGGCGGCGACAAGGCCGCCGAGGAGAAGCTGAAGATCATCAACCAGGCCTATGCGACCCTGAAGGCCAGCTATTTCAATTGAGCCACGCAGGATTCGCCGGTCCCATCCTTTCCCAGCAACACCAGAAAGCACCAGAGGCAATGCCATCCGTTCAGCAAGCGGCAACCACCCCGACTCCGGTCGGCCAGCCGGACATCAAGGTTTCAGTGCGTCAGACCTTCGGCATCGACACCGATCTCGAGGTCCCGGCGTTCAGCCAGCCAAGCGAACACGTTCCCGATCATGACGACGCCTATCGCTTCGATCGCGACACGACGCTCGCCATTCTCGCCGGCTTCGCCTTCAACCGGCGGGTGATGATCTGCGGCTATCACGGCACCGGCAAATCGACCCATGTCGAACAGGTCGCCGCGCGGCTCAATTGGCCGTGCATCCGGGTCAACCTGGACAGCCACATCAGCCGCATCGACCTCGTCGGCAAGGACGCGATCGTGCTGCGCGACAACAAGCAGGTCACCGAGTTCCGCGAGGGGATTCTGCCGTGGGCGTTGCAGCACCCGGTGGCGCTGTGCTTCGACGAGTACGACGCCGGCCGGCCCGATGTGATGTTCGTGATCCAGCGCGTGCTCGAGGTCGAGGGCAAGCTGACCCTGCTCGACCAGAACCGCGTCATTCGGCCGCATTCCGGGTTTCGGCTGTTCTCGACCGCGAATACGGTCGGGCTTGGCGACACCTCGGGCCTCTACCACGGCACGCAGCAGATCAACCAGGGCCAGATGGACCGCTGGAACATCGTCGCGACGCTGAATTACCTGCCGCACGATGCCGAGGTCGAGATCGTGCTCGCCAAGGTGCCGAGCTACAACAACGATGACGGGCGCCGGCGGATCAGCGCGATGGTGGCGCTCGCCGATTTGACCCGCAGCGGTTTCATGAATGGCGACATCTCGACCGTCATGTCGCCGCGCACGGTGATGACCTGGGCCGAAAACGCCGTCATCTTCGGCGATCTCGCCTTCGCCTTCCGGCTGACCTTCCTTAATAAATGCGACGAGATGGAGCGGCCGGTCGTGGCGGAATACTACCAGCGCTGCTTCGGGACCGAATTGCCCGAGACCGGCATCAACGCGACCCTTATGTAGAACACAGCGCCGCTGGTTTTTCTCAACCTCTTTGTCACCCCCGCTCCCACCCTTTTCTCCCCCGCAAGCGGGGGAGGGAAGGGTGGGGGCGGGGGCCAGGGCGACCGTCACGCGCTTGGCCCCTGGATTCCCGCTTTCGTGGGAATGACGGCACGCCGACTAAGGTAAACCGACCATGGCGCAGGCGTATTCGCCGACCGAGATATTCAAGCGCGCGACCGCGGCGACGTTGCGGGCGATCGCCGAGCGCGACGATCTGAACATCGGATTCGGACCGGAACCGCCGGGACTGGCCGGTACCAGGGTCAAGCTGCCCAACCCGGGTCGCGACCTGCCGGCGGACGAGGCCGCGCAACTGCGCGGCGCCGCGGACGGGATGGCGCTGCGGCTGCGCTATCACGACGACGCGGTCCATATGAAGCGGCTGCCGGGCAATCCGATCGCACGCTCGGTCTTCGAGGCGCTCGAACAGGCGCGGGTCGAGGCGCTCGGCGCGCGCCGCATGGTCGGGGTCGCCGCCAATCTGGCGGCGGCGCTCGACGAGCAGTATCGCCGGCAAGGTTTCGAGCGCATCAGCGAGCGCACCGAGAGCACCATGGCCGAGGCGGTGCGGCTGTTGACGCGCGAAGCCTTGACCCACGAACCGCCGCCGCCATCGGCGCGCCGCGTCGTCGATCTGTGGCGCCCGTGGCTCGAAGGCAAGATCGGCCGCGACATCGCCGAGCTCGACCGCAACGTGCTCGACCAGGATTCCTATGCGCGCGTGACCCGCCGGCTGATCCAGGATCTCGATCTCGACCTGGGCGACCTCGACGAGTCGTCGTCGGAGGACAGCCAGGGCCAGGGCGAGGAGGCTGAGGGCGAGAACCAGAACGAGAGCGGCGAAAGCGCCAGCTCAGGCGCGCAGCCTTCGCTCGATGGGTCGCCCGCCGACGGCGCCGAAGGCGACGCCGAGGAGGATGGCGACGCGGAGGCCGACGGCGAGATGATGCCCGGCGCGAGCGACGACGATCCCGGCCGGCCCGGCCGGCCCGGCAAGCTGCCGCGCGGCCGCCCGGACGAGAATACGCTCTATCGCGCGTACAGCTCGACGGCCGACGAGGTCATCGACGCCGACAAATTGTGTGACGCGGACGAACTCGGCCGTTTGCGCCATCTGCTCGACCAGCAATTGTCGCATCTGCAAAGCGTCATTGCACGGCTCGCCAATCGCCTGCAGCGCCGGCTGTTGGCGAAGCAGACCCGGGCGTGGGAGTTCGACCTCGAAGAAGGCATCCTCGACGCCGCCCGGCTCTCCCGGATCGTCACCAATCCGGTGCTGCCGCTCTCCTACAAGCGCGAACTCGAGATGGAGTTCCGCGACACGGTCGTCAGCCTGCTGATCGACAATTCAGGCTCGATGCGCGGCCGGCCGATCACGGTTGCGGCAATGAGCGCCGACATCCTGGCGCGCACTTTGGAGCGCTGCGGCGTCAAGGTTGAGATCCTGGGGTTCACGACGCGGGCCTGGAAGGGCGGCCAGGCGCGCGAGCGCTGGATCGCCGCGGGCAAGCCCGCCAACCCCGGGCGGCTCAACGATCTGCGCCACATCGTCTACAAATCGGCCGACGCGCCGTGGCGTCGCGCCCGGCGCAATCTCGGCCTGATGCTGCGCGAGGGCATCCTCAAGGAGAATATCGACGGCGAGGCGCTGATGTGGGCTCATAACCGGCTGCTGGGCCGGCCCGAGGAGCGCCGCGTCCTGATGGTGATCTCGGACGGCGCGCCGGTCGACGATTCGACGCTGTCGGTCAATCCCGGCAACTACCTTGAAAAGCATTTGCGCGAGGTGATCCGCGAAATCGAGCGGATCGGATCGGTCGAACTGACCGCGATCGGCATCGGCCACGACGTGACCCGCTATTACCGCCGCGCCGTGACGATCGTCGACGCCGAGCAGCTCGGCGGGGTCATGCTCGAACGCCTGGCCGATTTGTTCGAGGAAGAGCGCAGCGGCAAAACCCGCGTCAAAAGCCGCAACCGGGCGGCATAGCGGGGATAACCCCGCGGACGCGATTAGAGCGGCCGGCGGGACTTCAGGGCGGCGGTCAGGGTGCCTTCGTCGAGGTAATCGAGTTCGCCGCCGATCGGCACGCCTTGCGCGAGGCGCGAGATGCGTGCACCGGTCGCGGCGGCGCGGTCGGCGATGTAGTGCGCCGTTGTCTGTCCGTCGACTGTCGCGTTGAGGGCGAGGATCAGCTCGGCGTCAGGGCCTAATCTGGCGATCAGGCCGGCGATGTTCAGCTGGTCCGGGCCGATCCCGTCGAGCGCCGACAAGGTGCCGCCGAGCACGTGATAGCGGCCGGCAAACGCGCCGGTGCGCTCCAGCGCCCACAGATCGGCCAAATCCTCGACGACGCAGATCGCCGTGGGATCGCGCGCGGGATCGCGGCAGATCGCGCACGGGTCGGAGGTATCGAGGTTTCCGCAGGTCGTGCACGGCTGGATCGCCGCCGCCGCCGCGCTCAGCGCCGCCGCCAATGGCCGCATCAGCTGTTCGCGCCGCTTGACGAGAAACAGCGCCGCACGCCGCGCCGAGCGCGGGCCGAGGCCCGGCAGCTTGGCCAGGAGCTGGATCAGCGTGGCGAGTTCGGACATTGCGGCGATCGGCCCCCGAACGGACAAGCCTGGGTGGCGAGGCCGGGTTCGCTATTCGCTGCTAGAACGGCAATTTCATGCCGCCGGGCAGCGCGAGCCCGCCAGTCAGCTTCTGCATCTCGGATTCGGTGTGGGAATTGACCTTTTGCCGTGCGTCGTTAAACGCGGCGACGAGCAGGTCTTCAAGCACCTCGACTTCGGCGGGATCGACCACCGCCTTGTCGATCGTCACCCGCTTGACGTCGCCCTTGCCGTTGAGCGTCAGCTGGACCATGCCGCCGCCCGCCATGCCGGTCATCTCGACGGTTTCGAGTTGCGCCTGCATCTCGGCCATCTTGGACTGCATCGCCTGGGCCTGCTTCATCAGCTGGCCGATGTTTTTCATGACCCGTCCTCTCCCATGCTCGCCCCATCGTCGCCGGCATCATCCCCGGCGCCGGCGTCATCGCCGACATCATCCGTCGCGGCTTCCGTCGCGGTCTGCGCCGCGGTGAACCGCTCCCGCACCGCCGCTATCGTCGCGCCGGGGAAAATGTCCAGCACCGCCCGAACCAACGGGTGCGCCGCGACCTCGTTCCTCACCGTACTCGACCGGTGGGCCTCCTGCTGCGCCAGGGTCGGATCGCCCTCGGCGTCGGAATAGGCGACGAGCCAGCGGGCGCCGGTCCACTCGCCGAGCAACTGGCTCATCCGGTTGGCGAGATTGTCCGGCGCGCCGTCCGCCCTGCGAATTTCGATCCGGCCGGGCTGAAACGCAACGAGATGGACATGCGACCACAGATGCGCGCGCAGCAACGCTTCGCGCCGCTTGTCGAACAGCGCGACGATCTCGGCAAAGCTCTGGGGCGGCGGGTCGAATTCGGCGCTCGGCGGCGATTCCGGCGCGGGGTGGGGCAGGGCAATGGCCAGCGCCGGACCAGCGCCGCCATTGTCAAGGCGGGATGAGCCGGGCCCGGTCGGAGCGTCGTGGAGCGGGCGCGTCGCGGCATAAGGCGCCGAGGTTGCCCCCGGCGCATTGGTCGATGCGGCCGGCTGGCCCCCGCCTAACGTGCCCCCACTCAGCGCCCGAACCAGATCGGCCGGCGCCGGCATGTCGGCGACATGGGCCAGGCGGACCAGCACCATCGAAGCGGCTTGAATCGGAACCGGCGCCGACTGCACCTCTTCGAGGCCCTTCAACAGCATCTGCCAGGCGCGCGCCAATACCGGCATCGACAGCGCGGCGGCCAACGGGCGGGCCCGCTCGCGGTCGCCCTCCTCAAACGGATCGCCGGCCCCGGCCTGCGCGGTCAGTTTCAACCGGGTCACGAAATGGGCCAGTTCGAGCAAATCCTGCAGCACCATCGGCGGATCGGCGCCGCCCTGGTAGAGGCTGTCCATGCGGTCGAGCGCTCCCGCCGCGTCGCCCCGCAACACGGTCTCGAACAGGTCGAAGACCAGGTTGCGGTCGGCGATGCCGAGCATGTCGCGCACCGCCGCTTCCTCGATCGTGCCGCCGCATAACGCGATTGCCTGGTCCAGCAATGACAGCCCGTCGCGCACCGAGCCGTCCGCCGCGCGCGCGATCAACCCGAGCGCCGCCGGGGCGACCGCGATCCCCTCGGCCTCGGCAATGCGCCGGTAATGGAGGACGAGTTGCTCGACCGGCACCCGGCGCAGCGCGAAACGCTGGCAGCGCGACAATACCGTCACCGGCACCCGCTGCACCTCGGTCGTGGCAAAGATGAAAATGACGTCGGGCGGCGGCTCTTCGAGCGTCTTCAACAGGGCGTCGAAGGCCGGCTTCGACAGATTATGCACCTCGTCAATGACGTAGACCTTGTGGCGCGCCGTGACCGGCCGGTAGCGCACTCCCTCGGTCAGGTCGCGGATGCCATCGACGTTGAGGCGGGAGGCGGCGTCCATCTCGATCACGTCGACGTGGCGGTCCTCGGCGATCGACTTGCAATGGATGCATTCGCCGCACGGCGCGATGGTCGGGCCGCCGGCGCCGTCGACCCCGATGCAATTGAGCGCCCGCGCGATGATCCGCGCCGTCGTCGTCTTGCCGATCCCGCGCACCCCGGTCAGCATGAAGGCGTGCGCGATCCGCCCGGTCGCGATCGCGTTCGACAGGGTGCGCACCATCGCCTCCTGGCCGATCACCTCGGCGAAGGTCTGCGGCCGGTACTTGCGGGCGAGGACGCGATAGGGGGCGGCGGTATCGCTCATTGGCCTTGGGCGCGGGTCCTGGGGCGCGAGGTCCTGGGGCGCGAGGTAAGGTGGGAGACCAAGCAGCGACCCAGGCCGGAACTCGTTACGGCTGCTTCCTTCCGGACCTGACCGGGTTGGCGAGAGGCCTGCCCGCCGCCGATCTCCCGCGCCACTATATCAGGTGCCGAGGGCGGCGCGGCAAGTTTCGGGGGCAAAACCAATCCCGACACGCGGCGCCGCATCGAGATTGCGTCGCTTCGCCCGCAATGACACATTCATCGACGTGAGCGGCTTCAACCCCATTCTTGCGCTGGTGATTGCGGTCGGCATGGCGGGCGCGGTCCTGTCCGGCTGCACAGCGCCGCATCCCAATGTCCGGGAAGGCGACGCGAATTCGGTCGAGATCGGTTATGGCGGCGATGTCGCCAGCGCGATGCCGCTCGCCCGCCGCCATTGTGCGCAGTTCGAGCGGGTCTCGCTATTTGTCGAGGCGACGATCGATCTCGCCTCGTTCAAATGCGTCCGCCGCTGAGCGGCACGGCGTGTATGCGGGGAGGCGCAACGATGGGGCCGGTGATCCTGCCTTACCGCAACATTCTGCCGCGGATCGATCCGAGCGCCTTCATCGCGCCCGGCGCCATCGTGATCGGCGACGTGGAGATCGGGCCGCGCGCGAATATCTGGTTCAACTGCGTCATTCGCGGCGATGACGCGCCGATTCGCATCGGTGCCGGTGCCAATATCCAGGACGGGACGATCGTGCATGTCACGTTCGAATTGGGCGAGCACATCGAGTGCGTGATCGGCGACGATGCCGCGATCGGCCACATGGCATTGCTGCACGCCTGCCATCTCGAACCCGGCGCCTTTGTCGGGATGAAGGCCTGCGTGATGGACCGCGCGATCGTCGAATCGGGCGCGATGGTCGCCGCCGGCGCCGTCGTGACGCCGAGGAAGCGGGTCAAATCAGGCGAATTATGGGCTGGCACCCCGGCCCGCTTCGCCCGCCTGCTGAAGCCCGAGGAACAGGAATACATGCGCTGGGTGACGGCGCACTACCGCGAGCTGGCGGAGGAATATCGGAAGCGGGGATAGGGGTTCGCTATTTCGGCCGCCGTCAAAGGTCGCAGAACCGGCTTCTGGAAAATCTGGCGCGAATCAGCAGGTGTGTGGCTAGTCTGATAGCAGGCACGACTGCGACGAAAATCTCTCACAAGAGCAAGCTTCTAGAGCGGTTGTCTTGCCATCGCTCGGTACAGGAATCAGATTCTGTGCAGCTCTGCGAGGGGGAAGAAAAGTCATGGAGAGTGTGCGGAAAATTACTGCGGGGGTGACTTTGTTCACGGCACTCGTTTCTGCTATTGGCGCGGTCTTCGCGGCAATACGTACCTTTGAGAACTCCCAGAAGATCGACAAGGTGCAGACCTGTCTCACAGCCCTTTCGGTCGCCGGGGCGGGCGGCGGCGGTGGAGGCGGTGGAGGCGGCGGGGGCGGCGGCGGCGGGGGTGGCGGCGCAGGTACTGCTCTCCTTGCGGCCTGTCGCTGATCGAGAGGAAAAACATCTCGCCCGGCGCGCGTTCATACTCCAAAGAAGACCGCAAGGTGGCCTCGAATACTTCACGGTCGCAATCTCACTTGCCCGCCCCAGGGCGCAAGATGGTGATCCGACTCCCCCTCACCCCGGCCCTCTCCCCGCAAGCGGGGCGACGGAGTTCCTGGTTCTTGTGCGGCAAGTGTACATTCTCCGAGCGCGTTTATGAGGGGGGAGCCGCGCGTTCCCTCTCCCCGCTGGCGGGGAGAGGGACAGGGTGAGGGGCTGTTTCAAGCTCGGATCGGAGCATCTGCAACACGCCTTCGATGTTCTCGAATATCTGATTGTTCCAGATCCGGATGACTTGGTAACCGATCTCAGCCAGAAATGCGTCCCGCCCGCGATCTGCCGCGCTCTGCGCATGTTGGCCGCCGTCGACCTCGACGATCAGATGCCGCTCGCGGCAGACAAAGTCAGGGTAGTAGGGACCTACGGGCTCTTGGCGGACGAATTTGAAGCCGCCGAGCCGTCGATCGCGCAAATGTTTCCATAGCGTCAGTTCGGCGCGCGTGCTGGATCGGCGGAGCGAGCGGGATCGGCCTGTCCGCCTTTCATCCTTTCCTCGCATCATTTTCGGGCTCCCCCTCACCCCAACCCTCTCCCCGCGTGCGGGGAGAGGGAGTTGCTCAATCCTCCGCCCGCACCTTGACATAGGAGCCGGGCGCGTCCTCGATCGGGGTCAGCTTGCCGTCGCCGGGCTGGCGGGCCGGCACCTCGCCGCCGGCATAGCGCGCCACCCAGCGCTCCCACACCGGCCACCACGAATCCGCGGTCTGGGTCGCGCCGGCGAGCCATTCCTCCGGGGTCGGCGGGTTGTTGTCGTTTTCCCAATGGCCGTATTTGCCGCCGGGCGGGTTGACCACCCCGGCGATATGCCCCGACGCCGACAGCACGAACTTGACCGGTCCCGAATAAAGCTGCGTCGCCGCGTAGGTCGAGCGCCACGGCGCGATATGGTCTTCGCGGGTCGACAACATAAAAGTCGGAACCTTGATCTTGCGCAGATCGATCGGCACGCCGCCCAGGGTGATGCCGCCCGGCTTCACCAGCAGATTCTCCTGGTACATCTTGCGCAGATAGAAGCTGTGCATCGCCGCCGGCATCCGCGTCGAATCGGCGTTCCAATATAGCAGGTCGAACGGGAACGGCGATTTGCCGAGCAGGTAGTTGTTGACGACGAACGACCATATCAAATCGTTGGCGCGCAGCATGTTGAAGGTCGTATGCATGTCGCGGGCTTCGAGATAGCCTTTCTTGCTCATGCGCTGTTCGAGCGATTGCAATTGTTCCTCGTCGATGAAGACCGACAATTCGCCGGCTTCCTTGAAATCGACCATCGTGACGAGATAGGTCGCGCTCTTGACCCTGGTGTCGCGCTTCGCGGTCAGGTAGGCCAGCGTCGAGGCGAGCAGCGTGCCGCCGAGGCAATAGCCGATCACGTTGGCCGCGCGCTCGCCGGTCGCCTGTTCGATCGCGTCGAGCGCGGCGAGCGGCCCCTCGCGCATGTAATCCTCAAAGCTTTTGGCGGCGAGAAGCTCGTCGGGGTTGGCCCACGAGATCACGAAGACCGTGTGGCCCTCATCGACCGCCCAGCGGATGAACGAGTTGCGCGGCCGCAAATCCAATATGTAGAACTTGTTGATCCACGGCGGGATGATTAAGAGCGGCCGGCGCTTTACCGTCGCGGTCGTCGGCGCATACTGGATCAGCTGCATCAAATCGTCCTGGTAGACGACCTTCCCCGGCGACGCGGCGACGTTGTCGCCGATCTTGAACGCCGCCATGTCGGTCATGCTGATCGTGAGCTGGCCCTTGCCGCGCTCCAGATCGTCGAGCAGGTTCTTCAGCCCGTTCAGCAGGTTTTCGCCCCGGCTGTCGATCGTCGCGCGCAGCACCTCGGGGTTGGTCATCACGAAATTCGACGGCGCGAGCGCGTCGACGAACTGTCTCGTGTAGAAATCGACCTTGCGCGCGGTGCGCTCGTCGACACCCTCGACATCCCTGACCGCGCCCTGCATCCAGCGCGCGGTCAACAGATAGCTTTGCTTGATGAAGTCGAAGAGGGTGTTTTCGCTCCACGCCTCGTTGCGAAAGCGCCGGTCGTCGGGCGCGGCGTCGATGACCCGCGGTTCGGCGGCGGCGCCGAGAAAACGCTGCGCGGTGTGCTGCCACAGCCGCAAATAATCGTTCCACAGCGACATCTGCGCCTGAGCCAGCCGCGCCGGGTCGGACATCATGCGCGCGGTCATCTCGAAAAACGCCGCGCCGATCGCCGTCGGGTTCGCCATGCCGGGGCCGCCGGACCCGCCCTGGCCTGCGTCGCCGCTCTGGCGCGCCAGAAAATCGGCGACGAGGCGCTGGCTCCGTTCGGCGATCTCGGTCATCTGCCGAGCCAGCTCGGCCGGGTCGGGCCCGCAAGCTGAAGCATCTCCCGGAGCCTTGCCGCCCGCGGCGCCTGGACCGGTCCCCGTCTCGCTCATGATCATGTCCTCACCCGTGGCGGGCCGATCAAATGTGGTGACTCGCGGGCGCGGATGGAATATACGAGAACCTATCATGAACCTGTTCGACGGTCCAGTTGCGCTTGGGCTTCGGAACACACGTCCTTGTGTGTTGACGTTATAAAGACGGCTAGGGGCTGAATGATGCAGGAAGACATGACGGCTGCCCACGCTGATCTGATAGCCCTTGCGGCCCATAAACGATGCGCGACGATTCTTGCTGATCCTCCCTGGCGTTTCGCCAACCGCACCGGGAAGATGGCGCCGGAACATCGCCGTCTCTCTCGCTATGGAACGCTGGCGATGGAGGACATCGCGGCGCTGCCGGTCAGCCGGATCGCCGCGCCGACTGCCCATCTATATCTTTGGGTTCCAAACGCCCTGCTGCCTCATGGATTGAATGTCATGGAGGCGTGGGGTTTTCAATATAAAAGTAATATCGTGTGGCATAAACTTCGAAAGGACGGCGGTTCTGATGGGAGAGGTGTTGGCTTTTACTTTAGAAACGTGACCGAGTTATTGCTTTTTGGCATTCGCGGGAAGAATGCACGGACACTTCCTCCCGGCCGACGCCAAGTAAATTACATGGGAACGCGCAAACGAGAACATTCGCGCAAGCCGGATGAGCAATATAATCTTATCGAAGATTGTAGCCCTGGTCCCTATCTTGAACTGTTCGCACGTGGAAATCGGCCCGGCTGGACTGTTTGGGGTAACCAGGCCGACGATGGTTATCACCCAACCTGGGCCACCTACGCGCACCATTCGCGAGCGAGCCTGGAGTTGCAAGACTGATTACGCTCCTGCCGCGTCTTCGTCAGCTTCATCGTCCGGAACCGGATCGCCACGCCGGCGTGCGGCGCGTCTTGCGGCCTTCTCGGTTTCAATCCTCGCCTTCAATGTCGCCAGTGCCTGAGGACCGTCATCTACGAATAGCGCAGGTCTGATCGCG
>CAMATN010000027.1 GCA_945861155.1 Rhizobium sp. Q54
GATGTCATTAAGAAATAACCTCATCCTGAGGAGCCCGCAACGCGGGCGTCTCGAAGGACGCACGGCGGCGGTCCCGGTGATCGCAGATACCATCACAGACTCTCAGCCCTCCGCCGCCGGGTCAACATCCTGCGCGCCAACCGTGCGATAACGGTATTCGTCGGGCACCGCGCGGCCGGTGTCGGTGAAGGCGCGGCGCACCGCCTCGACATTGTTGCCGAGAATGCGGCGGCGATTGACGCGGATCCAATTGTTGGAGCCGACCAGCGGCGCGACCGAACCCTGGAAATGCGGCATCACATAGCGCGCGAACAGTTCATAGCTTTTCATCGTCTGCTCGCGGTTGGCCCATTCATGGGCGCGGAACATAACAGCGCCAAACCCGCCGTCGCTGGCCGCGAGCAACCGCTCGATAACCCGGATCGCCGTGTCGGGCGAGCCGACCAGCGTCGTCAGCGCGTTGACCCCGTCGCGCACCGGGTCCTTGGAGGCGCCGGGCACGCGGCCGAGCGTTTCCTCGAAATAACTCGTGGTCTCGAGCCGCTCGCCGGCTTTGACCTGGCGCAGCGCCTCCTCGTCGTCCTCGGCGATGTGCATGCCGACGACGATGCGCCAATCCTTGCGGTTCATCGTGGCGCCGTGCTGCGCCGCGGTTTCCTCGGCGATGCGCCACTGCGCCGCCATCGCCTCGGGGCCGCCCGGCAGCCCGGCGCCGATCGACAACACCCCGAGCCCGTGCTTGCCGGCCGCGACCATGCCGAACGGGGTGATCGTGCTGGCGACCGCGATATGAAAGCGCGGGTCGGAATAGGGCGCCAGATGGAGCCGCGCCTCGCGCAGCTCGAACCAGTCGGTCTGCATCGTCACCGGCTCGTTGCACCGCAACAGGCGTAGGATCGCGTCGAGCGACTCTTCCATGCGGCGGCGCAGATGCACCGGCTCGATGCCCATCATGTAGGCGTCCGACGGCAGCGCGCCGGGGCCAACGCCGAGCATGACCCGGCCGCGCGTCATGTGGTCGAGCTGCACGAAACGCTGCGCCACCAGGAACGGGTGGTGGTAGGGCAGGCTCGTCACCCCGGAGCCGAGCCTGATGTGGCGGGTGCGTTCGGCCGCCTGGGCGATGAAGAGTTCGGGCGAGGCGATGACCTCCCAGCCAGCCGAATGGTGCTCGCCGATCCAGGCCTCGTCATAGCCGAGCCAGTCGAGCCACTCGACCAACTCCATGTCGCGCGCCATCGCCAGGGTCGGGTTCTCGCCGAGGCGGTGAAACGGCGCCAGAAAAATGCCGAATTTCATGCCGCGCTGCGCCATCGATCTATCCTCCAATTGCGAGCGGCTTTATCCTGCCCGGATTACGCGATCGAAAGCAAAAAGGGAAACCGCCATGATCCATGTCCTCGCCATCATCACGACCAAGCCCGGCAAGCGCGACGAGGTGCTGGCCGCGTTCCGCGCCAACATGGCGGCGGTGCACGCCGAAGCGGGTTGCATCGAGTACGGCCCGGTGATCGACGCCGAGGGCGGCGCCGGCGCGAAATTCGGCGCGGACGGTTTTGTCGTCGTCGAGAAATGGGAAAGCCTCGACCATCTGAAGGCGCACGCCGCCTCGCCCCACATGGCCGCCTACGCCGGCAAGACCCGCGACCTCCTCGCCAACCGCGAGATCCACGTGATGTCGCCGGCTGCGTAGGGCATTCGACAAGACTGCCTACGCCGCGGCATCCTCGCGGGGATGCACGTCGCGCTCGATTGCCGGCCCGAGCTCGGCGAGCGTGCGCGACAGATCGTAGGCCGATTGCAGGTTGAGCCAGAACTCGGGGGAGGTGCCGAAATAGCGGCCGAGGCGGAGCGCCGTGTCGGCGGAGACGGCGCGCGGCTTCTCGGTGCGTAGAATATCGCCGATGCGGGTCGCCGGAACGCGCAGCGCAAGCGCGAGCGCGTTGGCCGAGAGGCCGAGAGGCTTCATGAATTCCTCGCGGAGAACTTCCCCGGGAGCGGTATGGATGCGCCCCATCGACTGATTCCTTCAGTGGTAATCGACGATCTCGACCAGCTCGGCCCCGGCTTCGCTCCACACAAAACAGATGCGCCACTGATCGTTGATACGAATGCTGTGCTGGCCGCGACGATCTCCCTGCAACGCTTCGAGGCGGCGAAGTTCGGGCACGGTTTCGCCTCGGTATAGCGCCTCGGTGCGCCTGTCCTGAACGACCGTATCACCGGGATCAGATATGACGTTTTGCGTTATATGTGAACCATACAAGGCTGAGCAGAGTTCACTTGATCGTGTCACAATTCATCGATCTGACCCTGCCGTCATGGCCGGGCTTGTCCCGGCCATCCACGATTTTGCGCCAGGAGATGCCCGAAGACATGGATGCCCGGCACAAGGCCGGGCATGACGGGCCGGGCATGACGGGGATGTGTGTCTCAATCAGCGAATCCCTGCTTAGCGGGCCGCGAGCGAGCGCAGGGCACACAAGCCGGGAATTTGCTTGCCGGATGCGTGGGCAATCGCCGACGATCGGCCGAGGTGGGTCCGCCTCCGACTTTCGGACCCCGAGCCATCGGCAAAGGCACCGCGACATGAGCGAATCCTATCTGAAGAGCGGCATTTTTCTCGCGCCGTTTCACAATCACGACGAAAACCCGACGCTGTCGATCGAGCGCGACCTGGAACTCCTCGAGCATCTCGACCGGCTCAATTATCACGAGGCGTGGATCGGCGAGCATCATTCGGGCGGGTTCGAGCTGATCGCCTGCCCGGAGATGTTCATCGCCGCCGCGGCCCAGCGCACCCGCCACATCCGGCTCGGCACCGGGGTCGTGTCGCTGCCCTACCACAACCCGTTCATGCTGGCCGACCGCATGGTTCAGCTCGACCACATGACGCGCGGCCGGGCGATGTTCGGGGTCGGGCCCGGCGCTCTCGTCCACGACGCGCTGAAGGTCGGCATCGACCCCGGCAAGCAGCGCCAGATGATGAACGAGGCGCTTGAGGTCATTGTGCCGCTGTTGCGCGGCGAGACCGTAAGCCGCAAGACCGACTGGTTCGAACTGGTCGAGGCGCAGTTGCAATTGCGTTCGTACACCAGGCCGACGATGGAACTGGCGGTCGCCGCGGCGCGCTCGCCGTCCGGGTCGCTGGCCGCCGGCAAATACGGCATCGGCATGCTGTCGATCGGCGGCACCAGCCCGATGGCGATGGAGGCGCATACCCGCAATTGGGGGCTCTACGAGGAGACCGCGCGGGCCAACGGGCATGTGCCGGACCGCAAGGACTGGCGCGTCGTCGGCCTGTTCCACATCGCCGAGACCCGTGAGGAGGCGCGCCGCAACGTACAGTTCGGGGTGCAGCCCTTCGCCGATTATTTCCGCGACGTGGCGACCTTCCCGATCATCCCGCCCGATGTCCCCGATCCGTATCAGTGGCTGATCGAGAGCGGCACCGGCTGCATCGGCACGCCCGACGACGCGATCGCCTATATCGAGCGTTTGATGGTCGGCTCGGGCGGCTTTGGCGTGATCTGCGAACTCGCCCAGAACTGGGCCGATTGGGACGCAACCAAAAAGCATTACGAGCTGATGGCCCGCTTCGTGCACCCGCGTTTCCAGCAGAGCCGCGAGCGGTTGCGCGAGAGCTACGATTACGCCACGACCCATCATGTCGACTTCACCGGTCAGGCCAGCGCGGCGATCCAGGCCGAAATCGACCGGCACGCCGCCCGTCGCGCCGCCGGAGAGAATAGCGGGGAGAAAAAGGCCGCGGCGGAGTAGCCCGGCCGGGCTACTCCGGGGGATTGCGGCCCAGGCAGGCGGAGGATAGCGCGATGCAGAGCCAGAACCGGTTCTTCGACGATATGGCGCGGGTGGCGGCGGGCGCGGTCGGCGCCTTGTCGGGCGTGCGCGGCGAGATCGAGGCGCGCTTTCGCGATCAGCTGGAACGCGTGCTGGCCGGCATGGATCTGGTCAGCCGCGAGGAATTCGAGGCGGTCAAGGCGATGGCCGCCAAGGCCCGCGAGGAACAGGAAATGCTGCGGGACCGGGTCGAGGCCCTGGAAGCGCGGCTCGCTGCTTTGGGGCAAGGCGCCCAGCGCGTCGAGGGTCCCTCAACCGCCTGAGGCCAGCCGCCACTGGGAGCGCTAAATCTAGTCTTGCCAGCGCGGCCCCGCTTTGGCAGCGTAGCTATCAGGAACCCTGTCGTCGTCTCCAAGCAGCCGGGCGAATCATCCGGGAGGAGTGACCAGATGGATCATCCAACCGACAGCTCCGCCGAATCGTCTCGTCGAGTCGCCTCCAGGAGGGCGCGATGACCTCAGTTTCCATGGTCGAAGTTCATTCTCCAACCGGCAATCCGATCGATCTGGTCGAAGAAATCGTTGTCGCCAACGATTGGGCGCACGACCGCGCCAGCGAGGAGGAGATGGTCGTCGAAATCTCCGGCCGCTGGGGCGATTACCATTTGTATTTCCTGTGGCAGGAGGATTTGAGCGCGCTGCATTTTTCCTGCGGCTTCGACATGAAGGTGCCGAAACGACGGCGCGGCCCGTTTTACGAGTTGCTGGCGTTGGCCAACGAGCGGCTGTGGCTCGGGCATTTCGACCTCGCGGCCGGCGACACCTCGCCGGCGTTCCGCTATGCGGTGCTGCTGCGCGGCATCGGAACCGCAAGCTCGGAGCAGGTCGAGGACCTCGTCGACATCGCGGTGTCGGAGTGCGAGCGCTTCTATCCGGCATTCCAGCTGGTGATCTGGGGCGGAAAATCGCCGGAAGAAGCAATGGCGACGGCGATGATCGAACCGATCGGCGAGGCCTGATCGGCGACAGGCGATTTGAGCGGGGATAAGTCGCGATGAACGCGGCAGCATCGATGCAGGCGAAAGCGGACACGATCGTGCTCGTCGGCTGCGGCCACATGGGATCGGCGATGCTGCGCGGCTGGCTCGCCCGTGACGCGGCGCGGCGCTTTCTGGTGATCGAGCCGGAAGGGGCACCGGGCGCGCTCGCCCAGGCCGCGGAAATCGCCTGGCATCGCGCCGCGGAGGAACTTCCGACCGATCTTGTCCCCGACGCGGTGGTGTTTGCGGTCAAGCCGCAAATCATCGATCAGGTTGTGCCGGCCTATCGAAGCTGGGTGACGCCGCGCACGCTGTTCGTGTCGATCGCCGCCGGCACGACGATTGCCGGCATTGCCCGCCATTTGGGCGAGGATGCCGCAATCATTCGCTGCATGCCGAACACGCCGGCCGCGATTGGCCGCGCCATCACCGTCGCCTGCCCCAATCCGCGGGTCGGCGCCGCGCAACGCCTGCTGTGCGACGCGCTGCTCGCCGCGATCGGCGACAGCGCCTGGGTCGAGGACGAGGCGCTGATGGATGCGGTCACCGCGGTGTCGGGCAGCGGCCCCGCCTATGTCTTTCTGCTGATCGAGGCGCTGGCCGAGGCGGGGGCGCGCGCCGGGCTGCCGGGCGATCTGGCGCTGCGCCTTGCTCGCGAGACCGTCGCCGGCTCCGGCGCACTGGCGCGACTGTCGCCGGACACGCCGGCGCGGCTGCGCGAGAACGTGACAAGCCCGGGCGGCACCACCCGCGCGGCGCTCGATGTGTTGATGGCCCCGCACGGCCTGCCGGAATTGCTCGAACGCGCGGTCGCCGCGGCCACCGCCCGGTCTCGCGCTCTGGCCAACTGATCGGGATCGCAGGGCGATGACACCGGGCGCGGGATCGCCGCACGTATCAGGCGGCGCGGCCTTGTCGGCCGCGTCCTCCGCCGCGCCCTCGGGGGCGAGCGACACAGACCGCCTGGTCGACGCCGCGATGCTCCTGATTGCGCGAGACGGCTGGCGGCGCCTGTCGATGGCGGCGGTCGGCGCCGCGGCGGATCTGCCGATCCTGCGCGTCTACCGTGCCTTGCCCTCACGCTCCGCCATTCTGTGCGCCTTCTTTCGCCGCATCGACGAGGCCGTGTTGAGCGCGCCTCCCGATGCCAAGACCGATGCTGATTCCGACGAGCGGCCGCGCGACCGGGTGTTCGATTTGCTGATGCGGCGTTTCGACGCGCTGACGCCCTACCGCGACGCTCTCGAGGTGCTTGGCCGCGAGTTGCCGGCCGACCCGGCGGCCGCGCTGGCCGCCGGAGCCGGGTTGCTGCGCTCGATGGCGTGGATGCTCGACGCCGCCGGGGTTTCGACGGTGGGTTTGGGCGGCGCCGTGGCGGTCAAGCTGACGACGGTGGCCTATTTGGCGACGCTGCGCGTCTGGCTGCGCGATGATTCGCCCGATCTTGCGCCGACCATGGCCGCGCTCGACCGGCGGCTGCGCGGCATCGAGCGCTGGTTCGGGTCGCGCCGGGGCGTCGGCCCAGGGCGGCAACCGGGACGCCAGCCGGCCGCGACCTGAAGGTGCGGCGGCGTTTGCTGCACCGCAAAAATATCTTGACGCCAGCGGCCAAGGCTACGATATAGGTAATTGTGCACTGCACAAAATCGCCGCGCCCCAGAACCGGAACCCCGCACCATGGCCGATGCTCGTCAGAACCCGTTTGATATTGATGTGACCAAGATCTTTTCAGATTTTCGCTTTCGCCCGTTCGACCTCGAGGCGGTGTGGTCCGCCCAGCGCCGCAACATCGAAGCGCTGAGCCAGGCCAACCAGGCTGCCGTCGAGGGCGTCAATACGCTTGCCCGCCGGCAGATGGAGCTGACCCGCGAAACCTTCGAGGGTTTTTCGGCGTTGATGCGCGACCTGACCCAGCCGGTGTCGGCCGAGGACCGGATGGCCAAGAACGCCGATTACGCCAAGCAGATGCTGGATAAAGGCGTCACTCACGGTCGCGAGATCGCGACGATCGCCGCCAAGGCCGGCACCGATGCCGCCGAGATCCTGCAAAAGCGCGCCACTGAAAGCCTCGACGAGATGCGCAATTTCGCGAGCCAGCAGACCCCGCGCTGATCGCATTAGCGACTTTGAAATTGCGGCCGAGGCCGTCCCATTCGGGGCGGCCTTTTCCGTGCCGGGATTTCAGCGCGGCAGGTGGATGCGGGCCCGCAAGCCGCCATGGGGCGAATTTTCCAGCCGCAATTCGCCGCCATGGCTGCGCGCCACGTCGCGCGCGATCGTCAGGCCGAGGCCGATCCCCCCGGTCGACGGGTTTCGCGAGGCGTCGAGCCGGCTGAAGGGCTGAAACACCCGCTCGCGTTCGGCCGCCGGGATGCCGGGTCCGTCATCGTCGATCAGGATATCGACGCCGTCTTCGAGCTTTACGCTCGACACCCAGACATGCCGGCCGTAGCGGCGGGCATTGCCAACCAGGTTGGCGATGCAGCGCCGCAGCGCGTTCGGCCGCACCGGCAGCACCAGTTCGGCCAGCTGCGTCACCGCGAGCGGGCTGCCGTCGCGCCGCGCCGCCGCCGCCACATCCTCGATCAGACGCGCGATATCGGTGTCGACCGGCGCTTCGGTCCCCTCGCCGCGGGCGAAGTCGAGATAGAGATTGACCAGCCGTTCCATGTCCGCGACATCGGATTTGAGCTCGGCCGCGACCGGATCGTCCTTGATCAGTTCGAGGGCGAGCTTCATGCGGGTCAGCGGCGTGCGCAGATCGTGTGACACTCCGGCGAGCATCTCGGTTCGCTGGCGGATCTGGCGCTGGATACGGTTGCGCATCTGGATGAAGGCGGCGGCGGCCTGGCGCACTTCGAGCGCGCCTTCGATCTTGGTGAAGGCGACCGGGCGCCCCTTGCCGAACCCCTCCGCCGCCGCCGCGAGCCGGCGCAGCGATTTGACCTGATTGCGCAGAAACAGTCCGGCGACGCCCAGCAGCACCAGCGACGAGCCGACCATCCACAGGATGAAAATATAGGTGGTCGAGGTGTAGACGCGGTTGCGCGGCACGATTGCGGCGAGCACACCGCTCGGCAGCGGCACCTCGACGCGAATGTCGCGCGGGTCGCTGACCGCATCCATCCGGTAGGGCCGACCGACCCGTTCGGCGATCGCGAAACGGAGTTGTTCTTCGACCAGGCTGTCGCCCGCGGGCTCCGCCGCCGGCAATGTCGCGACCGGCGCCATGCTGAAAGCGATGCCGGTGAGCCCGGAGGCATTTTCGAGCAGCCGCGTCAGCTCCAAAGACGTATCGACATAGCGCATCGCGTCGATCACCAGACCGATATCGCCGGCGGTATCGGCCGACAGCCGTCGCGACACGGTCTCCCAGTGGCGGGCGTAAAACACCCAGGTCACGATGATCTGGAGCAACACCAGCGGCATCACGATCAACAGCAGCGAGCGGCCGAACATCGATTGCGGCAGCAACCGCTTGAGCCAGCTGCGCTGGCGAATGTCGAGAGCGTCCGGTGCGAGGTCGGGCGCCTCGACGCCTTGCATCGCCGGGTCGGCCGCTTCACTCGGGCGTGGGCGCATGGCATTTATAGGCACCTTGTCGTGCACCATCCTGCATCATAACTCATTGATCCTTACTTCGCTCCAGGTGTGCGATATGGCTGCCCATTCTGCACCACCGCATCCCTGTCTTTTCCGAGATTAGGGCGAGATTTTTGCCATGCGCTTTACCGACCGCACCATTGCCGCTCTCCCCTCCCCGAGCGCGGACAGCGGCTCTATGCTGACGACTCCGTCCCCGGCTTCGGGTAGCGGGGAGGAATTGACCTTCCCCGCCTCCTAACGAGGGCAAGGCATTGATTCAATATATGCTTGCAACAATACCCATCCTACCGGCGATGCTGCCTGCTGAGGATGTTTCTGCACGAACCGACGTACCAAGTCAACATTTTGTTGCCAAGTAAATGCCATGTTCGGAGGACAATAGACCCGCTGGTCCCGGGTGCCCAATCTCTGTGATTGATTCTCTAGGTACATATTGTACCAGCTTAGGCCGACAGCTATTCCGACAATATGAACAGAACAGGTATCTTGTATATCTGCCGAAAGATTGCAAAGCTTCAGAATGACATTCGCTGGCGCTTCAGCCAAAGCTGGCCACGAAATAAGGAAAAGTAACAAACAAGCAATCACGCGCTGCATTTTACCCATCCTACTGAGGCCGGATTGCCGACGCCCAAAAAGAAAGCGGGATATTTTATCCCGCTTTCGGCGTAACACGCTATCGGCAAATACTATTCTGAAACTGCTGCGCCGAGGAGGTTGTTAGTATCCTCTTCCGACAAACCGTACGGCTCGGTCGTCAAGCGTTCGCGCAATTCATCGAAGGTGTAACCCGTGCGATGCGGCCCCAAATCGAAGCCGCCAACCGGTTCGTTGTGGCGCCAGGTGGTCTGCATGCCACCGATCGCATACCGCGGTTCGGTGCCAGCATAGGGAAACCGTTCTACAAAAATAACGTGGTGCATAAGATCATTGCTTCTTAAAAAGTTTGGAGGGTTCGCGCGATCCGCCTGCGGCGGAACAAAAAATAGATCGGGTTGACTAGACAGCGGTTCAACCATGACAAAACGTCGCATACACTCGCGGCGACGCTCTCCAGGTTACGGTGAGACTATAACGAGATTAGACCCTCAAAAAGGCGCAGAAATCCTCTTTACTCGGGCTTGAGCGCATAGCCGGTGCCGCGCACGGTTTGGAGGTAGCGCGGGTAGCGCGGGTCGGGCTCGATCTTGCGGCGCAGGCGGGTCATCTGCACATCGACGTTGCGGATATTGCCGCGGAACGGCGCCGCCTGCGACAGATCCTCGCGAGACACCGGGTCGCCCGCCCGCGCCGCCAGGCTCGACAGCAACCCGGCCTCGGCGGCGGTCAGATGCACGATCTCGGCGCCGCGGAACAGCTCGTTGCGGCTGAGATCGAAGCGAAACGCGCCAAAGCGGATGTTGTCCGGCGTATCGTCGGGCGCCCCGCTCCGATCCAGGATGTTGCGGATTCGCAGCACCAGCTCGCGCGGCTCGAACGGCTTTGCGAGGTAGTCGTCGGCCCCCAGTTCGAGCCCGTTGACGCGGTCCTCGGGCTCGCCCATCGCGGTCAGCAGCAGCACAGGAACGCGCGGCATCCGGCCCTCGCCGCGACCCTCGCCCAGCCCCTCGGAGCGCAACGCCCGCGTCAGGTCGAGCCCGCTTTCGCCGGGCATCATCACATCGAGCACGATCAGGTCGAAGGCAAAGCCGGCGAGGCTGGCCCGCGCCTCCTGCGCGTTCGCGGCGAGGGTCAGGCGAAAACCATTGTCGGACAGATAGCGGCGCAGCAACTCGCGCAGCCGCGCATCGTCGTCGACAACGAGAAGATGCGGTTCAGAATCGCTCATTGCGGCCACTATACCCCAGGCGCCGTCATTCTTGCGAAAGCGACGCATTTTCGAGCAAGGCGGCGATTTCCGCGTCGTCGACGCAGGTCAGGACCGCCTCGGCGGCGCGTCGGCCGAAGCCGGCGCGCGCGAAGGCGGCGAGCTCGCGCCGGCGCTCGGTCGGGGCCGTCCGGTACGGGCCGAGCCGGCGCCGCCGGGCAAAGGCGCAGGCTGCGGCGAGGTCGGGATCGGCTGCCCCCTCGCGCAATTCCGCCAGCGCCAACGCGGCGTCCGCGGCGCCGATGCCTTTGGCTGCGAGCCCGGCCGCGATGCGGCGCAGCGAGCGCCCGCGCGCCAACCCCTGGCGCGCCCGGCCGGCGGCGTACACCGCATCGTCGAGCAGCCCCGCCGCGCGGTAGCGCGCGATCAGTGCGTCGATCAGCAACCCGGCCGCGCCGATCGCCTCGCCGTCGCCACCGACGCGCCGCCGCACCCGGCGCCGCAAAACCAGGCGCAAATGCGCGGCCGAGCTGGCATAGCGCTCGAGGTAGAAAAGCGCCCAGGTTTCGAGACGCGCCGCATCGATCGGCGGCGCCTCATCGGCGGTCGTGTCGGAGGGCGTGTCGGAGAGCGATTGCATCTGTCGCACCAGCTTTAGCGCCGCGAGCGCATTTCCCTCTATCATATCGCAGGCCCAACATCCGAGACCCCTGCGGTGAGCGACGCCGGCGCCCCGTTTTCGACCGCCGTTCAACCCCGGCGGCGCATCGTGATCCCGCTGATCGTCGGCTGCGCGTTTCTGATGGAGGGGCTCGATTCGACGATGATCGTGGTGGCGATCCCGGCGATGGCGAAAAGCCTCGGCGAGAGCCCGCTGCGCCTCAATCTGGTCATCACGAGCTACCTGCTGAGCCTGGCGGTCTTTATCCCGGTCAGCGGCTGGATCGCCGACCGCTTTGGGGCGCGCCGGGTGTTCTGCGCCGCGGTGCTGCTCTTTGCCGGCGGGTCGGCGTTGTGCGCGCTGGCCGACACTCTCCCAATGCTGGTGGCGATGCGGGTGGTGCAGGGCTTTGGCGGCGCGATGATGACGCCGGTCGGGCGGCTCATTCTGCTGCGCAGCTTTCCGCGCGCCGGGCTCGTATCGGCGATGAACTGGATGACGATCCCGTCGATGATCGGCCCTTTGGTCGGACCGCTGGTCGGCGGGGTGCTGACCGATTACGTGTCGTGGCGCTGGATCTTTTATCTGAACATCCCGATCGGGCTGGTCGGCGGCGCGCTGGCGCTGTGGTATTTCGACAATTTTCGCGCGCCGGCGCCGACCCGGTTCGATCTCGTCGGCTTCGGGATCTGCGGGATCGGGCTGTTTCTGCTCGAATTCGCGATCGAGAATGTCGGCCGCCCGATGATCCCGCCGGCTATCGGCGCGGCGTTTTTTCCGCTGGCGCTGCTCGCGTTCTACGCCTACCGCCGGCACGCCCGACGCAGCGCCTCGCCGGTGCTCGACCTGAACCTGCTCAAGATCAAGACATTTTACATCGGCACGATAACCGGCGGCATCTGCCGGGTCGGGCTCGACGCGACGCCGTTTCTGTTGCCGCTGTTGCTCCAGGTCGGGTTCGGGCTCAGCGCGGTCGAGACCGGGCTCTTGATCTTTTCGTCGACCTTCGGCGCGATGCTGGTCCGCGCCTTTTCGCGACGCCTGCTGCGCCTCGCCGGGTTTCGCTGGACCCTGGTCGGCGGCGCCGTGCTGTCGGCCGCGATCACCGCCGGGTTTGCCCTGTTGAGCGCCGACACGCCGCACTGGATCATCGTTCTGGTCGTGCTGCTGTCGGGCTGCATCCGCAGCATTCAGTATCTGGCGCTGAACACGATCAGCTATGCCGATGTGCCCTCGACGATGCTGAGCCGCGGCACCAGCGTCGGCGGCGTCGTGCAGCAATTGGCGCGCGGTTTCGGGGTCGCGATCGGCGCCGCGCTGCTCGCGGTGGTGGCCGGCCCCGAGCATGTGACCTCGGACGATTTCCGCGTCGTCTTTCTGCTGATTGCGCTGGTCCCGCTGATTTCGGCGTTCGGCTTTCTGCGCCTCGGCCCGACCGATGGCGCCGAGGTCAGCGGGCACCGGGCCCGGCGTCCTGGCCCGACGCCGACGGGCCGATCGGGGACCGACGACGAATAACAAGGCTGGGACGACCGATCGCGCAGTCGTGCCGGCGCGGTCGGTGTGATATTACCTCGCCGCGAGTCATTTTGTCGAAGCGTGCCCACAACCGCGGTCATCCATGCTTCCACCTCAAGACGATGTCAGGGGCCAGCCACACCGTCAGCGAGGATGGGCGGCCTTCCGCCCTCTCCCGCAATCGCCAACGGCCGCCGAGATTGTCGCCGACCGAGGCTTGTCGCTGGCCTTCCGCAGCGCGGCGGCTTTCGTCTTCGCGACCGCGTTTTTGTGGCCGACGATCAACGACGCGATGCTGTTCCGACTGTTCGCGGCCTATGCCTTCGTCGACGGCGTTCTGGCGCTCGCCCCCGGCGGGTGGGAGTTGTCGTATCGCCGGGCGTGGCCGCTGCTGATCGGCGGATGCGTCAACCTGGTCGGGTCGGGGATCGCCTATGCCTGGCCCGGGATGAATGTGCCGATGTTGGCCGATGTGACCGCGATCTGGGCTGTCGCGATCGGCGGCACGTTCGCGATCGCGTGTTTCACGCTGCGGGAGGCCGACCCGGATTGTCTTTTACTGCTCGGCGGCATCGCCTCGCTGGTCTTCGGCCGAGCCCTGATGTCGCAATTGGCCGGCGATGTCATCGTCTTGTCGACCTGGATGGGTCTCTATGCACTGACGATGGGGGTTCTTTTGTTAAAGCTGACGTTGCGGCGCTACCTGGCGATGTTGGATTTCTAGCGCACGACTGTTGAAGCCGTGCCGCCCCTGGATTCCCGCTTTCGCGAAGGGCTGTCCGGTTAACTTCGCAAACGCGGTTGTGCACAGCCGGTCAGCGCGGCTCCACCGTGACCATGATGCCGTGGCGCGGGCGCAGCGTGGTCCAGGCGGTCGGCTCGATCGCCTGACCGGGAACGAGGCGAAAGCGGAACCGCGCCGCCAGGATCGCCACCGTGATCAGGATCTCGTTGATCGCCAGCGCGGCGCCCGGGCAGACATGCGGCCCGACGCCGAACGGGATGTACGAATAGCGCGGGCGCGCGCCGGCCCGCTCCGGGCTGAAGCGGTCGGGGTCGAAACGGTCCGGGTCGGCCCACAATTTGCGGTGGCGGTGCACGACCCACGGCATCACCGCGACGACCGACCCGCGCGGGACCCGATGCCCGCTCACCGTGTCGTCGGCCGCGGCGGTGCGCAAGGTCAGCGGCAGCGGCGGATAGAGCCGCATCGTCTCGTCCACCAGCTGGCGCAGATAGACGAGCTTCGGCAGGTCGTCGGGAGCCGGGGTGCGCCCGCCGAGCACGTCGTCAAGCTCGGCATGCAGCTTCTGCTCGGCCCAGGGGTGCATCGCCAGCAGGTACCACAGCCAGGTCATCGCGCGCAGCGGCGTTGCCGCCGTCGCCGAGAGGGTCAGGACCTCGTCGCGGATTTCCGCGGTCGTCAGCGTCTGGCCGGTCTGGCGGTCTGGTGTGGTCGCCATGCGCCACAACAAATCCTTGCCGCCGGCATAGTCTGGGCGGCGCCGTTCCGCGACCAGCCGATCGAGCAGCGCGTAATATTTGTCGACCCCGCTTCGGCCGCGGCGCCAGCGCTCGACAAAGCGCAGCCGGCGCGGCGTCGGCAGCACGTCGAGGATGCTGTATTTCTCCGGATAGCGCCCCATCCGCAGCACCATCTCGTCGATCCCGGGCTCGTCGCCGGCCCAGACGTACCCGGTCGTGCGCGTGATCAGATGCTGCAAGGTGCGGCCGATTTCGAGCGGCTGGCCCTGCGGGACCGCCGCCAATAGCCGCGCCATGTGCTCGGTCAACTCGATCAGGGTCGGCAGGTCGGGACGCAGCGCGCGCTGGTCGAGCGCCGGGTTGATGATCCGGCGATGGCGCCACCACGCCTCGCCTTCGAGGCAGACCATGCCGCCGCGCGAGCTGAACTCGAAGATCCGCCGGATCGCGCCGATGCGGTGGTAATTGTCGGTATTGTCCTGCAACACGCGCCGCATGCCGTCGGGATCGCTGACAACGAACACCCGCCCCCAGAAAAAGCGGCGCTCGACGAATAATTCCTCGAACAGCTCGTCGTCGCAGGCGGCGAGCGAATTGATCGGAAAAATCCTGATCAGCGCGAGCGTCGAGAGGCCGCGCGCCGGCCGCGGCGGCATCGCCAATGCCGGCGCTGATTCGGTTTTGTGGACGAGTGTCACCGGCGCCTTCCCGCCTTCAGGCCACGCGGCTCGGGACCGCGAGGCGCGGTTCGAGCGTCATCCACATGCCGCCTTTGGGCCGGATGTTGGTCCAGGCGGTCGGCTCGATCGCGCGCCCGGGGACCAGGCGAAAGCGGAAATGCCGCGCCAGCACCGCGACGGCGACGATCAGTTGCAGCATCGCCATCGACGCGCCGACGCAGACATGCGGACCGACCGCGAACGGCAGGTAGGCATAGCGCGAGCGCGAAGCGATCTCGGCGGGCGCGAAGCGGTCGGGATCGAACCGGTCGGGATCGCGCCACAATTTGCGGTGGCGATGCACCACCCACGGCATGATCGCGACGATCGCGTTGCGCGGAATGCGACGGCCGGACACTGTGTCTTCTGCCAAGGCGCGACGCATCATCATGATCGGCAGCGGCGGGTAGAGCCGCATCGTCTCGTCGAGCAGCTGGCGCAGATAGGGGAGCTTCGCGAGGTCGCCGACGCCCGGCCGGCGGCTACCGATGACCTCATCGAGCTCGGCGTGGAGCTTTTCCTCGGCCTCGGGATGGGTCGCCAGCAGGTACCAGACCCACGGCAGCGGGCGCAGCGAGGTCGCCGAGGTCGCGCCCAGGGTCAGGATCTCGTCGTGCAATTCGGCGGTGGTGAGGCCCTCGCCGGTGTCGCGGTCGCGCGCGTTGACCAGCCGCCACAGCAGGTCCCTGCGACCGGCATAGTTCTCGCTCCGCCGTTCCTCGATCAGCCGGTCGAGCACCGGCGCAAAGCGCGCCGCCTCGATCCGGGTCTTGCGGTAGCAGTCGAGAAAGCGCAGCCACCCCGGCGTCGTCAGCAGGTCGAGGGCGCCATAAGGTCCGGGATATTGTCCCATGCGGTCGATCATCGGGTCGATCGCGCGGTCGGCGCCGGCAAAGACATGACCTGCCGACAGCGTGACCAGATGGCGGAAAGCGTCGTGCAGATCGATGCCCTGCCCGGCCGGAATCGCCGCGAGGTGGCGCGCCATCTCCTCGGCCAGATCGATCATGACCGGGCCGTCGGGCAACATCGCGCGGTGGTCGAGAGTCGGGTTGATCAGCCGGCGGTGCCGCCGCCACGGCGCCCCCTCGGCATGCAGCATCCCGCTGCCCGCGGCGAATTCGAAGACCCGGCGAATCCAGGTCAGGCGGGGATAATTGTCGACATTGTCCTGCATCACCCGGCGGATGCCGTCGGGGTCGCTGATCACGAAATACCGCTGTCCAAAGAGACGGCGCTCGACGACCAGCTCGTCGAACAGTTCCTCGTCGCACGCCGCCAGCGAGTTGTCCCGCGCGACGCGCAGCAGCCGCAACGTCGAAAGCGGCCGCGCCGGGCGCGGCGGCATCGCCGGCAAGTCCGGCCAAGGATCGATCCCGTCGGCGGTAGTCATCGAGTGTTTCGGATCCCTTCAGGCAGGCGTAGCGAACCTACCGCACCCGCCGCGTCGCAAACAGCCCCAGCTACGCGCTGGATTAGCGCGGTGCGTCCTTCGAGACGCCCGCTGCGCGGGCTCCTCAGGATGAGGAACGTTCTTAATCCCATCGTTATCTTACCTCATCCTGAGGAGCGCCCCGGAAGGGGTGCGTCTCGAAGGACGCTACCGCGCCTCTGCAATCGATCTGTTCTCCGTCTTCGGCACCGGCCGTGCGCGCGACCGCGGGTTTGTGCGACACTGGCGTCCACCCCGTTCTCGGTGATCGCAATGACGACGCTGCTCTATACCCATCCGGCCTGCCTCGAACACGACCCAGGGCGCCATCATCCCGAATCGCCTTCGCGCCTGCGGGCGGTGCTCGATGCGCTCGACGGGCCGGATTTCGCCCGGCTCGAACGGCGCGAGGCGCCCGAAGCCGCGCTCGACGACATCGCAAGGGTACATCCGCGCCGCTTTGTCGAGCGCCTGCTCGCCGCAGCGCCCGAATCCGGCCATGCCGCCATCGACGCCGACACGATCCTGTCGCCGGGATCGGGACGCGCCGCGTTGCGCGCCGCCGGAGCGGTCGTTGCCGCGGTCGACGCGGTCGTGGCGGGCGAGGCAGACAATGCCTTTTGCGCGGTGCGCCCGCCCGGCCATCACGCCGAGCCCGGCCGGGCGATGGGGTTTTGCCTGTTCAACAACGTCGCGATCGGGGCGCTCAGGGCGCGCGAGGCGCACGGCATCGGCCGCGTCGCGGTCGTTGATTTCGACGTGCATCACGGCAACGGCACGCAGGCCTGCTTCTGGGACGACGACAGCCTGTTCTACGCCTCGACCCATCAGTTTCCGCTCTATCCCGGCACCGGCGCGGCGAGCGAAACCGGGGTTGGCAACATCGTCAACGTGCCGTTGCGCCCGATGGCCGGGTCGCGCGAGTTCCGGCTCGGCGTCGCGCGCCAGATCCTGCCTGCGCTCGATTCGTTCCGGCCCGAGCTGCTGCTGATCTCGGCCGGGTTCGACGCCCACAAAAGCGACCCGCTCGCGCAACTGATGCTCGACGAGACCGATTACACCTGGGTAACCGAGCAGCTGCTGGACGTCGCTCGCCGGCATGCCGGGGGCCGGGTCGTCTCGACGCTCGAGGGCGGTTACGATCTGGCTGGGCTCGGCGCCAGCGCGGCGGCTCACGTCGCCGTACTGATGGCGGGGCGCTGATGGCCGGGCGCTGATGGCGGTGTGAGCAAAGCTGTTGTAATTTCGCAACGAAGACGGGTATTCGCGCGTTTGGATAGGGAACGCGCGCTGTATCCGCCTTTGCATCGTGTTGAGTAGAGCCATTGTGTGCAAACAGGGTGCCGATGAGCGATCCGATAGAGGCCGCGGATGTCGCGGCGATGAGCTTTGAGGACGCGCTTGCCGAATTGGAGCAGATCGTGCGGCGACTGGAGGCCGGACAGGTCAAGCTCGACGACGCGATCCTATGCTACGAGCGGGGAGCCCAGCTGAAGCGCCATTGCGAACAGAAGCTCAATGAGGCGCAGCAGCGCGTCGATCGCATCGTGATTGGGGCCGACGGCGCGGTCGGCGCCGAGCCGGCAAAGCTCGATTGAGAGGATGCGGCTCGCGATGAAGCTGGTCCGAGAGGCAAATTGACCGAGAGCCTGTGGCCCGATGACGTCGCGCTGGCCGAAGCGAGCGCCGAAACGATTCGGCTGACCGATGGGTTGATCGAGCGCCTGCTCGTCGTGCCGCCCGGGCGCGAGGCGCGGGTTTACGACGCGATGCGGTACTCGGCGCTGGCTCCGGGAAAGCGGCTGCGGCCCTTGCTGGTGCTGGCCGGTTCGCGGCTCTTCGGCGTCCCCCGGCGCAGCGCGCTGCAGGTTGCCGCCGCGATCGAGATGGTCCATGCCTATTCGCTGATCCATGACGATCTGCCGGCGATGGACGACAGCGATTTGCGGCGCGGCCGGCCGACCTGCCACAAGGAATTCGACGACGCGACCGCAATCCTGGCCGGCGACGGGCTGTTGACGATGGCCTTTGAGGTGCTGGCGCACCCCGACACCCACGGCGATCCGGCGGTCCGCGTGGAACTGGTCGCAGCGCTGGCGATCGCGGCCGGCGCGGCCGGCATGGTTGGCGGCCAGATGATCGACCTGATCGCCGAGACAGAGACGCTCGATATCGCCGCGATCACGCGGCTGCAGCGCATGAAGACCGGTGCGCTGATCGCGTTTTCCTGCGAGGCGGGCGCGATCCTGGCCAAGGCGGCGGGCGACAACCGAACCCGGCTGCGCGGCTTCGCGCACGATCTCGGGCTCGCCTTCCAGATCGCCGACGATCTGCTCGACGTCGAGGGCTCGGCCGCCGAAACCGGAAAGCCGGTCGGGGTCGACGCCGCCGCCGGCAAAGCGACCTTCGTGTCGATCCTCGGGGTTGAGCGGGCCCGTGCCCAGGCCGATCTCCTGGTCGGCCAAGCCGTTGCCCATCTTGATTTTTTCGAACAACGCGCGGAACTTTTACGACAAGTGGCACGATTTGTCGTAAACCGGCGCACGTGATTGAGGAGCCCAGCCTTGGATCAGAAGCCCCTCCACATTTCCAACCGGACGCCGCTGCTCGATCGGATCAACGTGCCGGCCGATCTGCGGCGCTTCCCCGAATCCGATCTGCGGCAGATCTCCGACGAATTGCGCGCCGAATTGATCGACGCCGTGTCGATCACCGGCGGCCATTTCGGCGCCGGGCTCGGGGTCGTTGAGCTGACCGTCGCGCTGCACCATGTCTTCGAGACGCCGCACGACCGGCTGATCTGGGATGTCGGGCACCAAGCCTATCCGCACAAGATCCTGACCGGACGGCGCGACCGCATCCGCACGATCCGCCAGGGCGGCGGCCTCTCGGGCTTCACCAAGCGCTCCGAGAGCGAATACGACCCGTTCGGCGCGGCGCACAGCTCGACCTCGATCTCGGCCGGGCTCGGCATGGCGGTCGCGCGCGACTTCAAGGGCGAGCGCCGCAACGTCATCGCGGTAATCGGCGACGGCGCGATGAGCGCAGGGATGGCCTATGAGGCGATGAACAACGCCGGGTCGATGGATGCGCGCCTGATTGTGATCCTCAACGACAACGACATGTCGATCGCGCCGCCGGTCGGCGCGATGAGCGCCTATCTGTCGCGCCTGTTGTCGTCGAAATCGTTCTTGTCATTGCGCCATTTGGCCGGCGAGGTGGCGCGCCATCTGCCGAAGCGGCTTGAGCACGCCGCGCGGCGCGCCGAGGAATTGGCGCGCAGCTTCGTCACCGGCGGGACCCTGTTCGAGGAACTCGGCTTCTATTATGTCGGCCCGATCGACGGCCACAACATCGACCATTTGCTGCCGGTGCTGAAAAACATCCGCAACAGCACCGAGACCGGGCCGGTGCTGATCCACGTCGTGACCGAGAAGGGGCACGGCTATCTGTCGGCCGAGCAGGCCGACGACAAATGGCACAGCGTCGCCAAATTTGACGTCGTGACCGGCGCCCAGGCCAAAACGAGTTCGAAGGCGCCCTCGTACACCACCGTCTTCGCCAAATCGCTGATCCAGGAGGCCGAGAAGGACGAGCGCATCGTCGCGATCGGGGCGGCGATGCCGTCCGGCACCGGGCTCAATTTGTTCGGCGACAAATTCCCGAAGCGCTGCTTCGATGTCGGCATCGCCGAGCAGCACGCGGTGACGTTCGCCGCCGGGCTCGCCGCCGAGGGCATGAAGCCGTTCGCGGCGATCTATTCGACCTTTCTGCAGCGCGCCTACGACCAGGTCGTGCACGATGTCGCGATCCAGAAACTGCCGGTGCGCTTTGCAATCGACCGCGCCGGGCTTGTCGGCGCCGACGGCCAGACCCATTCCGGATCGTTCGACCTGGCCTATCTCGGCGTGCTGCCGGGGTTCATCATCATGGCGGCGGGCGACGAAGCCGAACTGATGCACATGGTCGCGACCTGCGCGGCCATCGACGATGCCCCATCAGCGGTACGGTTTCCGCGCGGCGACGGGATGGGCGTGGCGATGCCTGAATTCGGCGTGCCGCTCGAGATCGGCCGCGGCCGCATCATGCGCGAGGGCACCAGCATCGCCCTCTTAAGCCTCGGCGGCCGCCTCGCGGAATGCCTTAAGGCGGCGCAGGAACTGGGCGCCTACGGGTTGTCGACGACGGTCGCGGATGCCCGGTTCGCCAAGCCCCTCGACACCGATCTGATCAACCGGCTGGTGCGCGAGCACGAGGTCGTCATCACGATCGAGGAAGGTTCGATCGGCGGTTTCGGCAGCCATGTGCTGCATTATTTGGCGACGACCGGCGCGCTCGACCACGGGCTCAAGATCCGCACGATGGTGCTGCCCGATGTGTTCCTAGAGCACGATTCGCCTGTTGCGCAATACGACACGGCCGGGCTCAACGCCCGCCACATCGTCGCCACCGCGCTGGCCGCGCTCGGCCGCGAGATCGCCGAACTGCCGGCTCGCGCCTAGCCCAGCTTGGTCTAAGCAAACCAGCCCGCCTCAGTCCTCGACAGCCTGGTTCACCGAACCGCCGGTCGCGGTGCGCCCGCCATCGACGACGAATTGCCCGCCGGTAACGTTGCTGGCGAGGTCGGAGCACAGGAACAGCACCATGTTGGCGATCTCGTCGGGCGTCGTGTAACGCCCGGTCGGCATCGCCGCCTGATAGCGCCGCGCGACGCTCGCCGGGTCGGCCGGGTTGATCTGCTGTTCGAGCGAATGGATCATCCTGGTATCGACGGGACCGGGACAGACCGCGTTGACGCGCACGCCGTCGCGCGCGACCTCGCCGGCGGCGGTCTTGGTCAGCCCGATGACGGCGTGTTTGGAAGCGACATAGGCCGGCATGCCGGGGGTGGCGACGAGGCCGGCGACCGACGCGGTATTGACGACCGCCCCCGATTTCTGCCGCAGCATCTCCGGCAGCACGTGGCGCAGCCCGAGGAACACGCCCTTGACGTTGACCGCGATCACCTGGTCGAACATCGCCTCGTCATATTCGGCGGTGTGCGTCAATTTCCCCTCGATGCCGGCATTGTTGAAAAAGCAGTCGATGCTGCCGTAGGCGTCAAGCGCGGCCTTTACATAGGCCTGCACATCGGCCGATTTGGTCACGTCGGCGGCGACGAACATCGCCTCGCCGCCCTGCTGGCGGATGATGCCGGCGGTGGCCTCGCCCCCCGCCCTGTCGCGGTCGACGACGACCACCTTGGCCCCCGATTTGGCGAAGGCGAGCGCGGTGGCGCGTCCGATGCCATTCGCCGCCCCGGTAACCAGCGCGACCTTGCCGGTGAAGTCGATGTCCATCGCGTCCCTCCCACTATTCGTCGTCCCGGCGAAGGCCGGGACCCACCCGTCAGCCGCTCGTGCGCTGGAATGGTGGATTCCGGCCTTCGCCGGTATGACAGCTTTGAACTATATCCCCAGCTTTATGACTTCTTCCCGACCTGCTTTGCCCAGCCGGCGAGATTGGCCATCAGATCGCGGATGAACCCCTTCGCCGCCTCGTCGGTCAGATTGCCGTCGGCGTCGAATTTGGTCTGGGCCTGGCCGATCAGCACCTCGGGCTTGTTGAGCGGGTGCATGTCGAGAAAGACGCAGCTGCGGCGCAGATCGTATTGCGCGCGAGCGCTGCCGGCCATGCCGGCGGCGGCGCCGATGATCGCGCAGGGTTTGCCGGCGAACGGCTGATCGGGCGGGCGCGAGGCCCAGTCGATCGCATTCTTCAAGACGCCGGTCATCGAGTAATTGTATTCGGGGCAGGCGAACAGCAGCGCGTCGGCCGCCGTGATCTGGCGCCGCAGGGTCTCGACCGCCGCCGGAAAGCCCTGCGCCCGGACATCCTCGTTGTAGAGCGGGATCTGCGAGATATCCGCGACCGTGACGTTGATGCCGGCCGGCTTTAGCGCGATCGCGGCGCGCAAGGCGGCCATGTTGTAGGAGCCCTGGCGCAGGCTGCCGCAAATGCCGAGTACCGAAATCGTGCCGGCGTCGCTCATGGGGTTCCTCCGATCGATGCCTGTTGCGAACGGTTATCGCAGCTCTCGGTTGCCGGCAAGTTCGATAGTTCCTCGGGCGGGCGCACCTTGCGGAAATTAACCAGCAGCAGGATGTCGTAGGCGCCCTTGACGATGCCGGCGATCACCAGCGGCCAGCCAAACGTGGACAGCGTCATCAGATAGCCGGCGATCAGCGATCCGGCCGCCCAGGCAAAGGTTTTCGGCACCGCCGTGATGCTGGCCGCCGCCGCGCGCTCCTCCGGCGCGACCACCGCCATCAAATAGGAACTGCGCGTCGGCACGTCCATCTGCGACAGCGCGCTGCGCGCCAGTAACAGCGCGATCGCGACCGGCAAATCCGGCGCGAACGGCACCAGCGCCAACAGGATGTTCGAAGGCAGATGGGTGAACACCATCGTGTTGATCAGGCCGATACGCGCGGCGATCGGCACCGCGATCAGATACGACACCGCCGAGCAGATGCCGCTCCAAAACAGGATCGTCGCGGCGGTCGTGACCGAGATCTCAAAGCGCTGGTAGAGCCACAGCGCGAGCAGCGACTGGACCAGAAACCCGGTGCCGAACGAATCCATCCCAAAGAGGGCCGCCAGCCCGTAGACGAGCCGCCTCGATTTGCCGAGCGGTTTGCGCTGCGCCGCCCCGCCGACTTCTTCCGGTGCCTCGATCGCCGGCGACAGCGGCCGGTAGAGCAGCAGCGTCGCGAGGCCCAGCATCGCATAGGCGACGAACATCAGCTGCATCAGCCCGATCCGGCTGACGCCTTCCCAGCCCGCCGCCAAATCGGGGGCCGCCGCCGCGAGGGTCCCGAATGCGCCGGCCAGCGACCCGATGATGCTGTAGCGCGCGAAAAGGGCGGTGCGGCGGCGCGGCTCGGCGGTCTGCGCCAGCGCGGCCTGTTCGAGCGGCAGAAAGATGCTGGCGTCGCCCGATGTCGGGTTCATCGTGCCGACAAACGCGATCAACAAGAGCGGCCAGAACGCGGTCGTGACGGCAAACCCCGCCCCGGTCGCCGCCATCAGCAGCGCCGACGCCAGCAGCATCAGCCGCACCGAATAACGGGTGGCGACGATGCCGACCCACAGCGTCAACAGCGCGGTGCCGATCAGCGTGCTGGTGACGAGGACGCCGACGGCAAGCGGGCTAAAGCCAAGCTCGATCAGGTAGATCGGCACCAGCAGCGCGACAAACCCGTCGCCAAACGCGCGCAACCCCCGCGCGACCAGAATGCGATTCGTGTCGGAAAAACGGGCGGGTTCCATCGGGCGCTCCTCGCGAGGCGAGTGGCGCAGAACTTGGACGATTCGCCGCCTAACGGGGCGCCTGCCGAACCCCGCACCGCCGATCTACGCCATCGCACAGCGGAGTGCAAGTCTCAGCATTGTAAGAACAAAAATTGAACTTACGCGTAGCGGTTCGGGAATCGCTTGTGGCACACTCTCCCCCGTGTTGGCATTATCTGGCCGCCAGCGCTCTAGATGTTGAGAGCTGCGAGTTGGTGTAAAGGACCGAACGGCTATGGCCCAAACGGCAACCCAAGCACTGTATGAGGAGCAAGACCGGCTTAATGCCAATCTCCCGCATATGCCGGCGACGGACAATGAGCCCGGCGCAGTCGGCGTTCTGCTTAAGGCGAATCGAGCGCTACGGCAGCGCCGTTGGCCGGCGCCATACGATCGCACGCGGCACGAGATGATGCTCGGCGACGCCCGTGATCTGGGATTCATTCCCACCGAATCGGTTCATCTCGTCGTAACCTCGCCGCCCTACTTCAATTTGAAGCCGTACGCCACGGATGCCGGGGGCCGTCAACTCGGCCGTATTGAGGACTACGAATCCTTCCTTGATGAGCTCGATCGCGTCTGGCGTGAGTGCGCGCGCGTCCTGGTTCCCGGCGGGCGAATCTGCTGCGTTATCGGCGACATCCTCATCCCGCGGCGCGCGGACGGTCGGCATCGAGTGCTGCCTCTTCCTTCCGATATCCAGGTTCGCAGCCGAGAGAACGGCCTCGACAACCTCACGCCGATTCTTTGGTTCAAGATCGGCAATAGAACCAACGAGGCCGGCGGCGGATCAAGCGGTTATTACGGCAAGCCATACCAGCCCGGTGCGATCATCAAGAACGACCACGAGCACGTAGTCATGCTGCGCAAGCCGGGCGGATATCGCACGAACCCAATGATCAAGCGCGCGTTGTCGATGCTCCAGCGCGACGAGATGGCCGCCTGGATGCGTCCGGTTTGGTCCGACATTCGCGGCGCAAGCCTGCGCGACGGTCATCCCGCGCCCTTTCCGGTAGAAATGGCCGAGCGCTTGATCCGCATGTTCAGCTTCGCTGGGGATATTGTGCTCGATCCGTTTGCGGGTTCTGGCTCGACCGCCGTGGCGGCCATTCGGTCCGGCCGCAATTCGATTTCAGTGGAGATTGAGCAATCCTACCTTAATGCGGCAACGCGCCGATCCGCAAAAGAAGCGGCCGAACGAGCGGGTGGGAACCATTCCGCTATCGTGAGCGAGGCATCCAGTGCAGCTGGGAATAGCATTTGATGCCGCTCGATACTGAATTCATCGATCACCTTTCAAAGGGCGGTTATCACCCACGTACATCGCGACATAGTGATTTTCTTTCCTTCCGAATCATCCGTGACGTGATTTCAGCATGTCCATTGCTCAAGATTCGCGCTACAGCGGGAGAAGTAACTGCAAAGCTGCGCCATCACCAACAGGTCGGCCACGCCGATTGGGTCATCGATATCGCGATCGGAACATGTTCTGGCGCGCCGAAGGCCCCGCTGGTGGACAGCGCTGAATATGGACATATAAATTTAGCACCGCCGGTAATTATCCAGATCGCGATAGAGCTCAAGTCCATATTCACTGAACATGGTAAAGCGCGCCGGAATCGGTTGAGAGACTTTAATGCTTTTCACGGATATGCGCATCAGTATGATCCAAAAACGGTAGCGGCTGCATTTTTGATTGTCAATTCATCGGAACGGTTCTACTCGCCGTTACGCGACGCGAATGATATAACAGTGCACGGCACACTCAAAATTCCGGCCCGCCGTATGGCACAGAATGCTGTCGACATATTTCGTACCATTCACCTCCGGAACTCGGTTTCTGATCCACCGGGTATGGAGGCAATGGCGGTCGTTGTCGTGGAACACGATAACTTGGCTTTTCACCCGCAGCCGGAACTGCACACATCCGTTCATCGAGTTAGTCGAATTGCCCCCATCCCACCCAGCCCACCGGTTGGTGATCCGCTACATTACCAAACAATGATCCAGCGGATCTGCAACCATTACACGCAACGGTTCACCACCTAGTACGGTGAATTACTTCCCCGCCAACCTCGGGGTTGGCGAGGCGGATGGGTGGTTTTGGGCGAAGGCCGATCATACCCCTTACGGCGCCCGCACCCGCCGGGATATATTCAGTGTTTCCGTAGCGCAGGAGGAGCCCGTGCGCGTCGAGTCTCACCGCACGCCGCCCAAATTGAGGCTGGATCCCGGCGCCGGCGGGTTTCGGGATTTCGCGAGCGCCGGCGGCCAGTTCTTTTCCGAGACGATGCGGCTTCCCGGCGGTCGTTACGCGGCCCGCGTGCAAATCATGTTTTCCGAGGCGGCGGCCGGCGAAACGATAACCGTCACGGCGCGCCTGCCCGCGGACGGGCGCATTCTCGACCAAACGACCCTGGGCGCGACGCCGGACAATCGCGCCATGCTCGATGATCTTTATCTTCGATTTGATCTGGCCGCCGAACAAAATGTCGAGATTTGCGGCCATGCCGAGGCGCATTGCAGCACGAGTTTGCTGCGCTATCTGACCCTGATTTCCAGCGATGACGAGGCGCTCGATCCCGAGGCGTTCAGCTTCCAGGGCGTCGCCAGGCCGGGTATTTCAGACCTTTCCTGTGTGATTTTCGGCACGACGGCGGTGTGCAACGCCTCTTGCCTGCATTGCCCGACCAACAAGGATTATCGGCGGGATTTCCCGCATGGCTACATGGATTTCACGCCTCGATCGTCGAACTCTCCGATGCGATCGGCGTGCATGTCGAGGCGGTGTCTCCCGCAACATACAACCGCTTGATGCACCCGCTGAAGGCCGATCGCGTATTCCCGAAAATCTTGTCGCTTCTGAATAGCGATAAATCCAACAAAGTCCATATTACAACGCCGGTTCACAAGGGCAATCTCGGCGAAATCCCGAACATACGGCGATACTTCGAAGCGCACGGAGCGGGCGACCCGCATTTCACCCATATCGGCAACCGCTCCTGGGAGGCCGGGCCCTGGAGCGAATTGGCGCTGGCCCCGGTTGGAGGCTATTGTTACCCTGACGAATAAACGAGGTATTGAACGGCAAGGCGTGGTTCGACATGTTCGAAATTCATCGAACCAAGAGTTGGTCGAAAAAACCGGCATGCAGTCGTTGCCGGTATGACCATTCGGGCGTCGTACGGGGAATTGTCGACACATTGCTCGCGCCGGACAACCGGTCGCAGCGATTTTCGGCGCGGGCCTTCCATCTGACCCCCGGAGCGACCCGGGCGCACGACGACAGCGGGATCGCCGTTGGCGGCGAGGCGGCCGACGGCATCGTGATTTATGGGCCGTATCGTCGCCTGATGCCGGGCCGCTATCGCGTCAGTCATTTGATCGACGTGGTAACGCTCGCCGCGCCCGCGGCATCGATCGAGCCGGCCATCGAGATCGACATCGTCGTCGACGGCGCACGGCAGACCGCCGTAAAAAAATACCCTGTCGCCGGTTGCGGTCCGATCGAACTCGAACTTGAGTTTCAAAGCGACGGGTCGGTCACCGAGTTTCGGGTCGGCAAAACTGGCGTCGAATTCGTCCACAAAGGCGCGCTGGTCAACCAGCTTTTATAGTTAGAGCAGGCCGAGTTCGAGCTTCGCTTCCTCGCTCATCCGGTCGCGGTCCCAGGGCGGCGTCCAGACCAGCTTGACGCGGGCGTCGTTGACGCCGGGCACCGAGCGGACCGCCGCCTCAACCTCGCCCGGCATGCTTTGCGCGACCGGGCAGGCCGGCGTCGTCAGCGTCATCTCGACATAGACAATGCCGCCCTTGCGCACGACGAGTTCGTAGATCAGCCCAAGCTCGACCAGATTGACCGGGATCTCGGGGTCCTGAACGGTTTTGAGCGCGTCGAGCACCGGCCCCAGCAACTCGGGATCGTCCTCGCCCTCGGGCCGCTCGACGCCCTCGGTCTCGGGCGGCGGCGGCGGTGCGAAATCGAAATAGTTGCGGTTATCTTGCCCCTTGGCGTCTTCCCCGGTGGCCATATCCCCTACTCCGTCTTTACCGTGCCGCCGGCCAGCCCCGATTTGAGCGCCGCCTCGAAAGCATGCCACGGCAGCGTCGCGCATTTGACCCGCACCGGATACGCCTTGACCCCGGTCAGCGGCTCGAGCCGCTCGGCATCCTCTTGAAGCGCTTCCGGCAGCTCCTCGGCGCCGCCGCCGGTCACGGTGGCGTGAAATTGCGCGAAGAGGGCACGCGCCTCGGCGATCGTCTTGCCCTTAACGACCTCGGTCATCAGCGAGGCCGCCGCGGTCGAGATCGCACAGCCGCGCCCCTCGAAGCTGACATCGGCGATGCGTTCGCCCTCGACCGCGAGGTAGACGATGATCCGGTCGCCGCATAGCGGGTTGTGGCCGCGCGCCAGATGCGTCGGGTGTTCGAGCGCGTGAAAATTGCGCGGGTGGCGACCGTGATCGAGGATGATGTCCTGATAAAGCTCGCGCAGATCCATCATCGCTGGAACATCTCCCGGCAGGCCCCGATCGCCTCGGCCAGGCGGTCGATGTCGGCCTCGTCGTTGTAGACCCCGAGCGAGGCGCGCACCGTCCCGGCGAGGCCGAGCTTTTCCATCAGCGGCTGCGCGCAGTGGTGCCCGACCCTGACGGCGACGCCGTGCTGATCGAGCACGGTGCCGACATCGTGCGGGTGCACGCCATCAATATTAAACGAAAAAACGCTGAGCTGCCGCTGCCCGCCCGGCACCATCTTAACCCCGGGAATGCGCGACACGCGATCGACGGCATAGCCAGTCAGCGCCTCCTCGTGGTCGCGGATCGCGTCGCGCCCGATGCCTTCGATAAAGTCGAGCGCCAGGCCGAGGCCGACGACGCCGGCGATATCCGGGGTGCCGGCCTCGAACCGGTGCGGCGGCTCCTGGAACTCGGTGTGGTCGATCTCGACATTGAGGATCATGCCGCCGCCGCCTTGCCAGGGCGGCATCGATTCGAGCAAATCATAGCGCCCGTACAGCACGCCGGTTCCGGTCGGGCCATAGGCCTTGTGGCCGGAAAACACATAGAAATCGCAGCCGAGCGCCCGCACGTCGACCGGCATCCGCGGCACCGCCTGGCAGCCGTCGACCAGCACCTTGGCGCCTACGGCATGCGCCAGCTCGACGATCCGCGCCACCGGAAGGGTCGCGCCGGTCACGTTGGATATATGGGTCACCGCGACGAGCCGGGTGCGCGGCGACAGCAATGCCTCGAATGCCGCGAGGTCGAACTCGCCGGTATCGTCGGTCGGCGCGACGACCAGTTTGAGCCCGAGCCGGTCGCGCAGCATCTGCCACGGCACGATGTTGGAATGGTGCTCGACATCGCTGATCACGATCTCGTCGCCGGCGCGCATATGCGCCGGGCCCCAGCTCTGGGCGACCAGGTTGATCGCCTCGGTCGCGCCGCGCACGAACACGATCTCGCGCTCGTCGGCGGCATTCAGAAAGGCGCGAGTTTTCTCGCGCGCCGCCTCGAACCGGTCGGTCGAGCGCCCGCTGAGCTTGTACACGCCGCGATGCACGTTGGCGTAGTCGGTGCGGTAGAACTCGGCGATGCCGTCGATAACGCTGCACGGCTTCTGCGCGCTCGCGCCCGAATCGAGGAACACGAGGCCCGGGTTGCGCTCGAAGATCGGGAACTCGCGCCGCAGCCGGCGCGGATCAAAGCGGCCACCCGGCGCCTCGACGCTTCGTAAAGATGCTCCGGCCATCCCTACCCCTCCAATTCCGCAAGCCGTCCGGCGAGGCGCCGCAACAGATGCGTGCGCTTGGCGATATCCTCGATCGTATCCACCGCCTCGCGCAGGAACCCATCGATCAGCATGCGGCGCGCCTCGTCGGCCGGGATGCCGCGGGCCTGCAGATAGAAGAGCGCGGTCTCGTCGAGGTCGCCGACGCTGGCGCCGTGGCTGCACTTGACGTCGTCGGCATAAATTTCGAGCTCGGGCTTGGTGTCGATCACCGCGCGCTGGCCGATGATCAGGTTGCGGCTCAGCTGGTGCGCATCGGTCTTCTGCGCGTGCTCGCGCACGATCATGCGGCCCTGGAAGGCGCCGTGACCGCGACCGGCCGCGACCCCCTTGATCAGCTCGCTGGTCTGCCCGCCGGGCGCCGTGTGATCGACCACGGTGACGATGTTCGCCTCATCGCTGCCGGTGACAACATAGGCGCCGTTGATCACGCATTTCGCACCCTCGCCCATCCGGATATTTGCTTCATGGCGCACGCGCTGCCCATTGAGCAACAGCACGAACCCGGTGAACCGCGCGCCCTCGCCGAGCCTCGCTTCAATTTGTGCAAGGTGCACCGCCGCCGCCGATTCCTCGACCAGGACGGTACGGGTCAGCTCGGCTCGTTGCCCCAGCAAAACGCCGACCAAATCGTTGCGCCAGTAGCGTCCCTCACCAGCGTAGGTTTCGATAATGCCGGCCCGGCTGCCTTCACCGAGCATGACCACGCTGCGGGTATGAAACGAGCTTTCGCTGATGCCTGCGCCGAGGTGAACGATCTCGAGCGGCCGATCGAGCGTAACCCCCGGCGCGATGTCGAGAACGAACCCGTCCGAGAAGAACGCTGTATTGAGCGCGGCAAACGGGTGTGCCTCATCGCCTTCAATACCCTCGACGGCGGCGCGCACCAGATCCGGGCGCTCGCGCATGGCGTGCGCCGTCGAGCCAAACCAGACGCCGCTCCGCGGCTCGACCGTCGACAGCTCCGGCGCGAAGCGGCCATCGACGAGTACGAGACGGCTCGCCGCCTCGGGCAGCGACAGGTGCGCCAAGCGCTCGCTCAGCGCCGCCGTGTCGGCGCGCGGCGCCGCAGGGGAGGGCAGCAGCGGCTGATTTTCGAGCGGCTGCAGATCGAGATAGCGCCAGCTCTCGCTCTTGCGGTTCGGGAAGCCGAGCTCGGCGAAGCGGGTCATCGCCTGCTGCCGGCGCGCCGCAAGCCAGCCCGGCTCGCTGTCGTCGGGGACGAAGCGGGCGAGATAGCCCCGCGCCTCGGGCTTGACCGGGAAATCGACGACCGCGTTCATCGCTGCGTCCGCCACCTCAGGCCGCATCGCCGCCCATGGCGTCGGCAAAGGTGCCGTAACCGCGCTGCTCCAGCTCGGCGGCGAGATCCTTGTCGCCGGACTGGATGATGCGGCCGTCCTGCAGCACATGCACATAATCGGGCTCGACGTAGTCGAGCAGCCGCTTGTAATGGGTGATCATGACGATCGCGCGGTCCGGCGAGCGCAGCCCGTTGACGCCGCGCGCGACGGTCCGCAGCGCGTCGATGTCGAGGCCGCTATCGGTTTCGTCGAGGATCGCCAGACGCGGTTCGAGCATCGCCATCTGGAAAATCTCGTTGCGCTTCTTCTCGCCGCCGGAAAACCCGACATTGACGGCGCGCTGCAATAGATCGTCGCCGATATCGAGCAGTTTGAGCGTGGCGCGGACGAGCCGCAGAAACTGCCCGGCGTCAAGCTCGGGGTCGCCGCGATGGCGGCGCTGCGCGTTGACCGCGGCGCGCAGAAAATAGGTGTTGTTCACGCCCGGGATCTCGACCGGGTACTGGAACGCGAGGAACACGCCCTCGCGCGCCCGCTCGTCGGCCGCCATCGCCAGCAGGTCGCGGCCCTGATAGCGGACGCTGCCCTCGGTGATCTCGTAGCCTTCGCGGCCGGCCAGCACCGCGGCGAGCGTCGATTTGCCGGACCCGTTGGGGCCCATGATCGCGTGCACCTCGCCCGCGGCGACCGACAGGTCGATCCCCTTCAGGATCTCGCGGCCATCGGCCAGCCTCGCGTGCAGATTTTTGATTTCGAGCATCATCGCCCATGCGTCCCGTTGTCATCCCGGCGAAAGCCGGGATCCATTTCTGCGCGGGCGTGTTGGTTACTGTCTCGCACGAGCTTTGAAACTCCTCGGAAACGCCATCAATTGCACCACCATGGGTCCCGGCTTTCGCCGGGACGACTGTTATTGAACTACCCGACGCTGCCTTCAAGGCTGACGGCCAAAAGTTTCTGCGCCTCGACCGCGAATTCCATCGGCAGTTCTTTCAGGACTTCCTTGCAGAACCCGTTGACGATCAGCGACAGCGCGTCCTCGTCGCTCAATCCGCGTTGGCGGCAATAGAACAGCTGGTCGTCGCTGATCTTCGAGGTTGTCGCCTCGTGCTCGACCCGGGCCGACGGGTTGCGCACCTCGATATAGGGCACGGTGTGCGCGCCGCAGCGGTCGCCGATCAGCAGCGAATCGCATTGCGTGTAGTTGCGCGCGCCGTGCGCCCGCGGCTGGATTCGCACCAGCCCGCGATAGGTGTTCTGCCCGCGCCCGGCCGAGATACCCTTCGAGATGATCGTCGAACTGGTGTTCTTGCCGATATGGATCATCTTGGTCCCGGTATCGGCCTGCTGGCGGTTGTTGGTGATCGCGACCGAATAGAACTCGCCCACGGAATCATCGCCTTCGAGGATGCAGCTCGGGTATTTCCAGGTGATCGCCGACCCGGTCTCGACCTGGGTCCACGAGATCTTCGAGCGCGCCCCGCGACAGGCGCCGCGCTTGGTGACGAAATTGTAGATGCCGCCCTTGCCCTCGGCATCGCCCGGATACCAGTTCTGCACGGTCGAATACTTGATCTGCGCATCCTCGTGCGCGATCAGCTCGACGACCGCGGCGTGGAGCTGGTTCTCGTCGCGCTGCGGCGCGGTGCAGCCCTCGAGATAGCTGACGTAGCTGCCCTTGTCGGCAATCAGGAGGGTGCGCTCGAACTGGCCGGTTTTCGCCGCGTTGATGCGGAAATAGGTGCTGAGCTCCATCGGGCAGCGCACCCCGGGCGGGATGTAGGCGAACGACCCGTCGCTGAACACGGCCGAGTTCAACGCCGCGAAAAAATTATCGTTCTGCGGCACGACGGTGCCGAGATAGCGGCGCACCAACTCGGGGTGCTCGCGCACCGCCTCGCCGAACGAGCAGAAGATGATGCCGAGTTCGCCGAGTTCTTTCTTAAAGGTGGTCGCCACCGAGACGCTGTCGAAGACCGCGTCGACCGCGACCCCGGCCAGTTCCACCCCGGCCAGCGCCGCGCGCTCGCGCAACGGGATGCCGAGCTTTTCGTACATCGCCAAGAGCTCGGGATCGACCTCGTCCAGCGATTTCGGGCCGGCGCTCTGCTTCGGCGCGGAGTAATAGGTCGCGGCCTGATAATCGATCGGCGCGACATTGACCTTGGCCCAATCGGGCTCGGTCATCTCCCGCCAGGCGCGGAACGCCGCGAGCCGCCAGTCGAGCAGCCACTCCGGCTCTTCCTTCTTGGCCGAGATGAAGCGGACCGTGCTCTCGTCGAGACCGGGGGGTGCGGTATCGGCTTCGATATCGGTCACGAAGCCGTATTTGTAGCCCTCCTGCGAGAGCTCGCGGACCGTGTTCTGGGTATCGAGAGAGGCGCTCATCGGGGCGGCTCATCCATAAAAATTCGGGCATCACGGGCAGGTTCGGTGAATGAAGCGGCCGGCGCGAACGCCAGCGGTCCGATCATCTCGGCGAGAGATATCGCCGACAGCGCGGCGCCGACGGCCCGGTTGATCGCCGCCCAATGCGGCCGGGTCGGGCAGTAGGTGGTGCGCTCGCAATCGGCTTCATGGACCGAGCATTGGGTCAGGCCGATATCGCCGTCGATCGCCGCGACAACTTCGGCGATCGAGATCGCGGCAGGCCGGCGGGCCAGGCGATAACCGCCGGCGGGGCCGCGCGTCGCGGTCACCAGACCCGCGTGGGCCATCGCCTTCAACAGCTTGGCGGCGGTTGCCCGGGGCAGGCGGGTAGAGGCGGCAATCGCCGCGGCGGTGGCCTGCCGGTCGGGATGCGCGGCAAGATGCGTCGCGACGATGACGCCATAATCGGCGAGCTTGCTGAGGATGATCATCGGCGAGCGGGCTCAAAACGATTGATGCGGACCAAACGAGGCCACCAATTCGGACCGGATTGGTACGCAATAGATCGTCGCTCGGGGCGCCTCGGTCAAGGCGAAATCGGCGGGCCCTGATCGGACCGGGTCGCCCTGTGGCGTTCAGCCGCAAAAAGGCAGAGTCAGACCCCACTCACTCCTGTGGGAGCCCCAACGCGTGCTCGATCGCCTTGAAAACCTGGCTCGGCAGAAACGGCTTGGCGAGAAAGCCGAGAGGCCGGGCCGCCGCGGCGCGGGCGGTGGTCTCGGGATCGGCCAGGCCGGATAAAAAAATCGCCGGCAACGAGAATTTTTGCCGCAGCAGACAGGCGAGTTCGATGCCGTCGATCGGCCCGTTGAGGCGGATATCGACCAGCGCCAGTGTCGGATGGTTCTCAGCGGCGAGAGACAACGCTTCCTGGCCCGACGCGGCGATGCCGGCGACGCAATACCCCGATTCTGCGAGAACTTCCTCGATATAGCTTGCGATCAGCGCCTCGTCCTCGACGATCAGGATGCTGACCGGCTTGCGTCTGTCGTCCGGCGCAACCACTTGAGACCGATCCTCTGCCACCGGCACGCCCCCAATTGCCGATCACCTGAAGGTGCGTCTGGCCAACACAGATGCGGAAACGCGAGTTCCAAATGCGCGGTTTGCCTATCGCTAACGCTAGCCGCAGATTCTCTGCAAGCGGTTAACAGTCCCCGAAATTCCATCCCGACCGCGATGAAGCTGCTGATCGTCGAAGACGACCGCGAGAAATACGGCCGGCTTGGCACGGTAACGCTCGGCGAGACTGAAGTCGCTGGATCCCTCTGCGCTCAGCCTCCGGGGCTTAAGGTGCGGATCGAATTTCCAGCATGCTCACCGGCGATCTAGCAATCCGCACGGTGGTCGCTAGTGGCGTCGTCGTCGTCGTCGATCCGCCGATCGTCGATACGCCGCGCGGTCTCGACGATCATCTCGCGGAATCCCTGCGAATCGAACCCGGCGCTGCGCAGCACCGGCGCCATGACGTCGTCGTCAAGCAGTTCGTCGAGGGTCGGCTCATAGCGGCAGCGGTCGGTGCGTCCAGCCACGATCCCCTCCTGACCTGTAAAACTTTTTGTAGGATCGGCTTAAAGGATGTCCTCATTGTGACGCGGGTCGGGAAATCTCGCGGCAATTTATTCACTGCTCCGCCCGAATTTCCGTTTAGGTGGAACCAGGAGACCGCGGCACGTGTTCGCGCGGGTCGCGGTTCCATGGGGCTCAACGGGCGGCGTCCGGCAATCGTTCCCGTGTGGCGGTGCGGGGCCAGCGAACGAGAGGCCGCGTGATCGCCCGCTTGATCGCGGGAATCGTAGAGGGCGCCCGCCGCCATAACGCCGCGGCCGCGATCGCGATCGCGATCATCCTCCTGGCGCTCGGCGCGGGGTTTTACGCCGCCACGCATCTCGCGCTCGACACCGATCTCGATCGCATGCTGCCCGCCGGGCTCGCGTGGCGGCAAAACGAGATCGCGCTCGATCGGGCCTTTCCGCAGAACAACCATTTGCTGGTCATCGTGATCGACGGCAAGACCGGCGATCTGGCGGACCGCGCCGCGCGCCAGATGGCCGACCGGCTGCGCGCCCAGCCCGAGCTGTTCAGCCATGTGCGCCAGCCCGATGGCGGCGCGTTTTTCGCCCGCAACGGGCTCTTGTTCCTGCCGCTCGCCGAGTTGCAGGCGATGGCGGACAATTTGATCTCGGCGCAGCCGCTGATCGGCAGCACCGCACGCGACCCGAGCCTGCGAGGCCTGTTCGACACGCTGGCGCTGTTTGTCGGCGGCGCCGACAACGACCCGGCCGCGATCGACCGGCTCGGGCCGACCTTGAGTGCGATCGGCGTTTCGGTGGAGGGGGCGCTGGCGGGCCGTGACGAGCCGGTGTCGTGGCACCGCTTGATGACCGGCCAGGCGCCCGACAAGCGCGAGCTGCGCCGCTTTGTCGTGACGCGGCCGGTCCTCGATTTCGACGCGCTCGAACCCGGCGCCCGGCCGCGCGCCGAGATCCGCCGGCTGGCCGACGAATTCGGGCTGGACCCGCGGCGCGGGTTGCAGCTGCGCATGACCGGGCCGGTGGCGCTCAACGACGAGCATTTCGCGACCCTGCGCCAGGGCGCGCTCGAATCGACATTGCTGTCGATCGTCGCGGTTTGCGCGATTCTGTTCGCCGCGGTCCGGTCGGCGAGACTGGTCGGCGCGATCCTGCTGACGCTCGCGGCGGGCCTGATGCTGACTGCCGGGTTTGCCGCGCTGGCGGTCGGGTCGCTGAACCTGATCTCGGTCGCGTTCGGCGTTCTGTTCATCGGTCTGGCGGTCGATTTCAGCATTCAGTTCAGCGTGCGCTACCGCGACCAGCGGCACCGCCTCGGCAGCCTGCCGGCGGCGCTGCGGGGCACGGCGGAAACGATCGGCCCGGCGCTCGTCCTGGCGGCCGGCGCGACGGCGATCGGGTTCCTGGCTTTTGTCCCGACGCGGTATACCGGTATCCGCGAGCTCGGCTGGATCGCCGGGTTCGGCATGCTGATCGCGATCGTGCTGAACTTTACGTTGCTGCCCGCGGCGCTGGCGCTGCTGCGGCCGCCGGGCGAACCCGAGCCGATCGGGTTTCGCCGGGCGGCGCCGCTCGATCGCTTTCTGTTGGAGCGGCGCGGCTGGGTGCTCGGCGCCGCGTCGGTGCTGGCGGTCGTCTGCCTCGCGCTGCTGCCGTGGGTCCGCTTCGATTTCGATCCGCTGAACCTGAAAAACCCGAACGCCGAATCGGTCGCGACCGCGCGCGACCTGATGAAAGACCCGATGACGACGCCCTACACGGCCGAAATTCTGGCGCCGTCGCCGCGCGACGCCGAGGCGCTCGCCGAGCGGCTCTCGACCCTGCCCGAGGTGGCGCAGGCCATCACCGCTTCCAGCTTCATCCCCGAGCAACAGGCGGAGAAACTCGCGATCGTCGGCGACCTGGCACTGCTGCTCGGCCCGACCCTGACGCCGGACTCGGTATTACCGCCGCCAAGCGACGACGCGGTGATCAAATCGCTCGCCGCCTGCCGCGACGCGTTGCGGCCTGTTGCGGCAGCGGGTGGGCCGCAAAGCGCGGCGGCGCGTCTCGCCAGCGCGCTCGACATCGCGGCGACGCGCGGAACCGCGATCGTCCCGGCCCTGCGGGATGCCCTCGTTGCCGGCCTCGACCAGCGCCTCGCGATGCTGCGCGGTCTGATCGAGGCCGAGACGGTGACACTGGCGAGCCTGCCGCCGGAGCTGCGCGACAGCTGGATCGCATCCGACGGGCGCGCCCGGGTCGAGGTGTTTCCGCGCGGCGACGCCCGCGACCCGGCCGTGCTGGAGCGGTTTGTCGCCGCGGTGCGCGCAATTGCGCCTGACGCAACCGGCGCGACGGTGACGATCCAGGAGGCCGGCCGGCTGATCAGCTCTGCCTTCCTGCAGGCCGGGCTGATCGCGGTCGCGGCGATCACGGTGCTGCTCGCGGTGGTCCTGCGCCGGTGGCGCGATGTCGCGCTGGTGATCGCCCCGCTGCTGCTCGCCGCGATCTTGTCCCTGGCGATTACCGTCGCGATCGGGATCAAGCTCAATTACGCCAACATCATCGCGCTGCCGCTGCTGCTCGGGATCGGGGTCGCGTTCGACATCTATTTCGTGATGAATTGGCGCGCCGGACAGACCGATCACCTGCAATCGAGCACGGCGCGCGCGGTCATCTTCAGCGCGCTGACGACGATGTCGGCCTTCGGCAGCCTGGCTTTGTCGAACGATCCGGGGACGGCGGGGATGGGCGCATTGCTGACGATATCGCTTGCCTGCACGCTGTTCTGCACGCTGTTGATCCTGCCGGCGCTGCTCGGCCCGGCAGCGCAATCGCTTAGCCCGCCGGAGCGAGATCGCCGTACCCGATCAGGCTGATGCCGAGTTCGGCGATCCGGCGCCGCACCGCGGGGCTGACGAGCGCGGCCAATTCCTCGGCATGGCGGTACGAGGGCATGCCCTCGGCGAGCGCCGCATTGGTCTCGGTGGCCGGGTGGAAATAGATTTCGCTGACCCCCGGCGGCAGATGGGGCAGCAGGGCGAGCACCCGGTGCTCGGTCATCGCGCCGCTCCACGCGATCCCAAAGACATGGTCGTTCATCGCCAGCCCGGCGCGGCCCAGCCGCCGGCGCAAGCCCGCGATCGCCGGCCGGTAGAGGGGCGCCTTGTAGCGTTCGCCCGGAAACGCAAGCCGCAGCGCCGCGACCGGCTCGGCGGGCAGGCGCACCGCCCGCATGCCATAATCGCTGCCGATCTCGACGAGCAGCCGCGCGATCGTCGGATGCAAATGCATGTGCTGGTGTGCATTGACGTGGTCGAGCGCGAGCCCGGTCGCCCGGAACGCCTCGAACTGAGCGCGAATTTCGGCGGCGAGACGCCCGCGCATCCCCGGCGCCAGAAAATAACGCAGCCCGGCGCGGACCGGATTACCATCGAAACGCCCGTCGCGGCGGACCAGGCTGCCGAGTTCGGCGGCCGGCAATACCGGGCTGCCGCCGATCAGCACGAGGTGCAACCCGACCCGCAGCCCGTCGAGGCGGCGGAGCCCACGGAGCCTGATTGCGCGCGCCACGGCATCGGCGGCGGCAGGCGCCGCGACCATCAGGCTGGCGCAGGACAGGACGCCGTCGCGGCAGGCCGTCTCGACGGCCTCGTTGATCGCGACGTCGCGCCCGAAATCGTCGGCGCAAACGATCAGCCGCCGCGGCGAAATTTTCAGCTCGAAACCTCCCCGGCCAACCGTATGGGATAACTGCATTGCGAGGAGCCGCGCGACGACGCAATCTCGATGGTGCTAAATTGGCGCGCTGAAAATTACCACGGAGTCGCGGCTGCCATGACCATCGATTTTCGTCCGGCCGAGCCCGATCGGCTGCCCGATTTCGTCGGGATCGCCGACGGCATCGACCTGTCCCGGCCGGTCACCCAAGACGAGGTCGCGGCGATCGCCGCCGGCATGGACCGCTTCGCCGTGCTGATCTTCCACGACCAGGCGATCGACGACGAGCAGCAGCTCGCCTTCAGCCGCCATTTCGGGCCGCTCGAACACGCGATCTCGCATGGCATCGCCCGACAACACCAACGTGGGCTCGCGCCGGAAATCGCCGACATCTCCAATCTCGGCCGCGACAACACGGTGCTGGCGCGCGACGACCGGCGCCGCCTGTTCAGCCTCGGCAACATGCTGTGGCACTCGGACAGCTCGTTCAAGCCGACCCCGGCGAAATATTCGCTGCTGCATGCGCGGGTCATTCCGCAGCCGGGGCCGCTCGGCAATGGCAATACCGAATTCGCCGACATGCGCGCCGCCTATGACGCGCTCGACGACGAAACAACGGAGCAATGCCGCGATCTGGTCTGCATGCACAGCCAGATCTATTCGCGCGGTCTCCTCGGCTTTGCCGAATGGACCGAGGATGAACGGGCGCGCAATCAGCCGGTGCCGCAGCGCTTGGTGCGCCGCCATCCGGGAAGCGGGCGGCGCTCATTGTTCCTGTCGGCGCATGCCGGCGAGATTATCGGCTGGCCGGTGCCGGAGGCGCGCGCCTTTCTGCGCGATTTGAACGAGCACGCGACGCAGCGGCAATTCGTCTACGCGCAGCAATGGCGGGGCGGCGATCTGGTGATGTGGGACAACCGCGCCATGATGCACCGCGCCCGGCGCTACGACCCCGCCGCGGTCCGCGAACTCCACCGCACCACCGTCGCCGATTCCGCCCCGACGCTGCAGCAGGCGGCGTAGCCGAGATTGCGCCGGTCGCACGAGATTGCTTCGCTTCGCTCGCAATGACAGCACAGTTGTTGTCATTGCGAGGAGCGCAGCGACGAAGCAATCTCGACCCGTTTTGAATACTGCCTGACGGAGAGACGCATGCAGATCGGCGCGGCGATGTTCTTTACCGATTATTCGATGAGCCCGGCCGCGCTGGCGCAGGCGCTGGAGGCGCGCGGCTTTGAATCGATGTGGGCGCCCGAGCATTCACACATCCCGCTGGCGCGCAACTCGCCGTTTCCCTCGGGCGGCGAGTTGCCGAAGCAATATTCGCAGGTGATGGACCCGTTCGTGACGCTGAGCGCCGCTTCCGCCGTCACCAGCACGATCAAGCTCGGCACCGGGGTCTGCCTGGTGATCCAGCGCGACCCGATCCAGACGGCGAAGCTGGTTGCCTCGCTCGACCAGGTGTCGGCCGGGCGCTTCCTGTTCGGGGTCGGCGGCGGCTGGAATGCCGAGGAGATGGCCGATCACGGCACCGAATTCAAAACCCGCTTCAAGCTGATGCGCGAGCGGATCGAGGCGATGCAGGCGATCTGGACCGAGGACCAGCCCGAATATCACGGCGACATGGTCGATTTTCCGCCGATGACGAGCTGGCCGAAGCCGGTACAGAAGCCGCACCCGCCGGTCATCGTCGGCGGCATGTTCCCGCATGCCGCGCGGCGCGCGATCCGCTACGGCAATGGCTGGATCCCGCATTCGCGCCGGCCGCAATACGAGGACGTCACCGACTATTTGCCGCAATTCCGCCAGATGGCGGCGGAAGCCGGCCGCGACCTCGCGCAATTGCCGGTCACGGTGTGGGGCGTTCCCCCCGACCTCGACCGCCTGAAGCGCCACCGCGACCAGGGCGTCGCGCGCGGCGTCGTCCAACTGGCCGCCGACAGCGCCGACAATACGTTGCCGATACTCGACCGCTGGGCCGGGCTGATCCGCTCGCTGGCGAATTGACCGCCGGCGTGCTTTGATCTGTCTCGGGCGCGCACCCTGTTACGCAGACGCAAAAAATAAATATCGATGGGGAGAAACCGATGAAGATTTGCCGCCTGCTGCTTTTCGGGCTGATTGCCACCTCATGGGCGGGCATCGCCCTGGCGGAAGATTTCGCCGCCATCGCGAAGCCCGAGCAGCTCGGCTTTTCGCCGGAACGGCTGAAGCGCATCACCGAGACTTATCAGGGCTATGTCGATCGCGGCGAGCTGCCGGGCGCGGTGCTGCTGATTTCGCGCAACGACAAGCTGGCCTATGTCGAGGCCATCGGCTACCAGGACCGGGAAAAGAAGATCGCGATGAAACCGGACGCGATCTTCCGCCTCGCGTCGATGACGAAGCCGATCGTCTCGGTCGCGGCAATGATGCTGGTCGAGGAAGGCAAGCTCGACCTGATCAGGCCGGTGTCCACCTATCTGCCGGAGTTCAAGGACGTAAAGGTCGGCGTCGAGGAACTCGACCCGGTCACCGGAAAGCCGGGCTTGCGGCTCGAGACGCCGCGCCGGGCCATGACCGTGCAGGATTTGATGCGCCATACCTCCGGTCTGGTGTACGGCCAGTTCGGCGACAGGCTTGTTCACCTGGCGTATCGCGAGGCCAAGGTCTCGGATCGTGGTCAAAGCTCGGCCGAGCTGATCAGCAAACTCGCCAAGCTGCCGCTCGCGCATCACCCCGGATCGGTATGGGAATACAGCATGTCGACCGACGTGCTCGGGCGGGTGGTTGAAGTCGTCTCGGGCATGGAGCTCGACCGCTTTATCGCCGAGCGCATCACCAAGCCGCTCGGGATGAATTCGACCGATTTCTACGTGCGCGAGCCCGATCTCGGTCGTCTGGCCCAGGCGCAAGCCGGCCCCGATGGGAAAACGCCAACGCTGCGCGATGTGACGGAAAAGCCGCGCTTGCTGTCCGGCGGCGGCGGCATGGTTTCAAGCGCCGCCGATTATTTGCGTTTTTCGACAATGCTGCTGAATGGCGGCGAGTATGGCGGCGTCAGGCTGCTGTCGCCGCATACCGTGCGGTTGATGACCAGCAACGCCCTGCCGCCGGGCATCGCCTATACCGAACGGTCGCGGCGCCAGCCCGGTGATTCGCTACCCACCCCCGAAATGGGGCAGGGTTTCGGTCTCGGCTTCGCGGTGCGCACCGCCCCCGGCCACAATCCGCTCCCCGGCTCGGTCGGCACCTATTACTGGAACGGCGCGTTCGGGACCGGCTTTTTTGTGGATCCCCAGCAGAAGTTGATCGCGATGCAGCTGATCCAGATGCCCTCTCCGCAAGGCACGCCCTATCGCCGGACCTTCCGCACGCTGACCTACCAGGCGTTGACCGGCTCGTGACCCCGCCCGCCTAAAGCCCCTGCAAGGGAGACCCGTCATGCAATTCGGCGCCGCGATGTTCTTTACCGATTATTCGATGGGGCCGGGCGAGCTGGCGCGGGCGCTCGAGGCGCGCGGGTTCGAATCGGTGTGGGCGCCCGAGCATTCGCACATCCCGACATCGCGCCGCTCGCCGTTTCACGGCGGGCCGGGCGAACTGCCGAAACAGTATTACGACGTGATGGACCCGTTCGTGACGCTGAGCGCGGCGGCCGCCGTCACCACCACAATCAAGCTCGGCACCGGGGTGTGTCTCGTGACCCAGCGCGACCCGATCCAGACCGCCAAGCTGGTCGCCTCGCTCGACCAGGTGTCGGGCGGGCGGTTTCTGTTCGGCATCGGCGGCGGCTGGAACGCCGAGGAGATGGAAGACCACGGCACCGTCTTCAAGACGCGTTTCAAGCTGATGCGCGAGCGGATCGAAGCGATGAAGGCGATCTGGACCCAGGACGCCGCCGAGTATCACGGCGAATTGGTCGATTTCGGACCGATGGCGGCGCGGCCGAAGCCGGTGCAGACGCCGCACCCGCCGGTCATCGTCGGCGGCGCCTTTCCGCATTCGGCGCGGCGCGCGCTGCGCTACGGCAATGGCTGGATCCCCAATGCGAGCCGGGCGCATTACACTGACGTGACCGATTTCCTGCCGCATTTCCGGCAGATGGCGGAGGAGATGGGCCGCGATGTCGGCGACGTGCCGGTGACGGTGTGGGGCGCCGGCGAAGATCTCGACCGGCTGCGCCGTTACGAGGAGCAGGGCGTCGCCCGGGTCGTCGTCAGCCTGCCGCCGGACAAATCCGACAAGACACTGCCCGAGCTCGACCGCTGGGCCGAACTGATCCGCCGCGCCGCAAGCTAGACGCAGCCCGACCGAGGCTCGATCAGAGCTTTGCCGGCTGATGCTTCGCGGCGGTGCCGGCGACGGGCGTCCACGAGGGCGGGTCGCTCGCCGGGAAGCTGTCCTCCGACGCGGAATCGACCGGGTCATCCCCCACGGCGTTGCGCGGGTCGCCGTGTTCGCCCGGCGTCCCGATGCCGAGCGCCCGGTACAACAGGCAATGCCCGGTGAGGCCGCGTCCCAGCAGCGCGGCGCCGCCGATCGCCAACGCGATGCGGCCAGGCGAGGGATGCGCCAGCGCCCGCGCGAGCAGCGCCGCGCCGGCAACCGTCGAGCCGATTCGCTCGGCGGACCCGACATTCATGGCCGGGGCATTGATGGCCGGGGATTGAGGGCTGGTCGCGTTCGCCATCGGGTCGCTCCAGATAATTGGCCGATCTGTCGAAACATTCGCGCTGGGAACTCGGTTCCGGGCCGGCCGAATTACGCGTTGCCAAAGCCGTGGCACAGTTCGGTGCATAATCGCCGCTCGCATGGCGGAGCGGTCCGCCGCTAGGGTGGGGAACCCGTCGATGTGCCCGGTGATGCGCCCGGAAATCGGCCCGGCAGCGGGCGATGCCTGAGCCGCGCCCGCTGCGCGTCGATCCGCGCGAGCGGATCGGGGCCGCCCCGCCGCCCTGGGCGCCGCGCCGGCCCGGCCAGGGCGCGGACCGAGGCCACGGCTTGGGACGGCGTTTCCTCGGCGGTATTTTCAAGCTCGTTGTGCTGCTCGTCCTGTGGGGCGCGATTATCGGCGGCGGCGCGCTCGCCTATTTCGCCGTGACCCTGCCGGACACCAGCCAATTGACCGTCGCCGAGCGCCGCCCGAGCGTCACGGTGCTGGCCGCGGACGGCAGCCTCGTCGCGAGCCTGGGCGATTTGTTCGGGCAGCCGATGTCGCTGGGCGAGGTGTCGCCGTTTCTGCCGAAAGCGGTGATCGCGACCGAGGACCGTCGCTTTTACAGCCATTTCGGGATCGATCCCATCGGGCTCGTTCGCGCCGCCGCGGCCGATCTGCGGGCCGGCGCCATCGTGCAGGGCGGCAGCACGATCACCCAGCAACTCGCCAAGATCGTGTTCCTGACGCCGGAGCGCAGCCTCGCCCGCAAGATCCGGGAAACCCTGCTGGCGGTATGGCTCGAACATCGTTTCAGCAAGGATCAGATCCTCGAAATCTATCTGAACCGGGTCTATCTCGGCGCCGGAACCTATGGCGTCGATGCCGCGGCGCAGCGCTATTTCGGGAAATCGGCCGCCCAGCTCGGGCTGTTCGAAAGCGCCGTCATTGCCGGGTTGTTGAAGGCGCCGACCCGGTTCAGTCCGGCGCGCGATCGGACCGCCGCGGCCGGGCGGGCGGCGCAGGTGCTCGACAACATGGTTGCAGCCGGCTTTATTACCGCGGCCGACGCCGCCAGCGCCGAAAAGCAGGGCCTGGCCCCGGCCGCGATCGGCCGGCCGGGATCACGCTATTTCGCCGACTGGGTCGCCGACCAGACCCGCGAATTCGCCGGCGCCGGCAATCGCGACCTGACGATCCGCACCACCCTCGACCCGCGGCTGCAATCCCAGGCGGAGGCGGCGATCGCCGATGTGCTGGCGCGCAACGGCGCCAAGGACGCGGTCGGTCAGGGCGCGCTCGTTGCGATGGCGCCCGATGGGGCGGTGCGGGCGATGGTCGGCGGGCGCGATTACGGGCGCAGCCAGTTCAACCGCGCGACCCAGGCGCAGCGCCAGCCCGGCTCGGCGTTCAAGCCGTTTGTCTATCTCGCCGGGCTCGAAGCCGGGCTGCGCCCCGATGACCGCCTGATCGACGCGCCGATCCGTATCGGCAATTGGCAGCCACACAATTACCTGAACCGCTACCTGGGCGAGATCAGCCTCGCCCAGGCGCTGGCGCAATCGGTCAATACGGTCGCGGTCCAAATCGCCGAGCGCGCCGGCATCGCGCGTGTCGTCGCGACGGCCAACCGGCTCGGCATCACCTCCGAACTGGCGCGCGACGCGAGTATCGCGCTCGGCACCAGCGAGGTGAATTTGTTGGAGCTGGTCGCCGCCTATGCCCCGTTCGGCAATGGCGGCCTCGGCGTCCTCGCTTACGGGATCAGCGAAATCCGCGACAGCAGCGGCAGGGTGGTCTACCGCCGTGCCGGGTCGGGAACGGGGGCAGTCATGGCGCCGGAACTGGCCGGCATGATGAACGCGATGCTGGCCGGGGTGCTCGCCCAAGGCACCGGGAAATCCGCGGCGCTGCCCCGGCCCGCCGCCGGCAAGACCGGCACGACCCAGGAATACCGCGACGCCTGGTTCATCGGATACACCGCGGATCTGATCGCCGGCGTATGGCTCGGCAACGACGACGACACGCCGATGAACAAGGTGACCGGCGGGACACTGCCGGCGATCGCGTGGCGCAATTTCATGCTCGCCGCGACCAAGGGAATGCCGGTCAGGCCGCTGCCGACCGCTCCCGCGCCAGGGCTGGACGCCAAGGTGGCGGCGCCGCTGGCGGCCGAGGAATCGGCCATCGACCGGCTGTTCGGGTTGCTTGCCGGACCATCGCGGACGGAGGCCGAGAAGCCGCCGGTCGATCCCGCCCGCTACCCCGGCCCGGCACCGCGGAATTGATCGCCGGTCAAGCTGTCCAGGGATCGATCACCGACACCGGCAAATCGGCGAAATGGCGGGTATTGCGGGTCGCCAGCGTCGCGTGCCGGGCAATCGCAATTCCAGCGATCATCGTGTCGCGCAGTTCGCCGGGCCGGCCGGCCTGATTTCGGTTCGCCATCAGGACCGCCGCTTCTTCGGCTGCGCGCGCGTCGAATGGCAATACTCGATCTTCAAGGCTCTATTAGCAAAACGTAATGATCTGGCGTAGAATGGCCGAAACGCTGGAGGATTGAGGGTATGGAGCGGCGTGCATTTCAGGCATGGCTGTGTGGGGTCGACACGCTGACGGAAGCGCAGAAGGCGCAGGCTGGGGAGGTTCTG
>CAMATN010000028.1 GCA_945861155.1 Rhizobium sp. Q54
GGCGGCGGCGGAGGCGGCGGCGGCGGTGCGGCAGGCACGCAGGCTGCCAGGACCAACAGCGAACACAGCACAAGGACGCGTTTCATCGGGTTCCTCCCGTAGTTGAGGAACCCACGATATAATAAATCGGAGGATTATACTACTCCGGCAAACCGTGTTTCTGCAAATATTGGCAAATCCATGGCGGCATCGTCAAATTCGGATTTGCCCCGAACCCGATGGCAAGCATACCGCGCCGCGCCGTCAGGCGCCCTCGACGATGAAAGCCCGGCCGCGCGAATTGGCCAGCCGGATCGGCAGCGCCGCCTGGTATTCCGGGGAGTTGTACCAGCGGTGGGCTGCCGCGGCATCGGCGAACTCGGTGATGACGACGCGCTGCGGCTCGGGACTGCCCTCGATAAGCTCGGCCTTGCCGCCGCGCGCGAGAAAGCGCCCGCCATACTGGGCGATGCTTGCGCCGGCGAGCACACGATAGGGCTCGTACCCGGCCGGATTGGTGATTTCGACCTCGGCGACGAAATAGGCCGGCATGGTTTCCTCCTGTAACCCTCGATGGGCTGATGCTATCGGGCCGCGGCAGCGGATGCCATTTTTTCGACGGGACGGCGGGACGCTGCGAAATTTCGGGCATCGCGGGGCGCCATGCGGCATAGAGACGGCCGGCACAGAGGCGGCTTGCCGCGGGCCTGAGCCTTGCGCATTGTGCGCGGTGCCGAGGGCCGCTCGGGAAAACCCGTCAAGCGACGCCGATGCTGTTTTTTATTTTGGGGTTGCCCGGCGGGTTTTCGGGATGGTGCGAGACGGTCGCGGCTGAGCTTCTGCGCCGCGCGGGGGGCGTGGGCGAGGTAATCCGCGCCGACACGCTCGACCAGGTCGCGCTAAGCGCGATTCATAGCGGCGCGTCGCATGCGGTCGTGTCGTCGGAGCAGCCCGGCGGGGGCCTGCGCGCCGCGCTCGCCGATCACCGGCGGAATTATGTCGTGGCGCTCGACGATCCGCGCCGGGCGCTGATCGAACTTGTGCTCGGCCGGGAAATCGAGCTCGCCGCTTCGGTCCAGATGCTCGCCAGCAGTTGCGCGGCGCTGAGCGGCTGTGCCGCGACGCCCGGGGTGTCCGGGGTGTCCGGGGTGTCCGGGCCGCTGCTCCTCTACGGCGAGCGCGATTGGCCGCGAGCGGCCGATACGGTCGCCGCCATTGCGCGCCATCTCGAAATACCCGTCGGCGAGGATGAGATCGCCGATCTGGCCGACGGTCTGGAGGCGGCGGATGCCGTCCGCCCGGAATATGATTCCATTGCCTGGTGGAACTCCCTCGCCCCGGCCGAACAGGAGCTCGTGATTGGCGCGCTCGCGCCCTATGTCGATCAGCCATCCCCTGGCGCGGCGTTGTCGATCGCCTGGGGGCGCGACCTGTTTTTTCTCGGCGATCGGCCGCGGGAGCGGGCGAGGGGCCCGATCGACATCACCGGCCGGGCTCGCTGCCTGGTGCAGGGGCCCGACATCATGCTGCCGCCGGGTTCCTGGTCCTTGTCGCTGACCGCGCTGTTTTCGCGCGGCGCCGCCGAGCATCAGTTCCTGGCCGAAGTTTGGGCCGCGGGTCCGATTGCCTCCGCCATGATGCGCCCGCACGGGGAGGGCAGCGCCGCGGTCACGCTCGATTTTGCGCTGAACGAGGCGGGCGGGCACCCGATCGCGGTTCGGGTCAGCTCGCAGCGCGCCGCTTTCGACGGGTCGATCGAAATCGTCGGGGCGCGGCTCCTCCGCGCCGCCCTTGTCCCCGACGAGGAATAGGCGCTGGCCGCCGGATTTGCCGGCCTACAAATCCTCGTAGATGTCGAGCGCCAGATCGAGGTCTTCGAACACCTTGCCGCGACCGCGGTGCAAGACGAGCGCCCGCGAACAATAATCCTTGACGATGTGCGGAACGTGGGAGGCGAGTATCAGGCTGCGATCGGCCCGTTTTTCAAACAGTTCTTCGTGCGAGCGGCGCTGGAAGCGCTGGTCTCCGACTGAAATGACCTCGTCGATCAAATAGCAGTCGAAATCGATCGCGATCGACAGCGCAAAATTAAGCCGCGCCCGCATACCCGCGGAATAGGTTCTGACCGGCTCGTGCAGCAATTTGCCGAGTTCGGCAAAATCGTCGACATATTCGCGCATCAGCGCGAACGGCTTGTTGTAGATGCGGCAGATGAACCGGATGTTGTCGTTCCCGGTCATGCTGCCGCCGACCCCGCCGTTCAACCCGACCGGCCAGGAAATCGACATGCCGCGCTCGATGCGGCCCGCGGTCGGCAGCTCGATGCCGGCGATCAGCCGAATCAGCGTCGACTTGCCCGCGCCATTGCGGCCGAGCACGGCAATCTTCTCGCCGCGCGCCACCGAAAACGATACATCGCTCAGCACCCGGTTGTGCCCGGAGTGCGTCTCCGAGTGATAATCCTTGCAGATCCCGGTGGCGGCGATCATCGCTCAATCCGCCGCCGGTTCGATTTGTCGGTTCTAGGCGGCAGCATGTTCGCGGACGCTGGCGACGAGCAGCCAAGCGATTCCGTAGGCCAGCAAGCAGCAGACGAGCACGGTCGCGAATGAAACGATGCGTTTGGGATAGAGCGGGTAATCGGCGAGATTGGGCTGCGCGATCGTTTCGAGGTACAGCTGCTGGCGCTGCGCTTCGAGCCGCGCCGCCTCGAGCGAGGTAAATGCGGAGGCCAGCTGCTTTTCGGTCAACAGGCGCTGGACGTCGAGCCGCTCGTACTCGCTGAGCGCTGTGGCCACCGAGTTGGTGTCGCCGGTGATCTTGGCGCGTTCTTCCGCGATCAGTTTTTCAAGCGAGCTGATCCGTGTGCGCACCAGCGGGATCTGGGGGCTGCTCGGCGAGTTCTTGACGACCGCGGAAAGCTGCGCCTTGGCGTTGGCCAATTGCCCGTTCATCTGCGCCAGGAGCTCGATCGGCCCGGCCGAAGCGCTCTTGGGATCGAGCATCTTCTGGTTGATCCGGTAAGCGGTCAGCTGGCTTTGGATGCTCGCGATCTGGCGCTCCATGTTGTGGACCTCGCGCTGAAACACCCCGAGCGCGTCATGCCGGGCGCGTTCGTTCAGGGTGTTGACCAGCTGCTCGCTAAAGGTCAGCAGCGCCTGCGCTACCCGTTGCGCGTCTTCCGGGCGGTACGCCTTGACGTGCAGCGTGCTGACGCCGCTCGTGCTGTCGATCTCGATCGTCATGAACCGGGAATAGGCTTTGTAGAGCGCCTCGAAATCCTTGCGCCAATACATATACCCGGGAAACCGGGTGATCAAATCGCCCTCCGGCCGGCTCAACAGCGTACGCAGATCGTTTTCGCGCTCGAGCCGGCGCACCGCATCGCGCGACATCAAATACTCGTGCACCGCGAAGGTGTCTTCGGAGACCGCGCCGGCCGCCGCGCTGCTCAGCATCGCGCTGATTGCATTGGTCGGGGCTTTCGCCGGCCCGCGGACGACGAACTTGACCTCGGACAGATAAAGATCGGACGCTATCGCGAAATAATAGACCCCCGCGAGCAGCGTCGGCAGTCCGACTATCGCCCAGAACCAGATATTCACCGACCGCACATTCAACCCGAACCGCGGCGCGGCGCGCGACCGCGTGCCTCCGGCAACGGAAATGTCGCGCGCGGTCTCGGCACGCCGGAACAGGTCGACCATTACAAATTCCACGCTAGACTGACGGGAAAAGATCGCGAAACCGTGATCCGAACAAGCGCCCCGCCCCCGCGACCCGCGGCGCCGAATTTCCTTTATACCCCTCGGCCGAACCCAGCGGAACCTGAAAGAGATTGGGCTTGCTGTCGCAGGAGGCCGGCGGCGAACCCGACGAGGTCTCCGCCCGTGAACAGATGGCCCGGGATGCCGGCCGCGGCTGCGGCGGCGAGGTCGCTGCCCCGGTCGCCGATCAGAAAGCTCGCACTCCGCTCGACGGGCCAGAAGCGCAGCAGGTCGAGGATCATGCCCGGAGCGGGCTTGCGCCAGTCGCTGCTCCGGCGATACGCGGCGACGATCCCTTCCGGGTGAAATGGGCAATAGCGGATGTCGTCGAGATGCGCGCCTGCTGCGGCCAGTTCGCTGGCGACATGGGCATGCAGCCGGCGGATGTCCGCTTCGCCGTAGAGCCCGCGCGCGACCCCGGCCTGGTTGGTGACGAGGAACACGAACATCCCGGCATCGTTGAACGCCTTGATCGCCGCCGCGGCTCCCTCGATCCAGCGAAACCGCGCGACCGAGCCGACATGGCCGTCATCGTGGTTGAGGACGCCGTCGCGGTCGAGAAAGACCGCAGGTCGCAGCCGGCTTGGCGGATAATCGTTTCGGGCGCGGGTCGGGTCCTCGGCCCCGACGATTTCGACGAAATTGCGATCGTAGACGACGCCCCCCAGTTGGCCGGCGGAGGCGAGCAGGGGGAACGCCGCCGCGTCGGGCGACCCCTCCCGGCCGAACTCCTCGACGACATCGCGGCGCAGCGCGCAGACCCCGCCGGCGACCAGCCCCGGCCCCGCCGCTCGCGCGTGGAACCCCGCGATCCGGTCGCCGACGAGGCGTACCGCGTCGGAGCGCCCGCGATCGGGAACCCGCCGCAGGGCCAGGACGCCCCGAACGCGCCGAGCCAGCGCCAACCGCATCGCCAGGTCGCGCAGGTTGATGTCGAACCAGCCACCGCCGTCGAGCAGCAGAAACTCGCCGTCGAGCCGGTCGCGGGCGCGCCACAATTTCCCGCCGCCGCCGCCGCCGCCGCCGCCGCCGGCGATGTCGAGGTCGAGCCCGAAGCGCGCCTTGAGCGGAGTGGCGGCCGCGTAGGGCGCGATTCGTCCGGCGGCGTCGCCGGCGAGCAGCAGGACCCGCCGCAAGCCATGGCGGCCGAGCTCGAACAACAGCGTATCGAGGAACCGTGTGTCGTCAATCGGCGGCGGGCTTGCCGCATCGCCGCTCGACCCAGCCGAATTGCCGGCGCCGGCGCAAAGAATAACCGCTTGCTCGATCATGGCGGCGCCACTGTCGCGGCGCCCTGGCGCCTGTCAAGCGCCGTGACGTGGTGGCCAATATCCCAAGAACGCCAAGCCGCCAGCCATGATGGTTCCGCCAAGCAGGGTTTCGCGGTAAGCCAGGGTTTCGCGGGAGCGCCCAATTGGGGCGTCTCGAAGGACGCAGGATCGGATAGCAGCGTCACATTGGTGAAGGAGGCCTCATGCCCCGCAAGCTTCGCGCCGCCGTCGCCCAGCTCGGGCCGATTCATCTCGCCGACAACCGCGAAGCCGTCGTCAAGCGGCTGATCGCGCTGCTGCGGGAGGCCCACGGTAATGGCGCGCGGTTTGTTGTGTTTCCCGAGTTGGCGCTGACGACGTTCTTCCCCCGCTGGTGGATGACCGACCAGGGCGAGATCGACCGCTATTTCGAGCGCGAGATGCCGGGTCCGGAGACGCGTCCGCTGTTCGATATCGCCAAGGAACTCGGCGTCGGCTTTTATCTCGGCTATGCCGAGCTGACCGAGGAGAACGGCAAACAGCGCCATTACAACACCTCGATCCTGGTCGATCCGGTTGGAAAAATCGTCGGGCGCTATCGCAAGATTCATTTGCCCGGCCATTCGGAACACTTGCCCGATGCGCCGTTTCAGCACCTCGAAAAGCGCTATTTCGATGTCGGCAACGAGGGGTTCAACGTCTGGCGGATGCAGGACGCGGTGATCGGCATGTGCATCTGCAACGACCGGCGCTGGCCCGAGGCGTACCGGGTCATGGGGCTGCAAGGGGTCGAGATCGTCGCGCTCGGCTACAACACGCCGACCATGAATATCCACCACCGCGAGCCCGAGCATCTGCGGATGTTCCATCATCTGCTGTCGTTGCAGGCCGGGGCCTATCAGAACGCGGCCTGGGTCTTGGCATCGGCCAAATGCGGCGCCGAGGACGGGTTCGCGATGATCGGCGGCTCGGCCATCGTCGCGCCGACCGGCGAGATCGCGGCGCAGGCCCTGACCGAGGACGACGAGCTGATCGCGACGACCTTGGACCTCGAACTCGGCGACTATCTGCGACGCACGGTCTTTAATTTCGACAAGCACCGCCGCACCGAGCATTACGGGCTGATCACCGGCCGCACCGGCGCCAGGACCGAGGTGTAGCCCCCAAGAGCGCGGCTCACGTCTCCTCCTCGTCGCCAAACCCGGCGAGTTGCAGTCATAAGGTTCATTCCGGGCGCCGGAATGACGAATTGAGGGAGCAACACGATGGCACAACGGCCGGACATCCGCCTCACCCCGGAGGAACAGGCGGCGTTTTTGCGCGACAACCGCAAATGCGCGCTTGCCACGGTCGACCAGCACGGGTTCCCGCATGTCGTGGCGATGAATTTCACCGTCCGGGACGGCGCCTGGTACATGACCTCCTACGGCAAGGCGCAGAAGGTGCTGAACATCCGCCGCAACCCGAAGGTCGGCGTGATGGTCGAGACCGGCGGCTCCTATGCCGAGCTGAAGGGAATCATGGTGCGCGGCGATTGCGAGCTGATCGAGGAGCCCGACCGGGTCGGCGAGATACTGGCCTGGCTCGGCGTCGGGCGCGGCACCGAGCGGCCGAGCGGCGCCTCACGCAGCGCGCCGAAACGCATCGCCCTCAAGATCGCCCCGACGAAGCTGACCAGCTGGGACCACAGCAAGCTCGGCGGGCGGTACTGAGCCGGTGAATCTCAAGACATGAGGGGCAGGCTCAGCGGCGTGATCTCGGCGGCGCTGCGGCGGCGGTAGTCGCGGCTCGGCGCGAGCGCCTCCATGCGCTGCTGCGCGGCGCGCAAGCGCCCACCCGCTCCCTCCTGGTCGAGCGTCAGCACGCGGCCGTCGGCCACGACCTGCCTGCCGTCGACGAACAATTCGCGCACCGCGCGGTCGGCGGCGTGATAGACGAACGAGCGCAGCGGGTCGCGCGCCGGCTGCATCTGCGGACAGTCGAGATCGACGAGCACGATGTCGGCCTTGCTGCCGACCGCGAGCCGGCCCAGATCGTTGCGCAGCAGCGCGTTCGCCCCGCCGACCGTCGCGGCATGAAACAGGTCGGCCGTGGTCACGGTGTTGATGTCGCGGGCCGCAATGCGGGCGAGCACCGCGGCCTTGCGCATCTCCTCGACCAGATTGTGCGGGCTGCAATCGGTGCCGAGGCCCATCGTGACGCCGGCGCGCAGATAATCGCCGAAATTCTCCATCACATGGCCGTAGCGGGCGAACGGCGTCGGGCAATGCGCCACCGCCGTGCCGCTATCGCCGAGGATCGCGAGGTCGGTCTTGGTCCACCAGCGGATCCAGGAATGGGTATCGAGGTAGAGCGCATGGCCGAGGATCGCGCCGGGGCCGAGGATGCCGAGCGAATGGGCCCACTGCACCGGCGTCTGCCCGTGGCGGCGGATCATCTCGCGCACCTCGATGACGCTTTGCGCGACATGCACGGTGAACGGCAGAGCGCGTTCCCGGGCTGCTTCACGGCTGTCGCGCAGCAGGTCGGCGGTGCAGGTGTCGATCTGCATCGGCGACACGATCCCCGACAGGCGGCCGCAGGAATCGGCGATCGCGGCGTCGATGATGTCGAGCGCCGCGGCGAACCCGGCGCGGCCGCGCGCCTCGTCCCAGGCATAATGCAGCTCGTGGTCATCCGCCATCGACCACCGCGCCGAGGCATAGCCGGGCGCCAGAAAGCCGCGCATGCCGCTCCTGGCGAACAACTCGACCCAGCCCGGCCACGGCGGCGACACGTCGACGAGGCTGGTGACCCCCGAGCGCAGCAATTCGCAATAAGCGAATTCGGCGCTGGCCGCGCGGGCCTCGTCGTCGGGCGCCGACATTGCCTGCGAGCGCTCGTAGAGCCCGGTCATGTGCATGCTCGGCAACCCGTGCTCCTCGCGGATGCCGCGATAGAGCGGCTCGTGCTCGGGATGCGAATGGATGTTTATCAGCCCCGGCATGACGAGCCGGGCGCTGCCGTCGATGACCCGGTCCGCCATGCCGGCGTAATCGCGCCCGATAAAGGCGATGCGGTCGCCGCTGAACACGACATCGACATCGCGGCGATAGCTCTGGCGCCCCGATCCCTCGTCCCAGGCGATGACCCAGGCGGCGTTCTTGATTACGCTCGTCGACATGCCCGCACTCCCGACAAGACAAGTGGCTCGCCGAGATTGCGTCGTCGCTGCGCTCCTCGCAATGACAACCAGTTTTTGGCTGTCATTGCGAGCGAAGCGACGCAATCTCGCGCCGTCGTGAACTCGCGTTGGAGAAAAAAAATGGCCCGGCCCGGCCCGCACAATCTGATCACCGACGTACCGGGGCTCCTCGTGGGCCAGGCCGAGGATCGGGACGGCATTACCGGCACGACGGTGGTGCTGGTCGAAGCGCCGGCGGTCGCCGCGGTCGATGTGCGGGGCGGTGCGCCGGGCAGCCGGGACACCGAGCTGCTCGATCCGGCGGCGCTGGTCACCCGGATCGACGCGATCGTGCTGTCGGGCGGCTCCGCGTTCGGCCTCGATGCGGCCGGCGGGGTCATGCAGGGCTTGGCGTCGATGGGGCGCGGGTTTGCCGTCCGCGATGTGCGTGTGCCGATCGTTCCGGCGGTGATCTTGTTCGATCTGGCGTTTCCGGGCCGCCTGGCGTGGTCCGGCGAACCGCCCTATCGCCGGCTCGGGCAGGAGGCGCTGGCGCATGCCGGCCGGGATTTCGCGCTCGGCAACGCCGGCGCCGGTCTCGGCGCCAAGGCCGGGCGGATCAAGGGCGGCATCGGCAGCGCCTCGCTGCGCCTGTCTGATGGCGCCCTGGGCGGGATCACGGTGGGCGCGCTTGTCGCGGTCAACAGCTGGGGTTCGGTGGTGCGGCCCGATTGCGGGCGGCTATGGGCGAGCGACCAGGCGCTGGCCGGCGAGATCGGCCCGCAGCCGCCCGTTCCCGCCGCGCCGCTCGATCCGGCGGATTTTTCGGGCTGCGCGCCGGCGGCGGCGGGCGCCAATACGACGATCGCGGTGGTCGCGACCGACGCGGCGCTTGGCAAGGCCGCGTGCCGGCGCCTCGCGATCATGGCGCAGGACGGGCTCGCCCAGGCGATCCGCCCGGCGCACACCCCGTTCGATGGCGACACCGTGTTCGCGTTGTCGACCGGGGGCGGGGAGGGCGGCGAGGTCGATCCGGCCGAACTCGCGCGGCTTGGCAGCGCCGCGGCCGGTTGTCTGGCGCGGGCGATCATGCGCGCGGTCTTTTCGGCCGACCCGCTCGGCGGCTTTCCGAGCTGGCGGAGTTTATGGGGTTGAACAGCCCTCTCTAATCAGGCGGCGTTGCGGGCGGACGCCCCCTCGGGGTCGAGGACGGCCCGGTACGGCGGGAAGGTCACGCTGACCTCGGTGCCAACGCCAACCACGCTTTGCAACTCCAGACTGCCGCCATGCAGCTCCATGATCGCCTTGACCAGCGGCAGGCCCAGCCCGGTGCCTTGATGCGACCGGCTGAAGGTCGAATCGACCTGCTCGAAGGGCTGCAGCACGCGGTACAGATCGCCGGGCGCGATGCCGATCCCGGTGTCCTTGACGGCCAGCGTCATCCCGACCGCGCGGTCGAACCGGACGATGATGTCGACGCAGCCGCCGGGCGGGGTAAATTTGACGGCATTGGCGACGAGGTTCAGCAGCACCTGCTTGGTCTTGCGCTCGTCGGCGCGGAGCAGCGGCACATCGTCCGCCAGCACGACCGATTCGGCCAGGTCGCCGTTGCACATGCGCCCGCTGATCAGCTGGCGGACCGAGCGGATCGTATCGCGCAGGTCGAAGACGTCCTCATGCAGTTCGAGCTTGCCGGCCTCGGCTTTCGAGAGATCGAGAATATCGTTGATGATCTGCAGCAGATGGGTGCCGCTCTCGTGGATATCGGCGACATAGGCGCGATACTGGTCGTTGCCGAGGGTGCCCAGCACCTCGCGCAGCATCATTTCGGAAAAGCCGATGATCGCGTTGAGAGGCGTGCGCAACTCGTGGCTCATCGTCGCGAGGAAGCCGGATTTGCCGCGGCTGGCCGCTTCCGCCTCCTCCTTTGCGTGGCGAAGCGCCTCGTAGGCCGCCTCGCGCTCGCGCTGCAACGCGACCCGGTCGAAACAGCGGTCGAGCACGGCGAACAGCGAATTGGGGTCGCACGCCTTGTCGAAATAATCATAGGCGCCGCGGCGCAGCGCCTCGATCGCGGTCTGGCTGTCGATGCCGGCCGTCATCAAGACACAGATCAGCTCCGGTTGTTCGAGGCGCAGGCGCGGGATCAGATCGACGCCCGACCCGAGGCCGCCGAGGCGCACATCGATCAGCGCAACCGGCGGCAGCTCGACACCGTCCGGCGGATTGCGCAGTAGTGCCACCGCCCGTTCCGGGGTGTCGACGGAATGCGCGACATAGCCCCTCGGTTGCAGCATGTCGCCGAGCGACTCGGCGAAACCGAGATCGTCGTCGATGATCAGAAGCGAACGTATCATTCCATTTTCTCGCCGCATCGAATTACCCCGCCTGGGCTAGCGACACCGCCGACCCGATGGCGCTCAACAGCGCATTCGGATCGAACGGCTTGAACAGCATCCCGCAGGTCTGCGATCGGAGCCGCGGATCCTCGTCGACATCCTCGTGGCCGCCGGTCACCAGCAATGTCGGCACCGTGCGGCCGGCCTGGATCAGCCGCGCATAGAGTTCGGCGCCCGACAGCACCGGCAGACGCAGGTCGAGCACCAGGCAATCGACATCCTCGGCGATCATTTTTTCGAGCGCCTCGGCGCCGGTCGCGGCGGTGTCGACGTCGTAGCCGGCAAGCTTGAGGATCGGCACGACGCTGCCGACGAACTCGGCGTCGCCATCGGCCACCAGCACCCGGCCGCGCGGTCTGACCTTGGTCAACAACTCCAGCACCTGCATGGCGGCAAATGGTTTGTGCAGCACGCCGAGCGCACCGCCTTCGATCGCTTGCGCCACGAGCTGTTCGACGCTGTATCCGGTCATCATCATGACCTGGGCGGCCGGCCGAATCTTTTTCATTTCGAGAAAGGTCTCGACCCCGTTGATCCCGGGCAGCTTCACATCGAGCAGCACGAAATCGAAATCCGCCGTACGAAAATGCCGCAACGCCTCTTCGCCGCTATGCGCGAGCTGCGTTTCATGGCCGCGCATCTCGATCACGTCGGCGAGGCTCTCGGCGTGGTCGATGTCGTCATCGACAATCAGAACCCGGGTCATGCCGCCACCTTCACCTCTTCCATCGCTTCTGCCATGGCTTCTGCCATGGCGTCTGGCTGAAGCGGCAGGCGAACCGTTACACACGTGCCCCGACCGAGCTCGCTCTCGACGGTGATTATGCCGCCATGTTGGGTTACGATCTGTTTAACGGTCGGCAGCCCGAGCCCGGTCCCGAAGCTTTTCGTGCTGAACAGCGGTTCGAAGATGCGGCTCAGGTTTTCCGGAGCGATTCCAGGCCCGGTATCCTCGACGACGAGCACCAATTCGCCATCCTGCGTGGAGGTGCGCACACTGATCCGCTTTTCGCGATCGGGCGCGGTTTCAGCCAGCGCTTGCGCCGCGTTCTCGACCAGATTGATGACGACGCGCCTGACGCGGTCGGCGTCGACCGGCACGATCGCGTCCGCCGCGCCAAGTTCGGGGGCGAGCACCACCGCCGGCGGCACGGATTGTTCGGCCAGCATATCGGCAAGCCAGCGATCGAAACGCACGCTCGTCCGGTTCAGCTCCCGGTTCCGGGTGTATTCGAGCAGATCGGAAATGATCCGGTCGCAACGTTCGATGCTGCGCTCCATGCGCGCGATCGGGCGGTCGAGCTTTACCCCGGCATTGGTGGTCAGTTCCTTGACCGCAAACAGCGTGTTGCGGATCGCGCTCAAGGGGTTGCGCAATTCGTGCGCGACCGTTGCGGTCAGCTGCCCCAGCACCGACAGGCGCTCGCTTTTCAAGAGCTCGGCTTCGACCGCGAGGCGGGCGCGCTCGATCTCGATCTTTTCGCCCTCGATCCTCTCGGCTCGCATTTCCGCGATCGTGTCATGGGTCTGGAACTGGCGCGCGATCAAATAAATCATGACCCCGATCGCGAACGCGCCGATCACGGCGAAACCGCCGAACCACAAGATTTGGTGGCTCCATTCGGCGAGGATCTGATCGGCGCTTCGGCTGACCGCGACGGCCGCCGGGTAATCGGCGAGCGCCCGCAACGCCTCGATCTGCCAGCCGCCCTCCGGCGCGCTCGCATGACGCACGAATGTTTCCGATGCATCGCGAAAAACGGCGGCGAGATCGGTGTCCTTGACCGCGGTCTGCGCCTTGCCCGGCTGGGCCGGGTGGCGGGCGAGGATCGCCCCCTCCGGGCCGAGCAGTACGATAACCGCGTCCGGAGCGAGCGGGACGCTGGCGAACAGCGAGGTGAAATAGGTTGCCGGAACCATCCCGACGACGGCGCCGAGCGGAATTCCCGATGGAGAATCTACGCGATGTGCGAACGGCAGGCTGAGGGCGCCTGTTTTGGGATCGCGGATTGCCACGCCGATAAGGCTCGCCCGCGCCGGCATGGCGCGCAGCCGGGCGGCCATATCGGAACCCGCGTCGGCCGAGTCCCCAGCCGAGTTCCCGGCCGAGATTCCAGGATGCCAAGCGCCGGCATGATTCAGCAATTCGCCATTCGAGCCGATCAGCGCCAGCCCGACAAGACGCGCCGGCCGGCCGAGCCTGCTCTGCAACAAGGCGTTGGTCTCCGGCGCCGAGGCAGCTTCGCGAAAGCGTTGCGAATCGGTGTTTGCGTTTTGGCTCAAACCGCCCGCAATCCCGGCGAGCTGTGCATCGATCGCGTCCAGGGAGCGGTTGCTCGCCGCGGCGAGAACGCTGCCGACGCGGGCCAGTTCGCGCTCGGCGGCGCTGAGCGCCTGCTGTCGCAAATGGTTTGCCGCAATCCCGGTCAAGATCAGGATTGCCGTAATCAGCGCGATTCCCGAGGCGATCAGCAACGTGACCGGCCGGATCCCCGACACTTCCTCGATGCGGCGCGTGACCAGAACATGCCGCGCCATCTGATCGGAAGCCATCATTACTCGCTCCAGCACATCGTCAAGAGGGAGTTAAACATCACCCGGTTTACGAATGCTTAACGCGTATAGTGCCCGGAATGGTTGTGCGATGCCAGGAAATCACGTTGGTGCGGGCGTTTTTATAAACGGGGCTCTCGTTCGCTCAGGCGACGATCATTCCGCGGCACTCGCCGAAGCCGATCGGGGCGTAGCCGTCGCGCCGGCAATGGGCGCGAAAGATCGCCTCGTCGCCGTTTTCGAGGAAGCTGCGGGTCTCGCCCGAGGCGAGGCTGATCCGGCGGGTGCCGTCGGCGCTCTGTTCGCTCAGGCTGCCCCAGCCGGCCTTGGTCGGGCCCGAGATCGTGCCGGTGCCGAACAGGTCGCCGGGCCTCAGGTTGCAGCCGCCGCTGGTGTGATGGGCGACGAACTGCGCGACGGTCCAATAAAGGTCCGAGGTGTTGCTCTGCGACACGCGGTGCGGGGCAAGACCCTTTTCGCGCATCTGCGGGGTCAGGATCAGCGCTTCGAGCGCGATGTCGAAGGCGCCTTGTTGCTGGTCCCGGTCGTCCCACAGGTGGGGCAGGGGCCGCGGATCGCCGTCCGGGCGGGGCGGCTGGGCGATGCGGAACGGTTCGAGGGCCTCGGCGGTGACGATCCACGGCGACACGGTGGAACCGAAGCTCTTGCCGAGGAACGGCCCCAGCGGCTGCGATTCCCATTGCTGGATGTCGCGCGCCGACCAGTCGTTGACGAGCCCGAGCCCGAAGATCTGCTCGGCGGCCTCACCGATCTCGACCGGCTCGCCCTGGCGGTTGCCGGGGCCGACCCACACCGCGAGTTCGAGTTCGTAATCGAGCTTTTGGCACGGCCCGAAGGTCGGCGCCGCCTCGTCGGGCAATTTGCGCTGGCCGCTCGGCCGCCGCACCGCGACATTCGATTCGCGCACCGACGAGGCGCGGCTGTGATAGGCGACCGGCACGTATTTGTAATTCGGGCTCAGCGGGTTGTTCGGGTCGCGGCGGCGCCCGCCATTGGCGGCGTGATGGATGCCGGCGAAGAAATCGGTGAAATTGCCGATCGTCGCCGGCAAATGCAGCCAGCAATCGCTCGCGCGGTGGAGCAGCCGGCCGGCCAGCGCCTCGGCTTGTCCCCGGCCCGCGCCGTCTGCGGCAAGCAGCGCGAAGACCTGCTGGCGCAACGCACGCCGGGGTCCGGCGCCCAACGCCATCAGCGGGTTGAGGCTCGGCCCCGAAGCTGCTTCGGCCGCGCGCGCCGCGAGGCCCGAAAACAACCCGGCCTCGACCGCGGCGCGCAGATCGAAGACCGAATCGCCGATCGCGACGCCGCCGCGCGGGCGCGCGTCCGGCACCGTGGCGCCGGGCGGGGTGAACACCCCGAACGGCAGGTTCTGCAACGGAAACTCGGCATGGCCGTTGGCCGAATCGACCCAGCTCCGGCGGGCGCGATCATGGGTTTCGTCGATCATGCTGAATCCTCCCGGGCGGGCCTCAAGGTGCGGCCCCCATTGTCTACCGGCGGCGCGCGGCGTGCACGCGCGTTTTGCATGCCCCCAGCCGCCCGCCGCACTCCGAAAACGCCGAACCCAAAGGCCAGCGCGATAAAGCCGCCGACGACCGCGATCATGCCGAGCGCGCTGTCATGCGGCAGCACTGCGACGATAAACGTGCCGAGCGCCGCGACCGTCATTTGCAGAAAGCCCATCAGCCCCGAGGCCGTGCCGGCGAGCCGCGGATGCGCGCCGAGCCCGGCCGCCAGGGCGGCGGGCTGGCTGATGCCGTCGCCGATCGCGCTGAGCGCGATCGGCACGAACAGCATCCACAGGTTCAGCTCGCCGAAATACCACCACAGCGCCATCATCACCGCCGCGGTCAACGCCACCGCCCGGCCGCAAAGCACCAATTTCAGGCTGCCGACCCGCACCGCGAAGCGCGCCGCGACGGCATTGCCGAGCATGTAGGTCGCCATCGGCAGCACGATCATCACCCCGTATGTGCTCGGCGGCTGGCCCAGCAAATCCGCGATCACGTAGGGCGCGCTGGCGCAGAAGGTGAACCAGGACGCGCTGCTGCACGCGCCGCACAGAGCGAAACCCATAAAATCCGGCGAGCGCAGCAGGGCGGCGTAGGACCGCGCGACGCCAACGAGGTCGAGCCGTGTCGGGTGCGGGTTGGTCTCGGGCAGCCGCGCCACCGTCAGCGCCAGCACGATCGCGCCGAGGATTCCGAGTAGCGCGAAGATCGCCCGCCAATCGACCCACTCGGCGAGATAGGCGCCGACGGCCGGCGACATCGCCGGGGCCAGGGTCATCGCCATCATGACGAGGGCGAGGCCGCGCGCCGCGGCGTCGCGCTCGTAGACATCGCGGATGATCGCCCGCCCGAGCACGATCCCGGCGCAGGCGCCGATCGCCTGGAGCACGCGGCCGACGATCAGCGCCGCCAGCGACCACGCAAAACCGCACAGCAGGGTTCCGGCGAGAAACATCGCCAGACCGGCGATCAGCACCGGACGACGGCCGAAACGGTCCGACACCGGCCCGTAAACGAGCTGCCCGCCGGCGATTCCTGCGAGGAACAACGTCAGCACCAGCTGGACCCGCGCCGGGGTGTCGTCGAAGACAACGACGAGGATCGGCAGGGTCGGCACGACGATGTGCAACGCGCAAAAGGCCAGCGCGGTAATCGCCGCGAGCAGCGCCAGCGACGGCTTCCGGCCGGCGGTCATACAGCGCTTGTTCTAAAACTCGCCAGGGTGCGGTGCTGGGTGCCGTCGGCGGCGAAATTCGCCGGATCGAGCCAGCGCTCGAACGCGCCGCGCCGCGCCGGCCACTCGCTGTCGATGATCGAGAACCAGGTGGTGTCGCGGTTGCGCCCGCGGGTCAGCGTCGCCTGGCGGAACAGCCCCTCGTACTCAAACCCGAACCGCGCGGCCGCGGCGCGCGACGGCGCGTTCAGCGAATTGCATTTCCACTCATAGCGGCGGTAGCCGAGTTCGTCGAAGACGCGGCGCATCATCAGATACATCGCTTCGGTCCCCGCCGGGCGGCGCTGCAGGCGCGGGCTGTAGGTGATGCTGCCCACTTCGATGACCCCGACCGCCGGCTCGATCCGCATATAGGCGGCGGTCCCGACCGCCTGGCCGGTCGCGTTGTCGATGATCGCGTGGGTCAGCGGGTCGTCGTCCCGGCTGGCCGCCTCGGCCCAGCCGCGGTACTCGTCGAGCGCGGCAAAGGGGCCGCGCGGCAGGTAGGTCCACAGGCGCCCCTCGACATCTTCGGCATAGGCGGCGAAGAGTTCGGCGGCGTGGCGCTCAGGATCGAGCGGCGCGACCGTGCAGAAGCGCCCCGCCATCGCGGTGCGCGGCGGCGGCGGGCGCGGCGACCAGCCCGGCAGCGGGGCGCCGACCGGTAGCCCGAGATGATTTTGGTGCGACTCCATCAAACCCCTCCCGGCGCTTCAAAGCGCTCCGTCGTCGGAGCGTACAGCCCGACCGCGCCGCCGAGCCGCGCCGCCGCCACCTCGGCCGCCGCGAGATCCGGGAATATCGCGATGCCGCGATAGGGCACCGAGCGGTCGATCGCCACCGCTCGCAGCCAGACCAGCCCGTCCTGCACCGGGCCGGGGGCGGCGCGATCGGCGACCAGCAGGATCGCGGTCATCGGCACCTCCGGTGCGGCGTCGAGGCCGTCGAACAGGTTGCGCCGGTGCAGAGATTCGTCGACCACCGAGACGAATGGCCCCATGCCGCGGGTCCGCAGATAGATGTCGCCGTCGAAGACGGCGGGCGAGGCCACGCTGTACATCGCCAGTGACGGCGGCGGACCGGCCGCAAGCGCGCGAAAACGCTGCGCCGACGAAACCCCGGGCACCGCCGCCATCGCCGCGAGATGGCCGCGATACCACACGTCCCACTCGGCCGTCCGGCTCGGATCGAGGAGGCCGCTTTCGCTGGTGAAGATCATCCCTTGAAGCGAGCACAGGCCAATGAGGGTCGTCAACCGCGATTAGCGTCGCCGATTGGCTGTTCCGGGCCCGTTCCGGGAGAGCGCATGTCGCTCCGGATGGCGCGGAGCGGGACGAAATGCCAGTATAGGCCAGAGCCAATATAGGCCAAAAGCGGCAATCACCCCGGAGACCCCGATGATCGACCTCTATGCGATGGGCAGCCCCAATGTCGTCAAGATCTACATCGCCCTTGAGGAAATGGGTCTCCCCTACACGGCGCATCCGGTCGATGTTTTTGGCGAGGCGCAGTTTTCTCCGGAGTTTCTGAAGCTCAACCCCAACGCCAAAGTGCCGGTGATCGTCGACCCCGAAGGCCCCAGGGAGGCTGTCGGCGGGCAGCCTTACACGGTGTTCGAATCGGGTGCGATCCTGGTCTACCTCGCCGACAAGACCGGGCGGTTCCTGGCGAAGGACGGCGCCGCGCGCTATGACGCGCTGCAATGGATGATGGTTCAGATGACCACAATCGGGCCGATGTTCGGGCAATACGTCCATTTCATGCGGTTCGCGCCCAAGGGCAACGACTATTCGCTCGACCGCTACCGCACCCAGGTCCGGCGCGTTCTCGAAGTTCTGGAAACTCGCCTCGCCGCGGTCCCGTTCCTCGGCGGACAAAGCTATTCGATCGCCGATATCGCGACCTTCCCGTGGGCTCGCAATATCGGCCCGCTGCTCGGCAAGGCGGCCGAGGGCGATTTTCCGAGGCTGATGGCGTGGGTGGCCGGCATCGCGGCGCGACCCGCCGTTATTCGCGCGCTCGCCGCGGTCGACGATGTGAGGACCAAGACCACCCAGTTCGACCAGGCGAACGCCGAGGCGATGGACCGGCTGTTCGGCCGCGGCAAACACAATGCCGCCGCCTGAAGCCGGGCTTTTGGCGTCGTTGCGCCGGAAGCTGCGGGCGCTGACCTCCGTGGCGAGGGATTCAGGCGCGACCGCCGCCGAGCGGGCCAACGCCAACGCCTTGAAAAAACGGCTGGAGCAGCGACTTCGCGAGGCCGGATCTCCCGCCGGGGATTGGACGGACGGCGCCTTTCGTCTCGGCCGGTGGGCGAGGGGGGTGCGGAAATCCGCGTCGCCCCCGTCGCCCGCTTCACCTGCGTCACCTACGTCACCTACGTCACCTGCGTCACCCACGGGAGATTGGACGGATAACGCCTTCCGGCTCGGCAAGGCGGTTCGCCGAGGCATCAAGAAATTGTCGTCGGATTGAACATCCTCTCCCTCATGGCGGACCGGGCGCAGAAATAGACCCGCGCGGTCAGCAGCGAGGAGACGACGGCGAGGCCCAACGCCAAGCCCCACCACAGCCCGACCGCGCCATAGCCTAGAGGGAAGGCGAGCGCCCACCCGCCGGCAAAGCCGATGCCCCAATAGCCGAAGGCGGCGAGCATCATCGGCACTGCCGTGTCGCGGTAGCCGCGCAACGCTCCGACCGCAATCGCCTGCACCCCGTCGAAGATCTGGAACAGCGCCGCGATGCCCAGCAGGCGCAGCGCGATCGCGATAAGGCCGCTATTGGCCGGGTCGTCGGTGTCGAGATAGACCCCGGCGATCGCCAGCGGGACGGTCCATATCACCACGGCCGTCGCGGCCATGAAGAACACCCCGAGCGTCAGGGCGACGAACGCGGCACGGTGCGCCGCCGCGGGGTTGTGCGCGCCGAGTTCGAAGGCGACCCGCACCGTGGCGGCCTGGCCGATGCCGAGCGGCACCATGAAACACAGGCCGGCGACATTGATCACCAGCTGGTGCGCGCCCAGCGCGTCGGTGCCGAGCAATCCGATCAGGATGCCGGTCGTCACGAAGACGCCGACTTCGAGCGCGATCAGGCCGCCGATCGGCAGACCGAGCCGAAGGATCTGGCCGATCTGCTCGACGACCCGGCGGCCTACCCGGATCGGCGTGTGCAGCGGCGCGATCCACAGCACCGCCGCCAGCCCGAGCGACATCAGCGACTGGATGATCGCCGTCGCCCACCCCGAGCCGGCGATTCCCAATGCCGGCATTCCGAGATGGCCGAAGATCAGCGCCCAGTTCAGCGCCGCATTCGCCGGAATGCCGACGAGCAGCACGATCATCACGAGGCGCGCCCGCGAGGCCGCCGCCAGCAGCGCGCGCAACACGCCGAAGACCAGGAAGCCCGGCGCGCCCCAGCGGATCGCCGTCAGGAATTGCCCGATTTCAGCTGCCAGGGCGGGGTCGTAGCCGATCGCGGCAAGCAGCCGGTCGGCCATCGACAACAGCACGACGATCGGCACCGCGGCGGCGGCCGCCAATAAGAGGCCCGCCGCCGCGACCTGACCGGCGCCGCGGTGGTCGCGGGCGCCGATCGCGCGGGCGGCAAGCGGCGCGACCGCGGTCAGCACCCCCTGCGAGGTGATCGCGATCGTGAAATAGAGCGCGCCGCCGAGCCCGGCCGCCGACAGCGCCGCGCCGCCGAGATGCCCGACCATGATCGTGTTGGTCAGCCCCATCGCCATTTGCGCGAGGTTCGCCGCCGCGAGCGGCAACGCGATCGGCAGCATGGCGCGCAGTTCGGCGCGGAGGGCCGAGCGGGTTGACAACATCGCGCGATGCTACGCGAACGGGCGCGTTTCGGAACGACGGATCAGGGCCGGGGCATCAGGGTTGAGCGCGGACACGGTTCGGGCTCATGCTGCGCGGGCCTGTCGCCATGATGGTCATTTCGATGAGTACAGCAGTTCAGCCCCTGCGGAGTTTCCTGTTCGCGCCGGGCAACCACGCGCGCCGCGTCGAGAAGGCGCTGTCGCTCGATGCCGATGCGGTGATCCTCGACCTCGAGGACGCGGTCGCGACCGCCGAGAAGATCATGACGCGCGACCTGGTGGCCGCGGCGCTGGCCCGGCCGCGTGGCGCGCTGCTCTATGTCCGGGTCAATGCCGTCGATACCGAATTCTGCTACGGCGATCTGGTGGCGATCGTGCGCGCCGGTCTGGACGGCATCATCCTGCCGAAAGTGGAAAGCACCGTCGGGCTCGCCACGGTCGACTGGCTGCTCGCCCAACTCGAACGCGACCGCGCGCTGCCACAAGGCGGCATCGACCTGATCCCGATCATCGAGACGGCGCGCGGTCTGAGCCACCTCGGCGCGATCCTCGGCGCCGGCACAAGGGTCAGGCGCGCCGCCTTTGGCGCCGGCGATTTCACCCTCGACGTCAACATGGTCTGGAGCCGCGGCGAGGCGGAACTCGCGCCGGCCCGCGCCGCGATCGTCACGGCATCGCGCGCGGCCGGGATCGAAGCGCCGCTCGATACGGTCTGGGTCGATTTGAGCGATCAGGACGGGCTCGAAGCGTCGGCGCGCTGTGCGCTCGGGTTCGGCTTCCAGGGCAAGATGTGCATCCATCCCGACCAGATCGCGGTCGTCAACGGCGTCTTCACACCGAGCGAGGCGGAAATTGCGTTCGCCGAGCGGGTTGTCGCCGCGTTCGCCACGGCCGAAGCGGAGGGCAGCGCGGCGATCCAGCTCGACGGCAAATTCATCGACTACCCGATCGTCTACCGGGCGCAGCGGGTCGTGCACAGGATCGCCGCGATCCGCGCCCGCGACGATAGCCGGTGAGGGCCAACACCGTCGCCTTTCGCCGGGCCGTGTCGGGCGATCTGGCGGCGATCGTCGCCCTGCTCGCGGACGACCCGATCGGGCGCGAGCGCGAGACCGCTGGGACGCGGCTGGACGCATGCTATGCCGAGGCATTCGCGGCGATCGAGCGCGACCCCAGCCAGCTCCTCGCGGTCGCCGAGCGCAGCTTGCGGGTAGTCGGCGTGTTGCAGCTCAGCTTCATCCCGGGGCTGACCCGGCGCGGCATGTTGCGCGGCCAGATCGAAGGCGTGCGCGTCGCCGCCGGCGAACGCGGCACCGGGCTCGGCCGGGCGTTGCTGGAATGGGCGGTAGAGGCGTGCCGCGAGCGCGGCTGCGGCCTGGTGCAGCTGACCACGGACAAGCGCCGTCCCGCCGCGCACGCCTTTTACGAGACGCTCGGCTTCCAGGCGACGCACCGGGGCTATAAGCTCCCGCTCTGACGAGCGAGAGAGCCAGCGGGGGAGAGCGTTTTGGCCATCGACTACGAGAAGCGCGACGGCGTCGCCTATATCACGCTGAACAACCCGGCCAAGGCCAACATCTTCGACAAGGAAACCTCGGACGCGATCTCGGAGGCATGGATCGATCTGTGGGAGGACCGCCAGATCCGCTGCGCGATCGTGACCGGCGCCGGCGACCGGCATTTCTGCGGTGGCCACAATCTGGCGCCGCGCGAGAACATCACCGCCGAGGAACGCGAATATTTGCGCACCCAGCGCATCTTCTGGCCGCTCGCCGGGACCGTGCACGGGCAAAAGACCGGCGTCGATGGGCGCATGGGCGACCATTACCCGCGGGTGTGGAAACCGGTCATCGCCGCGGTCAACGGCTGGGCCGCGGGCGCCGGGCTCTACATGCTGCTGTCCTCGACCGATATCCGCATCGCCAGCGCCGAGCACGCGCGGTTCAAGTTCGCCCTGACGACGCAGGGCTGGCTCGGCCACGGGCCGGGCGCCAGCCTGTTGATCAAGCAGCTGCGCTACATCGACGCGATGAAGATGCTGTTGACCGACGATCCCGTAGATGCCGCGGAGGCGTTGCGCATCGGGCTCGTCAACGAGGTGGTGCCGCACGCGCAGCTGATGGAGCGGGCCGAAACGATCGCCCGCCACATCGTCACGATGCCGCCGGTGACGCTGCGCATGATGAAGGAGTTCGTGGTCCGCTTTGGCGATTTACCGACCGACCAGGCCTGGCACGTGCAGAATCTGATCAACAATCTGCTGATCCAGGTCACGACCGACGGCGAGGAGGGGCGCCAGGCCTTCAACGAAAAGCGTCCGCCCGATTTCACCGGCGGGCTGCGCCGCCGCGGCGAGGCGTGGGACGAGCTCTCCGAAGAGGATGCCAGGCGCCTCGACGAAGCGTATCGCAGCGGTGAGTTTTGAGGCCGATCGCGTGTCAGAGACAACAACCGCCACAAACCCGGTTGAGGATCGCCCGGTCGAGGCGTGCCTCGCCGCGCTGCTCGACCGTCTCGGGATCGCCAGCGCGCATTTTGCCGGACGCGGCTCGGCCGATCTGGCGGGCTTCGCGGCCCGATACCCCGAGCGCATCGCGTCGCTGACCGTGCTGTGCCCGGCGGTGCTGGACCCGCCGACCCTGGCGCCGCTGGCCGGGCGGGTGCTGGTCGTGACCGGCGACCACGGGGCAGGGCCGCGCCGGGTCCAGGCCGCGCTGCCCGATCTGCCGCAAGCCACCGCGGTGGTGCTCGCGGATTACGCCGGGTTGACCTGGTCGGATATCGCCCTGGAGCGCGGCGACAGCATCGAAGCGGCGATGCGGGAGTTCCTCAGGCGTTGCGACGGGTTGCCGGCGACAACCCTGCCCGAGCAGGAAGGCGAGATCGCCGGCATTTCCTACCGCGTGCGCGGCGCCGGAGCGCCGCTGGTGCTGCTGCCGCTCGACCTGTCGCCGGGGCAATGGGAGCCGCTGATCCCGGCGCTGTCGGCGCGTTATTGCACGATCACGTTGGGCGGGGCGTTGCTCGGCAGCGTCGCCAGCCTCGAGGAACGCGGGCGCTCGGGCTATATGGGAATCGTGCGCGGGCTGCTCGACGCGCTGGCGATCAGGCCAGGGGAAAGCGTGCTTGAGGTCGGCTGCGGCTCGGGCGTCATCATGCGCGAGCTGGCGCGCCGCACATCAGGCGCCAACCCTTTGATCGGCCGCGACATGAGCCCCTATCTGCTGCGCGAGGCGCGGGCATTGGCCCGGCGCGAGGGGCTGATCGACCATGTCGATTTCGGCGAAGGCCGCGCCGAGGCGCTGCCATTGGCCGATGGCGCGGTCGATGTCGCGCTGTCGTCGACCGTGTTCGAGGAGGGCGACGCCGAGCTGATGCTGTCGGAGATCGTGCGGGTGACGCGGCCCGGCGGGCGGGTCGGCATCGTCGTGCGCGCGATCGACATGCCGTTCTGGGTCAATCTGCCGCTCGATCCGGCGCTGAAGGCCAAGGTCGACGCCCCCGGCATCATCGGCGGCGGCGCCGCCCCGAACGGCGTCGCCGATTTGAGCCTCTACCGCCGCCTCGCCGCGCTCGGCCTGACCGGCCTCAAATGCTTCCCACAGTTGGTCTCGGTCGTCCCCGGCCAGCCGCGCCTCGAACGCTACCAGCAGCAAATCCTCGCCGCTCTGACCCCGGCCGAGACCGAGACGTTTCAGCAGGCTGTCGCCGCCGCCGAGCGCGACGGCACCTTCTTCATCGCCCAGGCCTACCACTGCGCCGTCGGAGCCAAGCCCGGCTAAGGCGGCGGACCACGACAACGTAGGAGAACCCACCATGCCGCGTCTGAATTTCGGCGCCTTCCTCGCCCCGCATCACCCGGTCGGCGAGCATCCGATGTTGCAGTTCCGCCGCGATCTCGACCTCGTCGAGCGTCTGGATTACCTCGGCTACGACGAGTTCTGGTGCGGCGAGCATCATTCGAGCGGCTGGGAGACAATCGCCTCGCCGGAAATGTTCCTGGCGGCGGCGGGCGAGCGCTCGAAGCGCATCAAGCTCGCGACCGGGGTCGTGTCGCTGCCCTATCACCACCCGTTCAACGTCGCGCAGCGCATGGTGCAGCTCGACTACATGACCGGCGGGCGGGCGATCTTCGGGTCGGGGCCGGGCGCGCTCGCCTCGGACGCCCACACGCTCGGGGTCGATCCGATGGTGCTGCGCGACCGCCAGGACGAGGCTATCGGGGTCATTCGGCGGCTGTTCAACGGCGAGCGGGTCAGCGTGACCAGCGACTGGTTCACGATGCAGGACGCGGCGCTGCAATTGCTGCCGTTGCAGGAGGACATGCCGTTCGCGGTCGCTTCGCAGATCAGCCCGTCGGGCATGACCCTCGCGGGCAAGCACGGGGCCGGCGTCATCTCGATCGGTTCCTTATCGGATGAAGGCCTCAACGCGCTGCCGACGCAATGGGGCTTCGCCGAGGCCGCCGCCGCCAAGCACGGCAAAACGGTCGACCGCAAGAACTGGCGCGTGCTCCTCAGCTGGCACATCGCCGAGACCCGCGAAAAGGCGCGCGCCGAAGCCCGCGAGGGCCTCATGCGCCACCACAACGAATACATCGTCGGCACCTTGCAGCGGCCCGGCGCGAAGCCGTTCGGCGATCCCGACGAGGCGGTCGACAAGACCGCGTTCTCGGACGGCGCCGCCGCGACGATCGGCACGCCGGACGATCTGGTCAAGACGATCAAATCGGTGCTCGACATCAGCGGCGGCTTCGGCACCGTCGTCGGGTTTGTCCACGACTGGGCCAACCCGGAAAACACGATGCGCAGCTGGGACATGGTGGCGCGCTATGTCGTGCCCGAGATCAACGGCTACATGGCCAAGCTGCGCGAGTCGCGGGACTTCGTCGCCAACAACCGGGGCGTATTCGAGCGCGCCAAGGAAGCGATCATGGCGAAGATCAACGAGAACGAGGCCGCGCTCGCCGCGCTCTCGGTCACCAAGTCGGGCAGGCTCGGCAATGTCGCGGCTTCGGGCAGCAACATGCCCGATCTGGAAAAGGCCCGGCTCGACAAGGCCCGCGGGCAAGCCGCCGCCGAATAACTCCACCGGGCTCCTTCCGCCCGCGGCGGGAGAGGCCCCCACCCTAACCCTCCCCCGCTTGCGGGGGAGGGGACGACGGGGCGCGGCCATCGGAACCCTCCCCCGCAAGCGGGGGAGGGCAGGGTGGGGGTTCTGATGCAGTGCCGGTTTTTGCATTTCCTATCGGCGCCCTCCCTCCTACAGTAGGGACGCGCGAGCGGTTCGCCGGCAAACCGGCCGGCCAATCGCCGTCACCTGGAGGATGCGCCGATGATCTACGAAGTCCGCACCTATACGCTGCGCCCCGGGACCGTGCCCGAATTCGAGGAGCGCTATGCCGCACGGCTGCCGCTGCGGCTGAAACACTCAAAGCTCGGGGCCTTCTGGCACACCGAGTTCGGTCCGCTCAACCAGGTCGTCCACGTCTACCCCTACGACGACCTGAACCAGCGCACATCGGTGCGCGCCGCGCTCGCCGCGGACCCCGTGCGGGCGGCGCAGCCCGGCGGCGGCGATTTTATCGTCGCGCAGGAATCCGAGATCATGATCCCGGCGCCGTTCATGCACGCTCTGGGCAGCCGCGATTACGGTTCCGGCAACGTCTATGAGATGCGGACCTACACCTACGCCCCGGGCGACCTGCCGAAGGTGTTGGAGGCGTGGGCCAAGGCGGTTCCGGCGCGCGAGGAGCTCTCCAAGCTGGCGGCCTGCTGGACCAGCGAACTGGGCGGGCTCAACAAGTTCGTCCACATTTGGGTCTACAAGGATCTCGCCGAGCGCGCCCGGGTCCGTGAGGCATCCCGCAAGCCCGGCGGTGCGTGGCCGCCGCAGAGCGGGGTGCGGCCGGTCCGGCAGGAAAACAAGCTGCTGGTCCCGGCTTCCTTCTCCCCGGTGCGCTAACCCCGGCGCGACGAGCGCTGGCTTGCTCGGAAAGGACGGGGGCCTATCCCGCCTTCAGCCGGGTTAATTCGCCGTAATGTTGCGCGGCAATGTCGATCCGGCTGGGGCCGGTCCGGCTGGGTTCGCTCAGTACCCGCTGGCGTATCGGGTCACCGGCATTTCCAGCGAAGCCAGGCGCGGCGACACCAGCATCACGTAATAGGTGCCGTCGCGCTGACGGCCGCGGGCGCTATCCTGCCAGCTCGGCAGCGACGCGATCTTGACATACACCTCCTGCCCCGGCGCAACCGCGACTTGCTGCGATTGGTACAGGTCGAGACCCTCGCTCGCGACGGTCAAATGGTAATATCCGGCCGGAATGTCGCGGTAGAAACTCGTGCCGGCGAGTGCATATCCGATCGGAGCGCCGTTCACCGAGACCAACGGCATGCCGCCGCTATCCTCGGGAAAGAACACGCGGTAGAACCAGAACCGCGCGGCTCCCGGCGCTGTCTGCGATACCGCTGCCGCTTGGCCCTCTACCTGCGCCACGGCCGGCGGCGCGACCCAAAATCCGGCAAATAACGCGACCATGCCGGCGATCTGGCGGCGGGACATTGTCGGGTTCATCAGCGACTCCCTTGGCAGGCTGCACTATGACGTAACGCGGCGCATTTTTATCCCGCGCGATCGAGCGGTGCGCGGGGCGTATGACGCCGCCGTCGCCGCTCAGCTATCATGCCGGTCGACCAAAAAGGGGAGCAGCGCCATGAGCCGTTATCGCCAGATATCCGCCGCCGAGATGAACCCGGCGCAGAAACGCGTCCACGACCAGGTCGTCTCGGGCAAGCGCGGCAATTTCGGCGGGCCGTTCCAGCTGCTGATACGGGCTCCCGAGATTTGCGAGCACGCGGCGAGGCTGGGCGAGCACCTGCGCTGGGGCACCGCGCTCGACGCCCGGCTCTCCGAGCTGGCGATCATCACGACCGCGCGGTTTTGGCGGGCGCAGTACGAGTGGTACGCGCACGCACCATTGGCCGAAAAGGCGGGGGTGCCGGCCGCCGCGGTCGAGGCGATCCGCACCGACGGTACGCCGGTGTTCGCTGCCGAGGACGAAGCGCTCGTCTACCGCCTGTGCACCGAGATTTTTCGCACCCAGCGCCTGTCGGACCAGAGCTTCAACGCCGCAATCGCCGCGTTCGGCGAAACCGGGCTCGTCGAGATCATCGGCATCATCGGGTACTACACCCTGATCGGCAACACGCTCAACGTGTTCCAGGTCGCTCTGCCCGAAGGCCAGACGCCTCCATTCCCGGAATAATACCCCGAGCGGCGCGACATGAGCGTAGCGGCGAAAATCTGCGGGCTGTCGAGCGAGGACGCGGTTGCCGCCGCGGTCGAGGGCGGCGCGGCCTATCTCGGCTTTGTCTTCTACCCGCCGAGCCCGCGCGCGGTCAGCCCGGCGCGCGCTGCCGCGCTGTGCGCCGCTGTTCCGGCCGGCGTGCGACGTGTCGGCTTGTTCGTCGACGCCGACGACGCCGCGATCCGCGCGGTGCTTGATGTCGCCCCGATCGACCTGTTGCAGTTCCATGGCCATGAGAGTCCCGCACGGGTCGCCGACGTGAAAGCCCGCTTCCGGCGCCCGGTCATCAAGGCAATCGCCATCGCCGCCGAGGAGGACGCGCTGACGGCCTCCCGTTACGAAGACGATGCCGACATGCTGCTATTCGACGCGAAACCGCCGCGCCGGGCCGACGCGCTGCCGGGCGGCAACGGGCTCGCCTTCGATTGGCGACTGATCGCCGGGCATCGATGGCGCCTTCCGTGGATGCTGTCGGGCGGCCTCACCGCGGCGCTGCTGCCCGAGGCGGTGCGCATCGCCGGCGCTGGCGCGGTCGATGTGTCTTCGGGGGTGGAGCGACGCCCAGGTGAAAAGGACCCGGACAAAATTCGGCAATTTCTCGCCGTGGCGCGCACCCTTTCAAGGTCGTCGAGTCGCTAAATTGCGTCCAGCCCGATGGGGTGACGTTTTCGGCGAGCGGGACGGAACGCAGGATAGGACCCGCACGTTGAGGAACCAAGTCACTCTTACCCTAAAGGCATTCACATGCGCCTAGCAGCTTTAGCTTTTGTCGGGGCCCTCGGTCTCACGTTCGCGTCGGTATCCGCAAACGCGGCGCCCCTCATTCCGAACCTGAACACCGACCAGGTGTCCAATATCGTCGAGGTGGCGGGCGGCTGCCGCCGGGGCTTCCACCCGACCCGCTCGGGCCGTTGCGTTCCGCACCGCTACAGCTACGCCCAACCCCGCCAGTATAGCTATGCCTATCCCCACCAGCATTGGCGCGGCAATTATGGCGGCGGCTATTACGCCCGGGGCTGGCGCTCACCGAGCGACAGCGTGGCCAACCTGCTGAACCGCAACGAGATGGGCAGGATCCATTCCGGCAGCAGCATGCCTCATCGCGGGCATGGGTGGGGTTACTAAACTTCGGACACCCCTCGCGCACACTTTCCGGCGCAAACCAAGACGGCCTGGCGTGTACCGCTGGGCCGTCTTTTTTTGTAGGTGGCGCCAACCGAACACCAACCGCTCGATCTGTTATGGTAGCCCGGCTACGCTGCCCGCGACCAAGCCCTCGCGACAAAGGCTCTCGCGACAAAGGATAAGTGCGATGGAGATCCCGAACGCCAACCGCCCCTGCGTGATGGGCGCCACCGGCGTCGATTTCCGCCGGTCCGCTTACGCGGTCGGCTGGTAGCCCGGGTGGCAGGCACCGAACCGGCCGACCAGCGGATCATCGTTGTCGGCGCCGGGATCATCGGCATCTGCTGTGCGCTGGCTCTGCGCGAGAACGGGTTCGCGGTCACCGTTCTCGACAAGGACGGCCCGGGCGAAGCGACCTCGTTCGGCGCCGCCGGCAATCTCGGCGGCAACGCGCATTTCGCGATCCCAGGCCTCATATGGAAATTGCCGCGGATGCTGCTCGACCCGCGGCACCCGCTGTCGCTGCGCTGGCGCGACCTGCCGGAACTGGTCGCCTGGTTCCGCCGCTACAGCAGCTACGCGCCGGCCGAACACGCCGCCCGGGTCAGCAAGGCGGGCGCCGCGCTCAGCGCCGGCATCTTCGAGGCCTACGCGACGCTGCTGCGCGATGCCGGCGCGCCGGACCTCCTCACCAAGCATGGCCGGTTGTTCGTCTGGTCGACCGATGCCGGCTGGCACAAGGACCAGTACGGTCTGGCGATTCGCCGCCAGCGCGGCATCCATCTCGACGAGATGAGCGGCGACCAGGTGCGCGAGATGGAGCCGGCGCTGGGGCCGATCGTGCGCCGCGGCGTCTACGCGCCGGATGCCGGGCATATCGTCAACCCGCACCGGCTGGTCACCGTTTTGGCCGCGCTGCTGCGGGCAAAGGGCGGCGAGATCCGGCGTGAAAGCGTGCGCACGATCGAGCTTGCCACTGACGGCCACCCGATTGTCGTGACCAGTGAGGGCCGTCGAGAGGCTGATCAGGTGGTCCTGGCGGCCGGGGTTTGGTCGCGCGACTTCGCCGCCGGGCTCGGCACTCCGATCCCGCTCGTCGCCGAGCGCGGCTACCACGCGATGATGCCCGAGCCCGGCGTTGCGATGAAAGTCTCAACGCTGTGGGAGGAGCGCAAGATCATCGTCACGCCGATGGAGCACGGGTTGCGGGCGAGCGGCATCGCCGAATTCGCGGTACGCGAAGCGCCGCCGCGCTACAAGCTGGCAGAGCGGGTCAAGCGCTCGGCGCTGGCGCTGATCCCGGGTCTGCGAGATGTCGGCAGCACCCGGTGGATGGGCCGTCGTCCGGTGACCCCGGACTATTTGCCGGTGATCGGCCGCGCCCCGCGCCACCCGAACGTGATCTTTGCGTTCGGCCACGGTCACAGCGGCTACAATCTGGGTCCCGCGACGGGACGCCTCGTCGGCGAGATCGCCGCCGGCCGCACCCCCAATATCGATATCGCGCCCTATCGGCCCGATCGGTTCTGAGTTTCGCGATCAATTCACAGCCGCCGACCCGGCAACAGGAACGCCCGAGCCGCCTGAACGCCGCACCCTCGGCATCCGGCGCGCTTCGTCGAGGCGGTCCGCGTTGAGGTAGGCCTTGAACAGCGTGAACATTACCAGGTCGAGCTGTGCGCGACTGCCGCCAATGCGTTCGAGTTCGCCGGCAATCGGTTCAAGCGCGTCGATCGCGGCGGAGAAATCCCGCCGTTCGAAAGCGGCGAAGGCGTGCGACACCGCCGGAACGCAGGGGCCGGATGGATAACGACCCTGGCGCATGAGTTCGTCCATCTGCCGTGTGCGTGCCGCCAGCGCGGCGTCATTGCCGGCCACGGCCTGCGCGAGCGCGATGTGCATGTCGGAAAAGGCGACGCCGGCGCGCGGGAACGCACTGGTCGCCAGATCATGCATCATGCGCCATGAATCGGTGTCACGCGGATGCCCGGCGAGTTCCCAGCGCCACAGGAAGGAAACCCCATCGTTCAGCTTGCCGCGCGGCGGCCCGCTGTGTACGTCGGGTGAGAAGGCTTCCCTGAAAAGCCGAAGCGCCGCCGCCGCATCGCCAGCCTCGAGGTCGCCGAGCGCGAGATGCCAACTCAAATGGCTATATAGCAGGCCGTCACGCGGATAGGTGGTGAGCCAGGACGCCAGGAAGGCGCGGGCCGCGTTCGAATCGCCCTCCTCATAGCAGAAATGCGCGCGGGCGTGCGCCGCCCAGGGGTTGTTCGGGTTTTGCGCCAGGGATCGATCGATCTTCGGGCGGGCGGCGTCTCGCTGTCCGTTCTCCGAGAGCGCCATGCCGTGATGGGCGGTGAACCACCAATCGTCGCCGTAGCTCGGGGCGAGCCCGTCCAGCAGGTCCAAGAGCGCGCGTTTCTGCCCGGCGCGGCCGGAACTGCCGATCAGGCCGTTGGTGAACGCGGTGGTGCCGAGCACCAGGGCGTCGCGCGGCCAGGCGTTCAGGTGCGCCGGCAATGCGGAAAGTGCGGCTTCGGAATCGCCCGCCGCAAGCAAGTCGAAAAATGCGAGATGGCTGGCTTCTCGCGCGGAGAGACCCGCGGCTAGGGAATTGGCCGCCGCCATCGATGCGCGCGAAGCTGCCGCATCCCCGCGTTCCAGCAGCAATTGCGCCCTGGCGGCATGGGCGAGGGCAAAGCGGGGATCGGCGGCGATGGCGCGATCGAACCCCTCGATCGCGCCGGGATACATGGTCAGCTTCGCCTCACAGCCCGCTACGTAGGCGTCCCGCGCGGCGGATGAGGCGGTGGCCAGGGGAAGGCCGTATCGGTCAGTCAGCATGATGGATCCATCTTCAAAGCCCGTGCATTGTGAGCGTAGCGCGTCGATGGAGCGCGAGCTTAGTGCGGGCGGTCGCCGGCGAGGGTCACCCGGTGCATGACCCGGCGAAAGCCGTGATAATCGTTGATCGGGTTGTGCTGGGCGCAGCGATTGTCCCACAGCGCGAGCGAGCCCGGCTCCCAGCGGAAACGACAGGTGAATTCGGGCCTGACCTGATGGGCGAACAGAAAGCGTAGTAGCGGCGCGCTTTCCGCCTCGCTCATGTGCCGGAAACGCAGGGTGTGGCCGCCATTGACATAGAGCGCCTTCCGGCCGGTCTCGGGGTGGGTGCGCACGACCGGGTGCGAGGCCTCGTATTCCTTGCGGGCATCGGCGCGGGCGCCGTCGCGCATCCGATCCTCGCGGGTCTTGGTCACATCGGCCTTCGAGGAGGCATTGACCGCGACGAGGCCGTCGAGCAACCGCCGCATTCCGGGCGACAGGGTCTCGTAGGCCAGGTACATGTTGGCGAACAGCGTGTCGCCGCCTCGCGGCGGGACCTCGCGCGCGATCAGCATCGTGCCCATCGGCGGGGTGTCGAGATAGCTCGTGTCGCTGTGCCAGAGCCCGCCAAAATTGACCCGCTCGTGCTCGAGTTTGACGACCGGGGTGATTTCGGGGAACCCGTCGATCCCATGCACGAACGGGTATTCGACCGGCTGGCCGAAGCGGCGGGCGAAAGCCAGGAGCCGGGTCGGCGGCAGGGTCTGGCCCCGGAAGAAGATCACGAGATGGTCGAGCCAGGCGCGCCGGATCGCGGCGATCGTCGCGTCGCCGAGCTCGTCCGACAGGTCGACCCCGCCGATCTCGGCGCCGATCGCTCCGGCTAGCGGATGGATTTCCAGCGGACGAGGATGCATTCGGTTGGGTCCTGGCGGGTCTCGGGATGGTTTTGGCGGGTTGCGGCGGCTTGCGCCGGGCCAACCCGGCGAACATACTCCGCCGAGGCAGGGCCTCGGGAGACTGAGGCGGGGGGATTGAGGTGGAGATCGGCGAGTCGCGCATCGGCAATCTTCTCGTGCTGCGTCCGCAGGGGCGGCTCGACAATGTCACCAGCGCAGAATTTCAGCCGATCCTGCTGCACGCCGTAACGGCCGGCGCGGCTGACATCGTCATCGATCTGTCGGCCGTCGAGTACATTTCGAGCGCCGGGCTGCGCGTCCTGATGACCGCCTCCAAGATGAAGGCGCGAGGCCGCCGGCTGGCAGTGGCCGGGCTGCACGGGATCGTGCGGGAGGTCTTCTCGATCAGTCGCTTCGATCACGTGATCCCGGTTTTCGGCTCGGTCGAGGAGGCGGCGGCCGAGTGGGAGCGGGACAGCCAAACCGCGGAGGCGCCGGAGAGCGAGCCCGCGCCGGGTGCGCCGATCGCGGTGCGCTTCTGGGGCACGCGCGGATCGCTGTCGGCACCGCTGAACGACGCCGCGGTACGGGCGAAAATCCGCCAGGCGCTGGTCGCGGCGTGCGAGCGCGGGCTCGCCGATCCCGCGGATATCGATTTGTTTATCGAGCGCGAGCTGCCGTTCTCGGTGCGGGGCACCTTCGGCGGCAATACCAGCTGCGTCGAGATCGGTGGCGGCACTGGCGGCGACTATCTGTTGTGCGATCTCGGCACCGGGGTGCGCGAGTTCGGCAATCGCGTGATCGCCGAGCACGGCGCGGCGCGCCCGCATTGCTTCAACGTGTTTCTGTCGCACGTTCATTGGGACCACATCATGGGGTTCCCGTTTTTTGCGCCCGCCTACATACCGGGCAACCGCATTCGCATTCATGGCTGCCACAAGAGCCTGCGCGAGGCGCTGCTGCGCCAGCAATCGGCACCGTGCTTTCCGGTCTCGTTCGGGTCGCTCCCCGCGACGATCGAGTTCATCGAGCTCGAACCCGGCATCGAATACCGGATCGGCGGGTTTTCGGTCAATGCGATCCGGCAGTTTCACGAGGGCGAGTCTTACGGCTATCGCTTTTCCCGCGGCGGCAAGTCGATCGTCTACTCGACCGATTGCGAGCACAAGACAACGGTGCTGGACGCCGCCTATCCGTTCGTCGAATTCTTTCGCGACGCCGATTTGTTGATCTTCGATTCGATGTATTCGCTCGCCGAGACCGTCTCGGTGAAGGAGGATTGGGGGCATTCCAGCAATATCGTCGCGGTTGAACTGGCCCAGCTCGCCCATGTCAAGCAGCTCGCGCTGTTCCACCACGAGCCGGCCTATGACGATGCCAGCATCGAACGGGTATTGCGCGAGACCATCCGCTACGAGGAAATCAGCCGCGAGGATCATCGGGTCGAGGTGATCTCGGCCTATGACGGGCTGGAACTGACTGTTTGATCCGCCGCCTCGCAAGCCCGCTCGCCGCCGCCCCTGGGCCTGATCGGGACTCCCCGACCGGCGCGCCGAGCGAGGCCGAGAGCGCCTATGCGTGGGTCCGCTTGCTCGCGTCGGTGTTGCTCAGCACGATCGGCGGCGTCGCGATGTGGTCGACGGCGGTCGTGCTGCCGTCGGTTCAGGCGGAGTTCGGCGTCGATAGAGCCGCCGCCTCCTTACCCTACACCGCGGTGATGCTGGGATTCGTGCTCGGCGGCCCGGTGATGGGGTGGCTCTCCGACAGGTTCGGCATCGCCGTCCCGGTTGCGGTCGGGGCGATCATGCTGGGGCTCGGCTACGCCGCCGCGAGCCAGGCCGCCGAAATCTGGCAGTTTACACTCGTCCATGGCCTGCTGATCGGCATCGGCGGCTCGGCCAGCTTCGGCCCGGTGATTGCCGATATCTCGCTGTGGTTCGAGCGTCGCCGCGGCATCGCGGTCGCGATCTGCTCCAGCGGCAGTTATCTGGCCGGCGCGACCTGGCCACTGATCATCCAGCCTCTCGCCGAATCCGCCGGGTGGCGGCGGACCTATCTCGGCATTGGCCTCTTTTGCCTCGCGGCGATGCTGCCGCTGCTTTTGGCCCTGCGGCGGCGTAGTCCGGGAGCCGGCGAGGCGCCATCGCCATCGTCGCCGCGCAAGGCCGCGTCCCTCCCCGCCGGGCTGACGCCGAACCGGCTGCAGCTGCTGCTGATGCTGGCCGGGGTGTTCTGCTGCGCCGCGATGGCGATGCCCCAGGTTCACATCGTCGCCTATTGCGCCGACCTCGGTTACGGCAGCGCCAACGGCGCGCGGATGTTGTCGCTAATGCTCGGCGCGGGGATCGTCAGTCGGCTCGCCTTCGGCTGGATCGCCGACCGAATCGGGCCGCTGCCGGCGCTGTTGCTCAGTTCCTCCCTGCAGGCCGCGTGTCTGCTGCTTTATTTCGCGGCGGACGGGCTGATGTCGCTTTATGTCGTCACGGCTCTGTTCGGCCTCGTCCAGGGCGGCATCGTCCTGACCTACACGCTGATCATTCGTGAATACTACCCGTCGTCGGAGGCCGGGACTCGCGTCGGGCTCGTTCTCTCCGCGACCCTGGCGGGCATGGCGATCGGGGGTTGGATGTCGGGCGCCATTTTCGATGCGACCCTCTCCTACCGCGCCGCGTTCCTCAACGGTTTCGGCTGGAACCTGCTGAATATCGGAATCGCGGGCTGGCTGCTGTGGCGGCTGCCCCGGCAACTCCAGCCGCCCTTTCCCCCAATAAGGGGAGGGGCGGGGTTGTCAAACAAACCTGCTTAATCGGGCAGGCGGGTGGATTGCCAGGTCACCATCTGCCAGCGCCCGCTTTTCTTGGCGTAGACGTCGGTGAAGCGGACCCCGAAGCTGTTGGGTTTACCGCCGGCGTTGACGCTGATCCGGCACGAGCCGGTCAGCACCACCGTGTCGCCCAGATCCTGCGCCTTGACGTCGGAAGGCACGACCGAGGTGTAGACCGTGCTCCCGGATTCCATGTTCCCGATCAGGCTTTTCTTGGTATCGAGGCGGGCCGAGGAATGCGTATAGATCAGATCGTCGGCGAGCACCTCGTTCAAGGTCGCGATGTCCTTTTGCGCCATAGCGCTCATGCGCTTCTTGTCGAGCTCAATAACCATTTCCGAGTTTCCGGCCATGTCTTCCTCCTCTTCTGCGTGTGTGTATTGGTTCAGCGCACGGTCAGCACGAGCTTGCCTTGCAGATGGCGCCCCTCGCTGACCCGGTGCGCTTCGGCGGCGTCGGCGAGCTTGTAGCGGGTGATCGCCGGCGGCCATACCGCACCGGCGGCGAGCAGCTCCTCCATCCGTTCGAGATGGACGCGGTCGCGCGCGACACGCGGGCGCAGCAACTCGACATCCTTGCGGGAGGGCTGGAACCCGGCCGGGGCCGGCGCGATGTGAACAAGGCGGCCGCCCGGCTTCAGCACGTCGTACGACCTGGCTTGGACGTCGCCGCCGACGGTGTCGAACACGACATCGCAATCGGCGACGGTCTTGGTGAAATCCTCGGTGTTGTAGTCGATCACCCGCTCGGCGCCGAGACCGCGGACATAATCGTGGTTGCGCGCGCTCGCCGTCGTGATGACCGTCGCGCCGATATGCTTGGCGAGCTGGATCGCAAACCCGGCCACCCCGCCGGCGCCGCCCTGGATCAAGATCGTTTCGCCCGGCTTCAGCCGCGCGGTGTCTTCGAGCGCCCAGATCGCGGTCAGGCTGGTCAGCGCCATCGCGGCTGCCTCGGCATGGTCGAGCTTGGCGGGCTTCCTGGCGATGATATCGGCCTTGATCTTGACCTTTTCGGCGTAGCAGCCCTCGATCCCGGCGTCCATGACCCCGAAGACGGCGTCGCCGACCGCGAAATCGGTGACACCGGCGCCGAGCGACGCCACGGTGCCCGAGAAGTCGCGGCCGAGAATGTACGGGAATTTGAGGTTGCTGGCGCCGCTATAGGCGCCGCCGCCGAGCCGCACCTTGTAGTCGGCCGCGTTGACGCTGGCGGCATGGACATCGACGACGACTTCGCCCGGCCCGGCGACCGGGTCCGGCGTATCGCCATACCGCATCGTCTCCGGTCCGCCGTGGCCGCTCAGCAATATCGCTTTCATCGCATTACCTTCTGCGCTGGTGTCATTGCGAGCGCAGCGACGCAATCTCGATGGAGAGGGACTCCACGGATCGAGATTGCTTCGTCGCTGCGCTCCTCGCAATGACAGTGGTTGACTAAGTCGGCGGCGCGACCGACAGGCGGCCGACCGTAGCGTGGCGCTCGATCAGGCTCGCGATCAGGCCGTTGCGCTTCGACTCCTCGACAAAATCGCGCAGGAAGGCAAAGCCGGCGGCGTTTTTCTTCGGCGTGCCGACCGCCTGCTGCACCGCGGTGAACTGGCCGTCGAGGATGCGCGATCCGGCCAGCTTCGCGGCGACATCGATCAGCCCGGGCCGCAGCCCGGCATAGGCGTCCATCTTTTCGTCGGTGAACCGCTTGATCGCCTCGTCGGCGCTGTTGAACTGCAGCAGCTCGCCCTTTTTGAAGTTGTTTTCGAGCCACAGCCCATAAGCGCTGCGCGCTGTCACCGCGACGCGCTTGCCGGGCTGATCGACCTCGCCGACGCCGCGGATCGGCGACCCGGCCGGCACCAGATAAGTCGCCTCGATCTCGCAATAGGCGGCGGTGAAGTTGATGACCGCGGCGCGCTGCGGCTCGGCGCCGATATTGCCGATATCCCACAGATTCTTCTCGGCGTCGTCGGCGATCTCGCCCGGCTTATCGTAGGGCACGTATTTGACCGGGACCCCGAGCCGCGCGGCGATCGCCGCCGCCATGTCGGGCGAGACGCCCGAGGGGTCGCCCGACGGGGCCTTGCCGGTGACCAGCAGGAAATTGCCCATGTTGATCGCGGCGCGCAGGAATCCGGTCGGGGCGAGTTCGGAGACGACTTGTTGGGAGGGCGTGACGGGCATGATGGCAAGGTCCGGAAATGGTGATGTCGGATTGAGTTTAGTCCGGATCATCGGCGCGCGGTAGACCCACTCAATCGTCACGGCGCGTTACCGGGCCTTAGCCTGCGATGCGACGTGTTCCGCCGACGCGGCGATGCTAGACTGTGCTCGGGTAAAAGGCGGCGCGCCGGATGGTGCGCAAGACCTGGGGGAGCAGCAGAACATGCAGGCGGATTACATCATCATCGGCGCGGGCTCGGCGGGCTGCGTACTGGCCAACCGGCTGACCGAGGACCCCGGCAACCGGGTGTTGCTGATCGAGGCGGGCGGGCGCGACTGGAACCCGCTCATTCACATCCCGGCCGGCTTCATGAAGATGCTCGACCACCCGACCCTGACCTGGGGCTATCGCGCCGAGGCCGATCCGGGCACGGCCGGGCGCTCGATCCTCTACCCGCGCGGCCGGGTGCTGGGTGGCTCCAGCTCGATCAACGGTCTCATTTACATTCGCGGCCAGCCCGAGGATTACGACCACTGGGCGCAGCGCGGCAATCGCGGCTGGGCGTGGGACGATGTGCTGCCATATTTCCGCAAGGCGGAACGCTGGGAGGGCGAGGGGAGCGACGTGCGCGGCCGGGAGGGGCCGCTGTTCACCTCGAAGATGGACCGCTCGCCGATCTGCGCGACCGTGATCGAGGCCGGCAAAGAGCTCGGGCTCGAATACCGCGAGGACGTCAACGATCTGCCGCCGGGCGCCGGCGACAGCATCGGCTGGTGCCAGCAGACCCGCGGCGGCCGGCGCCGCGCCAGCACCGCGCGCACCTATCTGCGCCCGGCGCTAAAGCGCCCGAACCTGCAGCTCGTCAAGAATGCGCTGGTGCATCGCATCGTGTTCGACGGCAAGCGCGCGGTCGGCGTCGAGTTCTCGCGCGGCGGCGCCGGTGGGGCAGTCGAGCGGGCCGACGCGGCGAGCGAGGTGATCCTGTCGGCCGGGGCGATCGGCTCGCCGCATATCCTGCAATTGTCCGGGGTTGGCGATCCCGAGCATCTCGGCAAGATCGGCGTGCCGGTCGTGCATGATCTGCCCGGCGTCGGCCGCAACATGCAGGACCATTACGTCGTGCGCATCACCTACCCGATCCACGGCGCCCAGACCGCCAACGAGAAGGCCCGCGGCCTGCCGCTCGCAGGCGAAATATTGCGCTATCTGTTCACTGGCAAGGGGATGCTGACCTACAGCGCCTCGCTGGTCGCCGCGTCGGTCAAGGTGCTGGAGGAATCGGCGACCCCCGACGTGCAATGCTCGTTCGCGCCGGGCAGCTTCAAGGATGGCCAGGTCGGCCAGCTCGAGGAGGCGCCGGGCCTGACCGGCGGCTGCTGGCAGATGCGGCCATTGTCGCGCGGCTATGTCGAGGCGAAGTCGAACCGCGCCGGCGACGCGCCCGCGATCAACCCGCGCTATCTGTCGGAGGAAACCGGCCGGCGCGCCGTGGTCGGCGGCCTGCGCTATGTGCGGCGGATCTTCGGCGCGCCGGCGCTCGCCCAGTTCGTCGGCGCGGAGAGCTTGCCGGGCGCGCATGTGCAAAGCGACGACGAGCTGTTGGACTACGCGCGGCGCAACGGCAACACCGTCTATCACGCCACCTGCACCTGCATGATGGGGCAGCAGGCAAATTGCGTCGTCGACGACCAGTTGCGCGTGCACGGGATCGAAGGGTTGCGGGTGATCGACGCCTCGGTGATGCCGACGGTAACCTCGACCAACACCAACGCGCCGACCATCATGATCGCCGAAAAGGGCGCCGCGATGATCAGAGGTGCGGCGCGGCAGAAGATGGCGGCTTAGGCTGGAGACACCCCCACCCCAACCCTCCCCCGCTTGCGGGGGAGGGGGTTCATCGGTGCGGCTGGAATAACCCTCCCCCGCAAGCGGGGGAGGGTAGGGTGGGGTTGGCGGGCGATGCCTATCGGTGAGAGGAACTCATGCAAGCAGATTACGTGATCGTCGGCGCCGGCTCGGCCGGGTGCGTGCTGGCCAATCGGCTCAGCGCCGACCCCGGAAACCGGGTCATCCTGATCGAGGCGGGCGGGCGCGACCGCAACCCGCTCATTCACATCCCGGCCGGGTATGTGAAGCTGCTCGATCACCCGACCCTGACCTGGGGCTTCAAGGCCGAGCCCGATCCCGGGGTCAATAACCGCTCGATCCTCTATCCGCGCGGAAAAGTGCTGGGCGGCTCCAGCTCGATCAACGGCATGATCTATGTCCGCGGCCAGCCCGAGGATTTCGACCATTGGGGCCAGCTCGGCAATCGCGGCTGGTCGTGGGACGATTTGCTGCCCTATTTCAAGGAGGCCGAGGATTGGCAGGGCGGCGCCGACGAGTTTCACGGGCAGGGCGGGCCGCTGTTGACCTCGCGCACCTCCGACAAGCCGGCGCTGTGCGAGAAGATCATCGAGGCCGGGACCCAGATCGGCCTCGACTACCACGAGGACGTCAACCACCTGCCGCCGGGGGCGGGCGACAATATCGGCTGGGTGCAGCAGACCCGTCGCGGCCGCCGCCGCCAGAGCGCGGCGCGTACCTATCTGCGCGCGGCGATCAAGCGGCCCAATTTGCAGATCGTCACCGACGCGCTGGTCCATCGGGTGCTGTTCGATGGAAAACGCGCGGTCGGCGTCGAATTCTCGCGCGGCGGCAATCTCGACCGGGCCGATGCGGCGGCCGAGGTGATCCTGTGCGGCGGCGCGATCGGCTCGCCGCATATCCTGCAATTGTCCGGGGTGGGCGACCCCGACCATCTCGGCCGGATCGGCGTCGCCGCGGTGCATGCGCTGCCCGGTGTCGGCCGGAATTTGCAGGACCATTTCCTGGCGCGCGTCACCGCCGAAGTCACCGGCATCGGCACGGCCAACGAAAAATCGCGCGGCCTGCCGTTTGTCGGCGAGCTGATGCGCTATGTCTTCGCCGGCACCGGGCTCCTGACCTACGCCGCCTCGCTGGTCGCCGCCTCGGTCAAGGTGCTGGAGGAATCGGCGACCCCCGATGTGCAGATTCTGCTGGCCAACGCCAGCTTCGCGCCGGGGCCGATCCGCCGGCTCGACGACCGTCCCGGGATGACCGGCGGCATGTGGCAGATGCGGCCCCTGTCGCGCGGCTATGTCGAGGCCAAGTCGAGCGACCCGAATATGGCGCCGGCGATCAACCCGCGCTATCTGAGCGAGGACACCGACCGGCGCGCCGCGATCGGCGGGCTGCGCGCGGTGCGGCGACTGTTTGCCGCCCCGGCGCTGGCGCCCTACCTGGTCGGCGAGATACTGCCCGGAATCAACGTCCAGAGCGACGACGAGCTGCTCGACTATTTGCGCCAGACCGGCTCGACCGTGTTCCACGCGACCTGCACCTGCAAGATGGGGCGCGATGCGATGGCGGTCGTCGACGACCAGTTGCGGGTGCACGGGATCGACGGGTTGCGGGTGATCGACGCCTCGGTGATGCCAACGGTGACCTCGACCAACACCAACGCACCGACCATCATGATCGCCGAAAAGGGCGCCGCGATGATCCGCGCCGCGGCACGCCAGAAGATGGCGGCATAAACTTGGGCCAGCCCCACCCCAACCCTCCCCCGCCCCCACCCTTCACTCCCCCGCTTGCGGGGGAGGGAAGGGTGGGGGCAAAGCGGGGGAGGGGGTTCATCGGGGCTGGAATAACCCTCCCCCGCAAGCGGGGGAGGGCAGGGTGGGGGTTGGCGGGCTATGCCTATCGGTGAGAGGGACTCATGCAAGCAGATTACGTGATCGTCGGCGCCGGCTCGGCCGGGTGCGTCTTGGCCAATCGGCTCAGCGAGGACCCGTCGGTCAGGGTCATCCTGATCGAGGCGGGCGGGCGCGACTGGAACCCGCTGATCCATATCCCGGTCGGCTTTATGAAGCTGCTCGACCACCCGAGCCTGACCTGGGGCTTCAAGGCCGAGGCCGATCCCGGCACCGCGGGCCGCGCGATCCCCTATCCGCGCGGCCGGGTGCTCGGCGGCTCGTCGTCGATCAACGGGCTGATATACATTCGCGGCCAGCCCGAGGATTTCGACCATTGGGGCCAGCTCGGCAATCGCGGCTGGTCGTGGGACGACGTGCTGCCGTATTTCAAGGCCGCCGAGAACTGGCAGGGCGATGCGAGCGAGCTGCACGGCACCGGCGGCTTATTGACGACGTCGCCGATGGGCGAGCGGCCGGCGGTGTGCCAGGCGATCATCGACGCCGCCGGCGAACTCGGCGTCGAGTACCGGCCCGACGTCAACAACCTGCCGGCGGGGACCGGCGACAGCATCGGCTGGTGCCAGCAGACCCGCGGCGGGCGGCGCCGTGCCAGCGCGGCGCAGACCTATCTGAAGCCGGCGTCGAAGCGGCCCAATCTGGAGATCGTGACCAACGCGCTGGTCCACCGCATATCGTTCAAGGGCAAACGCGCGATCGGGGTCGTCTATTCACGCGGCGGTCGGGTCGAGATCGTCGACGCGGCGCGCGAGGTCATCCTCGCCGCCGGCGCGATCGGCTCGCCGCACCTGTTGCAATTGTCGGGGGTCGGCGGGGCGGAGGATCTCGCCAAGGCGGGCATCCCGGTGCACCATGCGTTGCCCGGCGTCGGGCGCAATTTCCAGGACCATTACATCGCGCGCATGTCGTGCGAGGTGCGCGGCATCGAGACCCTGAACGAGCGCGGCCGGGGTCTTTCGTTTGCCAACGAGCTGTTTCGTTATGTCACGACGGGCAAGGGAATGCTGACCTACAGCGCGTCGATTTGCGCGGCCTCGGTCAAGGTTCTGGAGGAGTCCGCGACCCCCGACGTGCAGTGCGTCTTCGCGCCGGCGAGCTACAAGCCCGGCCTCATCCGCAAGCTCGACGACGTGCCTGGCATCACGGGCGGGCCGTGGCAGATGCGGCCCTTGTCGCGCGGCTATGTGCTGGCGCGCTCGCCCGACCCGAGCGACCAGCCGACGATCAACCCGCGCTATCTGGCCGAGGACACCGACCGCCGCGCGATGGTCGGCGGGCTCAAGTTTCTGCGCCGTCTGTTCGCGGCGCCGGCTCTGGCGAAGTACGTCGTCGCCGAAAAAGTGCCGGGCGCCGACGTCCAAACCGATGACGAATTGTTGGATTACGCGCGCCAGAACGGCTCGACCGTCTATCATGCGAGCTGCAGCTGCATGATGGGCAATCACGCGATGAGCGTCGTCGACGACCAGCTCCTTGTGCACGGGCTCGAGGGGTTGCGGGTCATCGACGCCTCGGTGATGCCGGCGGTCAGCTCGACCAACACCAACGCGCCGACCATCATGATCGCCGAGAAGGGCGCCGCGATGATCAAGGCGGAGGCACGGCAGAAGCTGGCGGCGTAGCGCCCGCGAAGACGCTACGTCGAGCCGGCGCCGGGGGAGGGCGCGCTGTTCAAGAACCTGAAGCTCGGGCAGAAGATCTATTCCGTTCTGCTATTGCTGGCGATCGTCGCCGAGTTGATCAGCTATGTCGGCATCGACGCGATGCGCACCTACCACCAGCAGCTTCGCCAGATGCAGCATGTGACCCAGGCCGCGATCATCGGAGAGCAGGTCAACGGCCTGATCCTCGCCGTCGTCATGGATTCGCGCGGCATCTACATGGCGCGCGATCGGGCCGAGGCGGCGCCGTTCGCCACCCAACTTCTCAACCACCTCGGCCGGATCAAGCAGAAGATGGCGGAGTGGACCGCGCTCAGCGACCCGCAGGACCGCGAATTGATGATTCGCGCCAACGCCCGGGCCGACGAGTTTATCGGCATCCGGGCCGAACTGGTGCGGCTGTCGCGCGAGGCGGCGCTGCCCGAGGCGCGCGCCTATGGCGACAACGACGAGAACCGCGCCAACCGCACGGCCTTGAACCGCGAGATGCAGGCGCTCGCGGCGCGCGATGCCGACCGGGTTGGACAGCTCGCCGAGCAGGCGCAGAAGTTCTACGAATCGCGGCTCGTCGTGATGATCGCGCTGGCCGCGGTCGGGATCGGCTTGGGTCTCCTGGCGATGTTCATCGTGTTCCGCCACATCACCCGCCCGATCGCGCGCCTGACCGAGCGGGTGACCGAGAATATCCGCCGGGTGGCAATGGCCGCGACCCAGGCGAGTAGCGCGGTCAGCCAGGTCTCGGACGGTTCCAACGTCCAGCTCGCGGCCTTGCGGCAATCGGGCGCCGCGCTCGCGCAGAGCGCCGAGGCGATCGCCGAAGTCGCGCGCTCGACCCAGTTGGCGAGCGAACAGGCGCGGCAGGCGGCCAATCTCGTCGCCGACGGCATCCGCCAGATGGGCCGGATGCTCGAAGGCTCGGTCGCGATCTCGGAGAACAGCAGCCAGGTCAGCCAGATCGCCGGCGCGATCTCGCGCATCGCCAGCCAGACCAACATGCTGGCGCTCAACGCCGCGATCGAGGCGGCGCGGGCCGGCGAGCACGGCAGGGGGTTTGCCGTCGTCGCCGAGGAGGTGCGCAAGCTCGCCGAGAATTCGGGGAGCCTCGCCCAGGAGATCGCGAGTCTGGTGCAGCACGCCACCGAGGCGGCCGGCCGCGGCGTCGCGATGGCGCAGGAGGTCAGCGACAACATGCATCAGATCGCCGAGCGGGTGCAGCAGAGCGACCAGCTGGTCGGCGCGATCGCGGGCGCCATGGAACAGCAGCAGGTGACGGTTCGCGGCATCAACACCAATGTCGGCGAATTGACCCGGATCGGGCAGTCGAACGCCACCGCGGCCGAGGAGATCACCGCCACGATGCTCGACCTCTCCAAGCTCGCCGAGCGCTCCCGCGCCGATGTCGACGCGTTCCGCGCGGTCGGGCTATAGGCGAACGCCCCAGGCTGGGTCCTATTGGATGTGACTATAAGGGTCTCGGGATCGGCTGTGGTGCGTCCTTCGAGACGGCGCTCCGCGCCCTCCTTCAGGATGAGGGTGAATCTTTAATGCCATCAGGACCTTCCCTCATCCTGAGCGATCACGGGACCGCCGCCGTGCGTCCTTCGAGACGCCCGCTATGCGGGCTCCTCAGGATGAGGTTCTTTCTTAATGCCATCAATCACATACCCTCATCC
>CAMATN010000029.1 GCA_945861155.1 Rhizobium sp. Q54
AGGGTTTTCTGCGGTGTGTTCCCGCGATACAACCGGGATACATCGGTGGTCTACGTTCCATAGCGCGTGAGTTGCCCCATTCGCGGGACTGTCCGAGCCCGATCTTGCGTCCGTAACTCGCGGTGCGCGTCATGCTTTTCGATCTGATCATCTTCGATTGCGACGGTGTCCTGATCGACAGCGAGATGCTGTCGGTTCGCGCGGACATCGACTGCCTCGCCGAATACGGCCTCGCGCTCTCGGCCGACGACGTTCTCGAACGCTATACCGGCATCAGCCTGGCGGACATGCTGAGCGATCTCGAAAGCCGTTTCGACCGGCCCTTGCTGGGGTTTGCGGAACGCCATCGGCAACGCTTGCGGACAACGTTCGAGGCCGATCTCAAGGCGATCCCCGGGGTCGGGTCCGTGCTCGATGCGCTGGCCTGCCGGCGTTGCGTCGCCTCGAGCAGCACGCCCGAGCGGTTGGAGCATGGCTTGGCGGTGGCCGGTCTGCTCGATCGCTTTCGCCCCAACCTGTTCAGCGCCCCCAACCTCTTCAGCGCAACAATGGTGGCGCGCGGCAAGCCCGCGCCGGACCTGTTCCTGCACGCGGCGCTGCTTATGGGGGTCGCGCCAGCCCGGTGCGCCGTCATCGAGGACAGCAGGCCCGGCATCGAAGCGGCGGTCGCGGCCGGCATGACCGCGATCGGTTTTACCGGCGGCAGCCATTGCCGGGCGGGCGACGATTCGCGCCTTCGCGCTGCCGGCGCCGCGCATGTGGTCGCGCACATGGCTCAGTTGCTGGCGGCCCTGGTGGCGTTGGACAGGCGTTAGACAGCGTGCGCGAGCGGCGGTCGAGAGTTGCGGTTGCGCTGACGCACCGGCGCGGGCACACTCGCGCGGTGATTTCAAGCTGCGGATCGCCATGCGCGTTGTCTTAGGTCTTGCCCTGCTGGTGTCAGCCCTCGCGGGCTGCACGCCCTATATTCCGGTCAAGGATGGGTTCGGCACCAGCGCGCTTGTCGCGGTAGGCGATATTCCGCCCGAATTCGCCGAGTTCAACAATTACGACCCGGCGGTAAACGCGCTGCTCGCCGATCAGATCTGCGCGACGCCGTATCAGCCGCTCGAGGAAATGAGCCTCGGCGCCTCGGCCGGCCGTCTCGTACAGCTGCGCGGCCGGTGCCAGACCCATATACCGCTATTCGGCCCCTAAGCCTCTGCCCCTAAGCCTCTGCCCCTAAGCCTCTGCCCGTAAGCAGGGGTCAGGCGGCGGCCGGGGAGGTTTGCTGCCGCGCGTCGCCGCGATCGCCGAGCAGTTCCTCGAAATAGGCGATCGTGCGTTGCAGGCCGAGGCGGAGCGCGGTCTGCGGCTCCCAATTCAACAGCGCCTTCGCCTGCGAGATGTCCGGGCAGCGCTGGATCGGATCGTCGATCGGCAATGGCCGGTGCTCGATCTTGGAGCGCGACCCGGTCAACTCGATGATCAACTGGGCGAGTTCGGCCACCGAGGTTTCGACCGGGTTGCCGAGGTTCATCGGCCCGGTGATGTCGTCGGGCGCCTCCATCATCCGCAGAAAACCCTCGATCATGTCGTCGACATAGCAGAAGGCGCGGGTTTGCGAGCCGTCGCCGTAGAGGGTAATCGGCTCGTTGCCGAGCGCCTGCACGATGAAGTTCGAGACCACCCGCCCGTCATTCGGGTGCATGCGCGGCCCGTAGGTATTGAAGATGCGCACAACCCGGATGCGCAGATTGTGCTGCCGGTAATAATCGAAAAACAGCGTCTCGGCGCAGCGCTTGCCTTCGTCGTAGCAGGCGCGCGGTCCGATCGGGTTGACGTTGCCGCGATAGGATTCGGGCTGCGGGTGCAAGACCGGGTCGCCGTAAACCTCCGATGTCGAGGTCTGCAGGATCTTGGCCTTCACCCGCTTGGCGAGACCGAGCGTGTTGATCGCTCCGATCACGCTGGTCTTGGTCGTCTGCACCGGATCGAACTGGTAATGAATGGGCGAGGCCGGGCAGGCCAGGTTGTAGATCTCGTCGACCTCGACGAATAGCGGGTGGGTAACGTCGTGCCGCATCGATTCGAAATGCGGGTCGTTCAGCAAATGCGCGATGTTGTCCTTGCGGCCGGTGAAGTAATTGTCGACGCAGAGCACGTCGTGGCCTTGCCCACGCAGGCGCTCGCACAGATGCGAGCCGAGGAACCCGGCGCCGCCGGTGACGAGTACCCGTTTCATGACAGTACGCATTGATAGGGTCCTTGGAGGTTATCCGGCGGAGGTCGATCGCGCCGGGTGGTCCCGTGAGCCGACTAAGGTGTTATTCGGCTGCTTCAGCCGATTGCCCGCAAGCCGGGCGGCTTTTGCGTCGCCGCCTCGACGGCTCGCTGGCCGATGGGCCGGCCGATGCTGTGATAGGTCAGGCCGGCCGCGATCATTTCGTCCGGCTTGTAGATGTTGCGCAGATCGATCACGACCGGCTTGCGCAAGAGCCCCTTGACCCGGTGGAGATCGAGCGCGCGGAACGCGTTCCACTCGGTGATCAGCACCAGCGCGTCGGCCCCTTGCATCGCCCCGTAGGCGTCGTCGCAATAGGTGAGGTCCGGCATCAGCTTCCTGGCCTCCTCCATCCCTTCGGGGTCGAAGGCGCGGATTGTCGCCCCGGCTTCGCGCAACGCCGGCAGGATCGACAGGCTCGGGCTGTCGCGCATGTCGTCGGTATTGGGCTTGAAGGTCAGCCCGAGCACTGCCAGCGTCTTGCCGGCAAGGTCGCCGCCGCACGCCGCCGCGATCCGGTCGGCCATGCGACGCTTGCGCGCGTCGTTGACCCGAAGCACGGTGTCGACGATCGACAGCGGCGTCTTGGCGATCTCTGCGGTCCGCACCAGCGCCTGGCAGTCCTTCGGAAAGCACGATCCGCCAAAGCCCGGGCCGGCATGCAGGAATTTGCGGCCGATGCGCCCGTCGAGGCCGATGCCGCGGGCGATGTCCTGGACATCGGCGCCGACCGCCTCGCACAGATCGGCGATCTCGTTGATGAACGTGATCTTGGTCGCGAGAAACGCATTGGCCGCGTATTTGATCAGCTCGGCGCTTTCCAGGGTGGTGAAAACGACAGGGGTTTCGAGCAGATAGAGCGGCCGGTACAGCGTGCCCAGGACGCCCCGGGCATGCTCGCTCTCGGTGCCGATGACGACCCGGTCGGGCCGCATGAAATCCTGGATCGCCGATCCCTCGCGCAAGAATTCCGGGTTCGAGGCGACATCGACGCGGCCGTGCGGCAATTTATTGCGCAGGATGCGCTCGACCCGGCGGCCGGTGCCGACCGGCACGGTCGATTTGGTGACGATGACGGTGCGCTCGCCGCCGCCCTGGGTTGGCGATCCTTCGGCCAGCGCATCGGCGATTTCTTCCGCGGCGGCGAAGACATAGCTCAGATCGGCATGGCCGTCGCCGCGACGTGACGGCGTTCCGACCGCGATAAACACCGCATCGGCCCCCGTGACCGCGTCCCGGAGGTCGGTCGTGAAGCTCAGCCGCCCGGCCGCCGCGTTGGTCGCCACCAGCTGCTCGAGGCCGGGCTCGAAGATCGGGATCTCACCGCGCTTCAGCCGCTCGATCTTGCCGGCGTCCTTGTCGACGCAGGTCACCGACACGCCGAATTCGGAAAAGCAGGCGCCCGAGACCAGGCCGACATAGCCTGTGCCGATCATCGCGATGCGCATGGGGCGCGGTCTCCTGTTGTAGCAGCAGTCAATGCAGCCCAGAACGAGCGGTCTTCGCGGTTATTCCGATATTCTGAGGCGCGGCGTGCTGACGCAGCCGCCCATCAGCGCCCATCAGCTGCCTGGGCGTGGAAGAGGAATGCCGGATCCCGCGTTGTCGCAGCGCCTGAGCCAATCCTAGCCGGTAGTCACCTGATGTCGCAATCGATCCTCGTCACCGGCGGTGCCGGCTATGTCGGCAGTCACGCATGCAAGGCGTTGGCCGAAGCCGGCTATCAACCGGTCGTTTACGACAACCTCTCGCGCGGGCACGCCGAGGCGGCGCGCTGGGGACCGCTGGTCGAGGGCGACCTGCACGATGGTGCCCGGCTCAGCGCCACGATGCGCGCGCACCGGATCGGCGCCATCATGCATTTCGCGGCTTTGGCCTATGTCGGCGAGTCGGTATCCGATCCTGCGACCTATTATAACAACAACGTGGGCGGGACGCTGGCATTGCTCGGGGCGATGCGCGTGGCCGGCGTCGCGACCATCGTCTTTTCCTCGACCTGCGCGGTTTACGGCGTCCCCGACAGGCTGCCGATTTCCGAGACGACCGCGACGGCGCCGCTCAACCCCTATGGCGACACCAAGCTGGCGATCGAGCGGGCGCTGCACTGGTACGGCGCGGCCTACGGCATACGCTACGCGGCGCTGCGCTACTTCAATGCCGCCGGCGCCGATCCCGACGGCGAAATCGGCGAGGACCACGAGCCGGAAACCCATTTGATCCCGCTGGTGCTGCGCGCCGCGCTCGGCCGTGCCGATCCGCTGCAGATTTTCGGCGCCGACTATGCGACCCGCGACGGCACCGCCATTCGCGACTACATCCATGTCAGCGATCTGGCGAGCGCCCATGTCGCTGCGCTCGGCCACCTCGCCGCGGGCGGCGACAGCCTGGCGCTCAATCTGGGAACCGGCCAGGGCTGTTCGGTGCGCGAGGTGATTGCCGCGGTCGAGCGGATCGCCGGCCGCAAGGTGCCGCGGCGCGAGGCGCCGCGGCGCCCGGGCGACCCGCCGGAACTGGTCGCCGACCCGGCGCTCGCCTTCGCTCGGCTCGGCTGGCGGCCGCGCCACTCCGATCTCGACACGATCATCCGCACCGCGCTCGCCTGGGAAACCCGGCCCGGAGGCACACGCCCTGCCGACCCCGAATAGCGCCGCTCGCCTCCCTGGTCTGCCGATTGCTTGGTTTTGGATCTGAAATGACGATAATTTCCCTCGCGGCGCGACGCAACGCCAACCCTCGACCGGTCGCCGAGCCGGATATCCAGCCGAAGCCGGGTGAAACGGGAGCTGCCGGGATGACCACGGTCGACAGCGGAGCCGTCGCGCTGGAGATGCCGGGGCTTGAACAGCCTGGGCTCGACGCGCTGGCGGTAGGCCCGGCGGCCGGAATCGTCGGCCCGATCCGGGTCCACGGCAAATTCTTTTTCGCCGGCGACGCGAAGCATTTCGTCAAGGGCGTCACCTATGGCCCGTTCGCCAGCGGCCCGGACGGCAGGCAATTCCCCGAGCGCGCGGTGGTCGAGCGCGATTTCGCGCTGATGCGCGCCGCCGGGGTCAACACGGTCCGCGTCTTCACCGTGCCGCCGGTGTCGCTCCTCGATCTGGCGGGCGAATCCGGGCTCAAGGTCCTGGTCGGGCTGCCGTGGGCGCAGCATGTCGCGTTTCTCGACAGCGCGGCGATCAAGAACGAGATCCGCGCCGCGGTCAGCGCCGGGGTGCGGGCTTGCGCGCGCCACCCCGCGGTCTTTGCCTATCTCGTCGGCAACGAGATCCCGCCCGACATGATCCGCTGGCACGGCGCCGATGCGGTGCGCGGATTCCTCAGGGAGCTCGTCGGGTTGGTGCGGGCCGAGCACCCGGGGGCGCTGGTCAGCTACGCCAACTTCCCGTCGACCGAATATCTGACGATCGATTTCACCGATTTCCTGTGTTTCAACGTCTATCTGCACGACGAGACGGCGTTCCGCCGATATATCGCCCGGCTGCACAATCTGGCGGTCGACAAGCCGCTGGTGCTGACCGAGTTCGGCGTCGATTCGATGCGCAACGGCGACGCCGAGCAGTCGCAGATCCTCGCCTGGCAGGTGCGCGCCGCGTTCGCCGCCGGGGTGGCCGGCACCTTTGTCTTCGCCTGGACCGACGAATGGTTCACCGGCGGCCATCTGATCGAGGATTGGGCATTTGGCCTGGTCGATCGCGAGCGCCGGCCCAAGCCCGCCTTTCACGAGGTGGCAGGACGATACAAGGGGCCGCTGCCGCCGGCCTTGCCACGCTATCCGCGCGTTTCGGTGGTGGTCTGCGCGTACAATGCCGAGCGCACGATGGAAGCCTGCCTCGCCTCGCTCGAAGCCCTCGATTATCCCGACTACGAGGTCGTCGTCGTCAATGACGGCTCGACCGACCGCACCCTCGAAATCTCCGAGCGTTTCCCGTTCTGCCGCATCATCAGCCAGCCCAACAAGGGGCTCTCCGTCGCGCGCAATGTCGGCGCCGAGGCCGCGACCGGCGAGATCGTCGCCTATACCGACAGCGATTGCGTCGCCGACCCGGATTGGCTGACCTATCTGGTCGGCAAGATGGAGGCCGGCAATCTGGCGGCCTGCGGCGGCCCCAATTTCCCGCCGCCCGAAGACAGTCTCGTGCCGGCCGCGGTCGCGGTGTCGCCGGGCGGCCCGACTCACGTGTTGATCAGCGACGAGGTCGCCGAGCACATCGCCGGCTGCAACATGGCGTTCCGCCGCGATGTGCTGATGGCATTGGGCGGTTTCGACCCGACCTACCGCGCCGCCGGCGACGATGTCGACATCTGCTGGCGCTTCCAGGATGCCGGGCACACGATCGGCTTCAGCGCGGCCGCGGTGGTCTGGCATTTCCGCCGCAATACGGTGCGCGCCTACATCAACCAGCAGCGCGGCTACGGCAAGGCCGAGGCGCTCGTCTACGCCAAGCACCCGTTCCGCTTCAACCTGCTCGGCCAGGCCAAATGGCTCGGGCGGATCTATGGCGATCTGTCGGCGGCGCTGTTGTTGTCGAGAAAGCCGGTGATCTATTCCGGCATTTTCGGGCGCGGCCTGTTCCAGACCATGTACGAGCCGCCCTCGTCATTGACGGCCCTCTTGCCGCTGACCTTCGAGTGGAGCGTCGCGTCGCTGGTGCTGGCGCTCGCCGGGATCGTCGCCGGGGGCTGGATGTGGCTGCTCGCGGTGCCATTGCTGACGACCTGGGCGATGTGCGTCAACGGGGCGCTCAAGGCGCCGATCGATCCGCGCTTTACCGGGCTGAAGGCGCGAGGGCTGGTCGCCCTGTTGATTTATCTTGGTCCGCTGTTGCGCGGCTGGGAGCGCCTCAAATGGCGCGTCAAGACGATGCAGACGCACGAGCATTTGCGGCTCACCCCGGTCGAGCAGCGCGCCCGGATCGCCTGGCTGGAGCGCGCCTTCACGCTGCGCTACTGGGACGAGAACTCGGCCGAGAAGGAGGCGCTGATCGGCGGTCTGATGGATTTCCTGCTGCCGCAGAAATATTTCGTCGTGGCCGATACCGGCTGGAGCAAATGGGATTTGAAAATCGCGCGTGGTCTGTGGAGCCGTGCGCTGGTCACGGTGTGCGCCGAGAATCACGGCGGAGCGAGGCGGCTGTTGCGGGTGCGCTGCGCGATGCGCGTATCGAGCCTCGCGCGCGTGCTGCTGCGCTTTTATGCCGGGCTGGCGGCGGGCAGCCTTATTCTCGGTGCGCCCCTCGCCGCTTTGGTCGTTTTGGCGATCGCGCTCGTTAACCTAGGCGTGATCGGATGGCGGCTCGTGACGTTTGGCCGGATCATGCATCGGATCATCGAGGCGGTAGCACGCCAGGCCCGCTTGATGCCGGCCGAGCCAATCGGCGCCGGCGCGTTGCCGCCGACCGGGTTGGCCGGCAACGCGCGCATTAATTAAGGGGCGAACGGGCGCCATCCCGCCAAGCTTTTGCCGGAAGAGCCCGATGATCGCCAAGTTCCTGCCCTACCTGAAAGCCCATCGCGGACAGGTCGCCCTTGCCCTGGCGCAGGTCTTTCTGGTCGCGGCGTTCGAGCTGTTGAAACCATGGCCGCTGCAGATCGTCATCGACTATGTGCTCGGCAGCAAGATTCCGGCGAGCGACGGACCCGTCGTTGCGTTGCTGTCCTTGCCCAAGGAGCCGTTGCTGCTGCTCGCCTGCCTCCTTCTCGTCGTCGTTCATCTCGGTGCCGGCGCGCTAACGCTGTGGCATAATTACACCACGATCCGCGTCGGCCAGCACATGGTCAACGATTTGCGCGGCGACCTCTACGCGCATCTGCAGCTGCTGTCGCTCGCCTATCACAGCCGCCAACGGGTCGGCGATTTGCTCTACCGCATCACCGCGGACAGCTTCGCCGTCCAGACGATGATCATGAACGGCGTGCTGCCGATCCTGTCGGCGATCATCCTGTTGGGCGGCATGCTGATCGTGCTGTTCCCGATGGACCCGACGCTGACCCTGTGGTCGCTGGCGATCGTGCCGGTGCTGTTCGTGCTGATCGCCCTGTTCAACCGCAAGATCGTCGATGTCGCGACCGAGGTGCGCGACCTCGACAGCCGGGTCTATTCGCTCGTCCAATGGGGCATGGCCGCGATCAAGGTGGTGCAGGCCTTTACCAAGGAAGAGGAAGAGCATCGCCGCTTCATGGGCGCCAGCCGCGAGAGCCTGGGCGCCACGTTGCGCCTTTACAATTGGCAGACGCTCTATTCAGGCGGGGTCAACGTGATTATCGCGCTCGGCACGGCGCTTGTCGTCTATGCCGGGGCGCGCTCGGTCCTGTCGGGCCAGCTCTCGCTCGGGCAGCTGATCGTGTTCATCGCCTACCTCGCCCAGCTTTACCAGCCGATCAACCAGATCACCCAGAGCTGGGGCCTGATCGCGGCGGCGCGGGTCGGCGCCGCCCGGGTGTTCGAGGTCTTGGAGACCGAGCCGGACCTGAAGAGCGGCAACCGGCAGTTTCCCCCGGAAGGAGCGCGGGGCGACGTGGCGTGGCACAATGCCAGCTTCCGCTACCGGCCGGGGACGCCGGTCCTGAACGCTGTCGACGTCTCGGTCGCGGCGGGTTCCAAAGTCGCGATCGTCGGGCCGACCGGCGCGGGTAAATCGACCTTGCTCGGGCTGTTGCCGCGGTTTTTCGATCCGACCGAGGGCAGCGTCACGATCGGCGGCGTCGATATCCGCGAATACGATCTGCTGTCGCTGCGCAGCCAGATCGCGATGGTGCTGCAGCCGCCGCTGATCTTCCCGCTCTCGGTTGCGGACAACATCGCCTACGGCCGGCCCGGCGCCGATCATGCGTCGATCGAGAACGCCGCGCGTCTGGCGCGCATCCACGACACGATAGCCCGCATGCCGGAGGGTTACGAAACCCAGCTGGGCGAGGCCGGGGTCACGCTGTCGGAAGGCGAGAAGCAGCGCATCACGATTGCCCGCGCCTTGCTGCGGGACGCGCCGATCCTGATCCTCGACGAGCCGACCTCGGCCCTCGATGTCGAAACCGAGGCGCTCGTCATGCAGGCGATCGAAACGCTGATGGAAGGGCGCACGACCTTTATCATCGCGCATCGGCTGTCGACGGTGCGCCGGTGCGACTGCATTCTCGTGCTCCGCGACGGCGCCATCGCCGAACAGGGCGGCTACGCGGAGCTGCTGCGGCGCGGCGGGATTTTCGCCGACTACTACCGCACCCAATTCGCCCCCGGCGATCCCGCGGGCGATGCCCCTGGCGCTCCCCCGAAGGAGGCCCATCCCGAACTGCCGGTCCCGGCCTGAACCCGGCTTTTGCCGGCGCGCCAAGTAGGGCGTTGCCAATGTGCAACACTGGATGTTGCTTAATTGCCGCTTACATTCCGCCGCGTCGCTGGTATTCGGCAGTCTGCCTCTGCCAGTGTTGCAGCTATGCCAGTACAGCCTGAATATATTAAAGATGCTCCGCGGATTGCAGAAATCGCCGCGTCGCCGCGCGGCTTCTATGTTGATTTCAAGATTGTCGTTTGACTGGCTGGCGCGGTTGGCGCCCTGGCGCTTTCGCGGCTATACAGAGGCTGGATATCGCGGAATGGGGGATTTGCTGTTGCACGACCGATAATGAGGCGCTAGGCTCCACCGGGCGTTGGGGGGTTGCCGCACGCCGTTCATGCGGGTGGGGAGGCTGGCGGTCTCGGGAAGCGTACCGAGGTTCGTCTGCTTCAAGCGCACGCGGCGGCGGCTCCAACCCAAACTTGCTTTGGCCTGGTCGACGCGCTGCGCCGACTGTAAGCGCCCGAGGCACGGGGGGCACGGGGATGAGCGACCAGCTACGCGGGGGAAGTGTGGGCTTGCCAGAAAGCCCGGCGGCATGGGCGCGCGCGCGCAGCCGGGCCGGAGCCGTTATGCGGAACCGCACATCGGTTGCGCTTGGTGCGGCCACCGCCGCCGGGATCGTCGCCTCGGTCAGTCTCGGCGTCGGTTATGTCCATTACGAGCGGCTCGCCACGGCGGAACAGGCCGCGCTGAAGCGCAGCGAACGCGCCAATGCCGATCTGCAGGACGCGCTGGCGCGGCTGCGCGATCAATTCGGTGCCGCCAACCAGGCGCTTGGCTCGGCGCAGGGCCGGATCGCCACGCTGAGCGACGAAGCAAAGCGACAGATCACCGTGTCCGAGCAGACGGCCACATCGAAGACCGACCGGATTTCGCAATTGTCGTACACGCTCGATCAGGCCCAGCGCGAATTGCGGCTGACCGAGGCGCAGCGGGTCACGCTGATGGCGCGGCTCAGCAAGGCCGAGAACGATTTGGCCGAAGGGCAGAACCGCCAGCTTCAGGCCCAGGCCGGCGCCGATCAGTGGCAGAAGAAGGTCCATCAGCTGAGCGCCGACCGCGACCGGGCCGTCGGCGAGCGCGACCAGTTGCGCGCTCGAATCGGCGACCTCGAGCAAAAGCTGTCGTTATTGCAGACGCGCCAGACCCCGCGCCCGGTCGCCGAAGCGCATCCCGCTCCCGGTACGCCGGCTCAGGCAACGCCGACTCCGGCTGCGCCCGTCGCTGCGGCGCCTGCCGCGGACCCTGCGACGCAAATGCAGGCCGCTGTCGCCCAGCCCGTCATTGCCCAGCCGGTCGTTGCGCAGCCACCCGTTGCGTACGCGACCCCCGCGCCGGCGGCGATGCAAGCCGTTGTCGAGCCGGCGCGAGCAACGCCGCCGGTCGCGGTCGCCGGCGGCGCTCGCGGGCTCGCGCAGGTCGAGCGGGTGCTGGCATCGGCCGGGGTCGATGTCGCGCATCTCTTCGCGCAATACGGGGTTCGCACCGGCCAGGGCGGCCCGTTCATTCCTGCCCCGCGGGGCACGCACTCCGAGCCGACGATGAGTCCTGAAAAGCTCGCCGCGCTCAGCCGCTTGGTCAAGGTGCTGCCCGTCGCGGCGCCGCTGCAAAGTTATGAGGTCGGCAGCTCGTTCGGCGTGCGCGGAGACCCGATGAACGGCCGGTCCTCGTACCATACCGGGATCGATCTGCTCGCGCCCTATATGTCGCCGGTCTACGCTACCGCGCCGGGGGTCGTGACCTATTCCGGATATCGCGCCGATTACGGCAAGGTCGTCGAAATCGATCACGGCAACGGCATGTCGACGCGCTACGCCCATCTGCACCGCGCCACCGTGTCGTTCGGCCAGCGCCTCGGCGACAACGCACAAATCGGGTTTCTCGGCAGCACCGGCCGCACAACCGGCCCGCACGTGCATTACGAGATTCTGGTCAACGGCGAGCCGCAGGACCCGACCAAATTCCTCGGCCTGGGTCGTGTGGTGAGGGTCGCTCACCAATAGGCGGCCTCCGGCTCGCGGCGCCGTTGTCTCTTCCTTCCGCGCGCTTCCCATGCGATGACAAAATCCGCGGCCAGACATCGGCGCTGATCTGTCCGCCGCGCGGCGGAGCGCCGGGTGCGGATGGGTGGCGGGCGAAGCAGCATGCGGAGCAACGCGACGGGTTTGGAAATACCGGGTGTGCTGTGGCGCCGGGACCCGCATCAGGCGGCCGTTCCGCTGGTTCTCGATTCACCGCATAGCGGCGCGTTTTATCCCGAGGATTTCGCCTATTGCTGCCCGTTGCCGGTGTTGCGGCGGGCCGAGGATGCCTATGTCGACGAGCTCTACGCGACCGCCCCGGCGCATGGCGCGACGCTGATCGGGGCGCTGTTCCCGCGCAGCTATATCGATGTCAACCGCGCGGCCGACGATCTCGACCCGGCATTGCTGGCAGGGGACTTGCCGCCCGTCTTCGTGCCGCGGCCGGTCACCCGGGTCGGCCTGGTGCGCCGCCACGCCCAGCCCGGCGTGCCTATCTACGACCGGAAGCTCGATCCCGACGACGTCCTTGCCCGCATCGAGCGCTATCACGACCCCTATCACCGCGTGCTTGACGACGCTTGCGACCGGCTGCATCGCGAGTTCGGCACGGTCTGGCACCTCAACTGTCATTCGATGCCGTCCTATGGCAACCGGCGCGAGAAGCGCCAGGGCGAGCACGGCGATTTCGTGCTTGGCGATCGCGACGGCACGACCTGCGCGCCCGATTTCACCGATTTCGTCGCCCGGTTTCTGCGCGGCCTCGGCTACGACGTGCGGGTCAACGAAGGCTATAAGGGGGTCGAGATCGTGCGCCGGCAGGGCCGTCCGAGCGAGCAGCGCCACAGTCTGCAGATCGAAGTCGACCGCGCGCTCTACATGGACCAGAAAACCCTCGAGAAACTGCCCGGTTTCGACCCGCTGCAAACTGACCTCGCCGGGCTTGTCGAAGCGCTGGCCGGGTTCGTCCGCGGCCGATCATAGCGCGAATCGGGCGACCAATCCGGCCCTCGGCCAATAGCGCTCGCCGTTTGCGGTGGACATCTCCAATCGCTTGGTCTGGCGCGCGACCTGTTGCACTGTGCGTGATCGTCCAGCCACCGCATTCGGAGTTCACTCATGCAGATCGGTTTTGTCGGCCTCGGGATAATGGGGCGGCCGATGGCCCACAATCTGATCAAGGGCGGGCATCAGCTGTTCGTTTACGGCAAGCGCACCGTGCCGCCGGAGATCCGCGAGGCCGCGACGGTATTGGATACGCTGAAGGCCGTCGCCGAGCGCGCCGAATTGATCGTCATCATGGTCCCCGACACGCCCGATGTGCAGGCGGTGCTGTTCGGCCCCGACGGCATTGCCGCCGGCTTGTCGGCCGGCAAGACGGTCGTCGATATGAGTTCGATCTCGCCGATCGAAACCAAGTCGTTCGCCGCCGAAATCGCGCAAAAGGGCTGCGACTATGTCGACGCGCCGGTCTCGGGGGGCGAGGTCGGCGCCAAGGCGGCGAGCCTGACGATCATGGTCGGCGGCTCGCAGAGCGCCTTCGAGCGGGTCAGGCCGCTGTTCGAGCTGATGGGCAAGAACATCACGCTGGTCGGCGAGGTCGGCGCCGGCCAGACCACCAAGGTCGCCAACCAGATCATCGTCGCGCTGACGATCGAGGCGGTCGCCGAGGCGCTGCTGTTCGCGTCGAAGGCCGGCGCCGATCCGGCCAAGGTGCGGGAGGCGCTGATGGGCGGGTTCGCCGCCTCGCGCATCCTGGAAGTCCACGGCGAGCGCATGATCAAGCGCACCTTCGACCCGGGCTTCCGCATCGAATTGCACCAGAAGGATCTGAGCCTCGCTCTGTCGGGCGCCCGGGCGCTCAACCTCTCATTGCCGAACACCGCGACGACGCAGGAATTGTTCAATGCCGCCGCGGCGCTCGGCGGCAAGGGCTGGGACCATTCAGGGCTGGTGCGGGTACTCGAACACCTCGCCGGGCATCCCGTCGCGAAGGGCTAGAGCACGTCTCGCTCGGGTTGCATCGGCCTTCTCCAACCCGTGACGGCGGGGATTGTCCCGCATGATGAGGTGTCTTCGGAATGAGCATTGCCGAGGGCGCATTGCGGCCTGAGGTGACGGAGCCGGCCCCGGCAGACCGACCGGCGCCCGTTGCCGACGCAATTCCGAGGGGTCGGCTGTTCCGCAAATACGCGCTGGTGTTCGTCGCGCTGGTCGCCTCCGCTTTGCTGATCACCAGCGGCGTCGATTTCTGGTTTACCTACCAGGAGAGCAAGGCCGGACTGGTCCGGATACAGCAGGAAAAAGCCGAGGCGGCGGCCCAGCGCATCCAGGAATTTGTCGAGGAGATCGAGCGCCAGATCGGCTGGACCACACATGCGCAATGGGCGGCGGGGCCGCTCGACCAGCGCCGCCAGGATTATTTCCGCCTGCTGCGCCAGGTGCCGGCGATCACCGAATTGTCGCAGCTCGATCGCCAGGGCCTCGAGCAGCTGAGGGTCTCGCGGCTATCGATGGACGTGATCGGCAGCGCGGCGGATCTGTCGCAAAACTCCGCCTTCCGGCAGGCAAAGGCGCAGCGGGTCTGGTTCAGCCCGGTTTATTTCCGCAAGGAGTCCGAGCCATATTTGACCCTCGGCATCGCCCGCGACGGCCGGAATGCCGGGGTGACGGTCGCCGAGATCAACCTCAAGCTGATCTGGGACGTCGTCACCGCGCTGCGCATCGGGCAGAGCGGCTATGCCTATGTCATTGACGGGAGCGGTCGGCTGATCGCGCACCCCGACATCAGCCTGGTGCTGCGCGACACCGTTCTCTCGGGCCTGCCGCAGGTTGCGGGGGCGCTGGCCGCTCCCTCCGGTGCGCGCGAGCGGGCGCAAGGCGTAACGGTGGCGACAAACCTCGCCGGTCAATCGGTGCTGACCGCGCATGCCGCGATCGCCCCGCTCGGCTGGCGGGTGTTTGTCGAGGTGCCGCTGCGCGAGGCGTTCGCGCCGCTCTACGGCGCCGCGTGGCGCACCGCGCTGCTGCTGGTCTTTGGGCTGGTCGCGGCGACCCTGGTCGCGCTGGTGCTGGCGCGCCGCATGACCGGGCCGATTCGCGCCATCGCCGCCGGGGCCGAGCGGATCGGCCGGGGCGAACTCGACCGCCGCATCGACATCCGCACCGGCGACGAACTCGAAGCCCTCGCCGGGCAGTTCAACGACATGGCGGCGGATTTGCAGAAATCCTATGCCGAACTCGAAGGCAAGGTCGAGGCGCGCACCGCCGAACTCTCCGAATCCCTCGACCAGCAGACCGCGACCTCGGAGGTATTGCAGGTCATCAATTCCTCGCCCGGCGATCTCGCCCCGGTATTCGACGCGATGCTTGAAAAGGCGATGCGGCTGTGCGAAGCCCCCGCCGGCTACCTGTTACGCTACTACGACGGCGAATTTGCCCTCGCCGCGGAGCGCGGCCTCTCCGACGACTTGGCACAGTATCTGACGCATATGGATCAGCCGCTACCCGCTGAAGCCAATACCCGCGTGCTGGAAGGCGAGCCCTATCTACATATTCTCGATCTGAAGGATGACGAGGCCTACCGGTCGGGGGCCCCTCTGCGGCGCGCGACCGTCGATCTTGGGGGCCTCCGCACGGGGCTTGCTGTACCGCTCAGCAAGGATAACAACGTGCTTGGCACGTTTAGCTTGGCTCGATACGAGGTTCGGCCTTTCACCGACAAGCAGATCGAGCTGGTGCAGAATTTCGCGGCGCAGGCGGTGATCGCGATCGAGAACGCGCGGCTGATCACCGAAACGCGCGAAGCGCTCGACCAGCAGACCGCCACCGCCGAGGTATTGCAGGTCATCAACTCCTCGCCCGGCGACCTCGCCCCGGTGTTCGACGCGGTGCTCGATAAGGCGATGCGGCTGTGCGAAGCCTCCTTCGGCTATCTCGGCATCTATGACGGAGAGCGCTTCCGCACGATGGCGACGCTGGGCCTACCGCCGGATTTCGCTGAATACCGGAAGAGCAACCCGCAACCCGGGCCCGGCAGCACGATGGCCCGCGTGCTGGCGGGCGAGCGCGTCATCAGCGTTGCCGACTTGATGGCTGATGAGGTCTATCGGGCCGGTGAACCGGCCCGTCGCGCGCTGGTCGATCTCGGAGGCGCCCGCAGCGGCCTGACCGTCGCTCTCGCCAAGGAAAACGCGGTCCTCGGCGCCTTGATGATTTACCGCCAAGAAATGCGGCCTTTCACCGACAAGCAGATCGCGCTCGTGCAGAATTTCGCGGCGCAGGCGGTGATCGCGATCGAGAATGCGCGGCTGATCACCGAGACGCGAGAGGCGCTCGACCAGCAGACCGCGACCGCCGAGGTGTTGCAGGTGATCAATTCCTCGCCCGGCGAGCTCGCCCCGGTATTCGACGCGATGCTCGACAAGGCGATGCGCCTGTGCGGGGCCGCTTTTGGGATGCTGCGTACCTATGACGGTGAACTCTTCCACTTGGCCGCGGCCCGCGGCCATCCGCGCTTCGACGAGCGGGTTCGCCGGTTAGGGCCCGTTTCAGCCACCCCGGGTACGACGAATGAGCGGATCGTACGGGGTGAAGAGGTCGTCCAAATCCTCGATATCGCGGATGACGAGGGGTACCGACGGGGCGACCCCGGTCGTCGGGCAATGGTGGAGATCGGCGGCTTTCGCACCTTGCTCGGTGTCGCGTTGCGCAAGGACCAGACCCTCCTTGGCACCCTGCACGTTTATCGCCAAGAAGTCCGCCCCTTTACCGACAAGCAGATCGCGCTGTTGCAGAATTTCGCGGCGCAGGCGGTGATCGCGATGGAGAACGCGCGGCTGATCACCGAGACCCGCGAGGCGCTCGACCAGCAGACCGCGACGGCCGAGGTGTTGCAGGTCATCAATTCCTCGCCCGGCGATCTCGCCCCGGTGTTCGACGCGATGCTCGAAAAGGCGATGCGTCTCTGTGGCGCGGCGTTCGGCATCCTCTCCGGTTTCAACGGGGAAGGTTTTCCTCTGCTTGCGGCGCATGGCGTGCCCGAAACGTACCTTCCGCTTGCCCGCCATCGCCGGCCCCTGCCCGGAATGCCGCTCGACCGCCTTACCCTCGGTGAAGCCGTCGTGCATATAGAGGACATCACGGCGGGCGATGGTTACCGATCGGGCAACCCCAGAGAACAGGTTGTCATCGAACAGGCTGGTGCGCGCACGGCGGTGTGGGTAGCGCTGCGCAAGGACGACGCCCTCCTCGGCGCCCTGACGATTTACCACACCGAAGTGCGTCCGTTCACAGACAAGCAGATCGCGCTGTTGCAGAACTTCGCGGCGCAGGCGGTCATCGCGATGGAAAACGCGCGGCTGATCAACGAGACCCGCGAGGCGCTCGACCAGCAGACCGCGACCGCCGAGGTGTTGCAGGTCATAAATGCCTCGCCGGGTGACCTCGTGCCGGTGTTCGATGCGATGCTCGATCGAGCGATGCGCCTGTGCCAGGCCTCCTTTGGAACCCTGGCGACCCATGATGGCGAGCGCTTCCACACCGCCGCCACGCGGGGGGTGCCGACGGCCTTTGCCGAATTCAGAAGCCAGAACCCGCCGATCTATGGCCCTGGGACGGCGCCGGCGCGGCTTCTCGAAGGCGAACGGGTCGTCCATATTGCCGATCTCACGGAGGAAGACGCCTACCGGGCCGGCGAGCCCAATCGGCGTGCCCTGGCCGATCTCGGCGGTGCCCGCACCTCGCTAAACGTGCCGCTCCTCAAGGATGAAGCCGTGCTTGGCTTCATCAACATCTACCGTCAGGAAGTACGGCCGTTCTCCGACAAGCAGATCGCGCTGTTGCAGAATTTCGCGGCGCAGGCGGTGATCGCGATGGAGAACGCGCGGCTGATCACCGAGACGCGTGAGGCGCTCGACCAGCAGACCGCGACCGCCGAGGTGTTGCAGGTCATCAATTCGTCGCCCGGCGACCTCGCGCCGGTGTTCGATGCGATGCTCGAAAAGGCACATAACCTTTGTGGCGTCGCGTACGGTAGCTTGGAACTCTATGACGGCGAGAATTGCCGCGCGGTTGCGACGCACGGGTTTTCGCAGGAATTCGCTGCTCTTTTACGGCAGGGATATCGGGCTGCCGACTCGCCGGCCAGCCGGCCACTGATCGAGGGTGCCCGTTTCGTCCAAATCGCCGATGCGGCGCAGATCGACGATCCGGTCTTCCGCAGTGCGGCCGCGCGGGAAGGCATCCGCACGGTGCTGTTCGTGCCGCTGCGCAAAGACGCCGCGCTTCTCGGGATGATTGCGTCTGCTCGCCGGGAAGTCCGGCAATTCTCCGACAAGGAAACCGCGCTGCTCGAAAATTTCGCCGCGCAGGCGGTAATCGCGATCGAGAATGCGCGATTGCTCACCGAGACGCGCGAGCGCACCCGCGATTTGCAGGAATCGCTCGAATACCAGACCGCGACCAGCGATGTGCTGAAGGTGATCAGCGGCTCGGTGTTCGATCTGGGTCCGGTATTGCAGACCGTGGTGTCGACCGCGATCCGGCTGTGCCGGGCGGACCAGGCGGTGATCTACCGCAATATCGACGGGGAATATCGCTGGGCGGCCGGGGACTCGCTGGCCCTCGAATACGAGCGCATCGAGCGCGAGATACGCATCCGGCCGGGCGCCGGCACCCTGGTCGGCCGCGCCGCTCTCGAAGCCCGCACCGTCCATATCCCCGACGCCTGGACCGACCCACTCTACGAGGCCAAGGACGACGCACGGGTCGGCGGCGTGCACACGATGCTCGGCGTGCCGCTATTGCGCGAGGGCGTGCCGGTCGGGGTCATCGGACTGGCCCGCCGGCGTGTCGAACCGTTCACCGAACGGGAAATCGAGCTGGTCGCCACCTTCGCCGACCAGGCGGTGATCGCGATCGAGAATGCGCGGCTGCTCGGCGAATTGCGCGAGCGCACCGACGAGCTGGCGCGCTCGGTCGAGGAATTGAAGGTGCTGGGCGAGGTCGGCCAGGCGGTCAGCTCGACGCTCGATCTGCGCTCGGTGCTGGTGACGATCCTAAACCGCTCGATGGCGCTCGCCGAGGCCGATGCCGGGGTCATCTTCCGCTACAGCCGGGCCGAACGCGCCTTCCGCTTTGTCGAGGCGGTCGGCTGGGACGAGGCGACGGTCAAAGAGGTGCGCGATCTGAATGTCGCGGAAGCCGTGACCGCGCTGGGCGAGGCGGTGGCCAATCGCGCGCCGTTGCAGATCGCCGATTTGCGAACGCGGCCAAGCAACCCGCTGCGCGATTCGTCGCTCGCCGCGGGGTACCGCTCGGTGTTGATCGTCCCGCTGCTCGGCGCTGACCGCATCATGGGCGTGACGATATTGCAGCGCCGCGCGGTTGGCGAGTTCCCGGCGGCGACCGTGCGATTGATGCAGGCGCTCGCCAGCCAGTCGGTGATGGCGATCCAGAACGCGCGGCTGTTCCGTGAGATCGCCGCCAAGAGCGAGCAGTTGCTCCAGGCGAGCCAGCACAAATCGCAATTCCTCGCCAATATGAGCCACGAATTGCGCACGCCGCTGAACGCGATCCTCGGCTACAGCGAATTGATGGCCGACGGCATCTACGGCGAATTGCCGGCGCGTGCGGCCGGGGTGCTGGAGCGCGTGCAGAACAACGGCCGGCATCTGCTCGCGCTGATCAACGACGTGCTCGATTTGGCCAAGATCGAGGCCGGGCAATTGACGCTGACGCTCGAAGACTATGCGTTGGCCGATGTCGTGCAGTCGGTGGTCAGCGCCACCGAGGGGCTCGCCACTACCAAGGGGCTCAAGCTCACCGCCGACATCGCGCCGGGGCTGCCGACCGGGCATGGCGACGCGCGCCGGCTGTCGCAAGTGCTGCTGAACCTGGTCGGCAACGCCGTCAAATTCACCGATGCCGGCGAGGTCGCGATCCGCGCCGCCGCCGAGGGCGGCAATTTCGTCCTGACGGTCAGCGATACCGGTCCCGGCATCGCGCCCGGAGACCACGACAAGATCTTCGGCGAATTCCAGCAGGTCGACAACTCGAACACGCGCAAGAAAGGCGGCACCGGCTTGGGTCTGGCGATCTCGAAGCGCATGGTCGAGATGCATGGCGGCGCGATCTCGGTCGATTCCGAGCTTGGCAACGGCGCCACTTTCCGGGTCGTCCTGCCGATCCGCGTCGAGGATTTGCCAGGGGATTTGCCAGAGGAGCTGGCCGGGGAACTAATGGGGGCGGCATGACAAAGCGCATCCTGGTTATCGAGGACACCGAGGACAATCGGCAGATTGTCGGCGATCTGCTGGCGAGCGCAGGTTACGAGCTGATCGAGGCGGTGGACGGCTTGGAAGGGGTCGCGACCGCCGAGCGCGAGCTGCCCGATCTCATTTTGATGGATATTCAGCTGCCGGGGATCGACGGGTACGAGGCGACACGGCGGATACGCAAGATTCCGGCGCTCGCCAAGGTGCCGATCATCGCGGTGACCTCCTACGCGCTGTCGGGCGACGAGGCGAAGACGCGAGCTGCGGGCTGCGACGGCTATGTCGCCAAGCCGTTCAGCCCGCGCCAGCTATTGGCAAAGATCCGCGAGTTCCTGCCGTGATTCCTATTGCACCACAGAGACACAGAGGACACGGAGAAACAACAAAACATCCAACGCGAGGGACGCAAAGGAAATCGCGAAGTTCGCTATGGGTCATTGGCGCTTCGCGCCCTTTGTGTGACCTTTGCGTCTCTTACGTGGTTCTACTCCGTGTCCTCAGTGTCTCTGTGGTGAAATCCAGATGCGCACGCCGCCCTTGATCCTGGTCGTCGACGATGTTCCCGACAATGTCGAGATCCTGCAGCTGCGCCTTGAAAGCCAGGGCTACGAGGTGATCAGCGCCGGCGACGGCGAGGCGGCGCTCGCCGCGATCCGCGACAAGCTGCCCGACCTCGTGCTGCTCGACATCATGATGCCGAAGCTCGACGGCATCGCCGCCGTCAAGCAGCTCAAGGCCGATGCGAGCCTGGCGTTCCTGCCGGTCATCCTGGTGACCGCCCGGGCCGACGCCAAGGATGTCGTCGCCGGGCTCGAAGCCGGCGCCGACGATTACCTGACCAAGCCGGTTGACCAGGCGGCGCTGATGGCGCGCGTGCGTGCGATGCTGCGCATCAAGGCGCTGCACGACACGGTGCAGGAGCAGGCGCGCCGGCTCGAAGACCAGGCCGGCGAACTGGCGCTGTGGAACCAGGATCTCGAGGCGCGCGTCCAGGTGCAGCTCGGTCAAATCGAGCGCATGGGCACGCTGAAACGTTTCCTCGCGCCGCAGCTCGCCGAATTGATCGTGTCGTCGGGCGACGAGCGCATCCTCGAAAGCCATCGCCGCGACATCGTCGTCGTGTTCTGCGATTTGCGCGGCTTTACCGCGTTCGCCGAGACCGCCGAGCCCGAGGAGGTGCTCGATCTGTTGCGCGAGTATCACGGCGCGCTCGGGCCGCTGGTGACGCGGTCGGAGGGCACGCTCGACCATTTCTCGGGCGACGGGATCATGGTGTTCTTCAACGACCCGCTGCCCTGTCCCGATCCGGCCCGGCGCGCCGTGACGATGGCGGTCGCGATGCGCGAGGCGGTGGCGCGGCTGCAAGGCGATTGGCGCCGCCGCGGGCGCGAAATCGGTTTCGGCATCGGCATCGCGCAAGGTTACGCGACCTTGGGCCAGATCGGTTTTGCCGAACGGGTCGACTACACCGCGATCGGCACGGTGTGCAACCTGGCGGCGCGGCTATGCGACGCCGCCGCCGACGGTCAGATCCTCGTCAGCAAGCGGATCGCCGGCGCGATCGACGGCGACGCGCCGATTGACGAGATCGGCGAGGTTACCCTCAAGGGCCTCAGCCAGGCCGTCGCCGTCTACAATATCCGGCCGGAATAGCCGGGGACCGGAGGCGGCTCTAGTTTTCGAGCTTCATGCCCTTCTGCACGCCGGGCCGTGCGCCGATCCGCTCGCCCCAGGCCTGCAAATTCTTCAGTCCGGCATTGTCGGGCAGCGCGTTGCGCCCGGCATAGATCGGGTAGACCGCCAGATCGGCCGCGGTGATTTCACCGCCGGTCAGGTAGGGCGTCTGGGCGAGCTGATTGTCGGCGAAGCGCCACAAATTGACAAAGCGGTCCTCGTAGAACTTGACCGCCGAGTCGGGCACCTTCTCCGGCATGCGGGCGCCGAGGAAGAATATCGTCTGGTTGACCGAGGCGTAATCGGCCGCGCCTTCCGCATACCACTGGAACAACCGCACCCGCGCGATCGGGTCGGCCGGCATGAACTTGCCGGTCTTCTCGCACAGATAGAGCATGATCGCCCAGGACTGGGTCACGGTCAGGGGTTTGCCGCCCGGCCCGTCGGGATCGATCAGCGTCGGGATGCGCGCGGTCGGGTTGATCTTTACATAATCGGGCTTTTTCTGGTCGCCCTGCCCGAGATTGAGCACGTGGATCGTGCAGGGCACGCCGCACTCGTTGACCGCGATCGCGGCGCGCTGCCCGTTGCCGGTGCCCGCGGTATAAAGCTCCATCCCTGCCATCGCTGCCTCGCTTGGTGCTGAGTCAATGCCGCGCATCATAGCGCCGCTTGCGGGGAAAGCGAAGGCGCCCGCCCGTCACTCACCCGTCATTCCGGGGCGACGCGCAGCGGCGAACCCGAGATGACAGCTTTATTGAAGTCCCCGGATCTTGGCCTTCACCGCCGCATCGGCCAGACCCTCGGCTCGCGCCAGCGCGGCGGTCAGCGCAGGGATCGGCCACGCCGGCCCGGTCGCTTCCTCATAAGCGCGGCAGGCTTGCAAGACCGCAAGATCGTTGTAAAGCGGGCCGGTCACCTGCAAGCCGATCGGCAGATCGTCGACCATGCCGCACGGGATCGAGGCGGAGGGGTTCTTGGTCAGGTTGAACGGATAGGTGTAGGGCATCCATTCCGCGAAATTGTTCGGGTTGGGCCGGTTGTCGTCGCGCGGATCGGCATAGGCGGCCGGGATCGGCATGGTCGGCGACAGCAGCAAATCGTAGCGGTCGAAGAACTGGCGCAGCGCCGCACCCAGCGCGACCCGCTTGATGACCGCGGCGACATATTGCTCCTGGGTGACAGCCTCGCCGCGGCGGCACTCGGCGACGAGGCCCGGGTCCATCAGCGCCACCGCCTCGGGCTGCTGCGCCCGCAGCAACGCCCAGAACCCGGCGAGCGCCAGCGTCTCGAAGATCGGCTTCGGCGATTCGCGGAACGGGTCGGCGAGTTCGACGACCGCGCCGAGCCCTTCGAACACCGCAGCGGCGCGCTCGATTGCCTCGCGCACCGCCGAGGTTGGTTCGGCATAGCCGAGGGTCGGCGACAGCGCGATGTGCTTCCCCCGCAGCGAGCCGTCGCGCACCTGCTCGCGATAGGCGATGCCATCATCGGGCAGGCTGTACCAGTCGCGCGAATCCGGTCCCTTGATCGCGTCGAGCATCAGCGCCGCGTCGGCGACGTTGCGCGACATCGGCCCGACATGGGCGACATCGCCGAACGCCGAGGGCGGGTAGACCGCAACCCGGCCGAAGGTCGGCTTCAGCCCGAAAATTCCGCAAAACGCGGCCGGGATGCGGATCGAGCCGCCGGCATCGGTGCCGACCGCGAGCGGGCAGATGCCGGCCAACACCGCGGCGGCGCTGCCGCCGCTGCTGCCGCCGGGGCTGCGCTCCAGGTTCCACGGGTTGCGGGTGATGCCGGTCAAGGGCGAGTCGGTGACTGCTTTCCAGCCGAATTCGGGGGTCGTCGTCTTGCCGAAAAAAAGCGAGCCGTTGTCGCGTAGCCGCGCCGTGGCGGGCGAATCCTCAAGCCACATCTGGTTCGGCTCGATCGTGCGCGAGCCGACAAGCCGCGGCCAGCCGCGGGTCGAGAGCGTGTCCTTCAGCGCGATCGGAACGCCGTCGAGGAGCCCGATGGGCTCGCTGCGCTGCCAGCGCGCTTCCGAGGCGCGCGCCGCCACCAGCGCGCTTTCCGGGTCATAGAGAACAAAGGCGTTGAGCGCGCCCTCATAGCGTTCGAGCCGGCGCAGCGTCTCCTCGATCACCGCGACCGGCGAGAGCTGCTTGGTGCGGTACAGCTCCAGGAGCCGGGTTGCCGAGAGAAATGGGGTGTCGTCGGCCATGCTGTTCACCCTTCAAGAAGCCCCCACCCCGACCCTCCCCCGCTTGCGGGGGAGGGAGTACCACCGCCCCGGTTGACCCCCTCCCCCGCAAGCGGGGGAGGGTCGGGGTGGGGGTCTTCACGTCGTCATCACGACGTTATTCAGCGGCTCGCCACGGACGAAACGGTCGAGATTGGCCGCGAGGTTGCCCCAGCGCCGGTCGGCGGTACCGTCGGTAAACCCCGAGCAATGCGGCGTCATCAGCACGTTCGGCAACTCGTGAAACGGAAACCGCGAGGGGCGCCGGTCGGGATGCTCCGGCGACCAATGCCGCCACCAGACATCGAGCGCGGCCCCACCGAGCTTGTTGCCGCGCAACGCCTCATAAAGCGCCTCCTCGTCTACGATCGCGGCGCGGCCGATATTGATCAGCAATGCGGTCGGCTTCATCAGCGATAACCGGCTTGCGTCGATCAGTCCCTGGGTTTCCGGCGCGAGCCCGGCCGCGATCAGCAGCACATCGCATTGCGGCAGCATGCGGTCGAGTTCGGCGAGCGGATAAATCTCCGACGCATCGCCTTTGTCGGCGATCGGGCTGCGGTTGGCGGCGATGACCGTGCAGCCAAAGCCGACCGCGCGCTTGGCGACCTCGCGGCCGATCCGTCCGTAGCCGAGGATCCCGATGGTCTTGCCCAATGCCTCGCCATGCGCAGATCCGCCGGCCGGTTGGTGCGCCGCCCACGACCCGCCGCGAAACGCCGTCACCGTATCGACAAGCCTGTGCGTCAGCGCCAGCATCGTCATCAGCACATACTCGGCGATCGCCGGCTCGTGGCCGAAGACGTTGCACAGCGTGATGCCGCGCGGCAATGACGGCAGGTCGAGCATGTCGACGCCGGCCGTCGCCGCTTGCAGCAGCCGGAGGCGAGGCGCCTCGGGGAAATCGGACCGCCAGATGTGGCCGACGACGATTTCGGCCTCGGCCAATGCCGGGATCAGCCGCTGCATGTCGGTCAGTTCGGCCAGGAGGGTCGGATCGAGCTTTTCCGTCATCTTTCCGAGGATGCGCGGCGCCACACGCGCGGCCAGCCCGCCGAGAAACAGGGTTTTCATGTCGTTCACGCCTTTCCATCCGTCATGGCCGGGCTTGACCCGGCCATCCACGCCGTCAGACGGAACATTCCGCCGCGCGTGGATGCCCGGATCAAGTCCGGGCATGACGATCTTGGGGTTGAAGCTTTGTACAGGCTATCGGGGGTCCGCTTTTGTCGGGGCGAGATCTCAGGTCGTCGTGACGATATTGATCAGCGGCTCGCCGCGCGCGAAACGGTTGATGTTGTCGGCGATCTCGTCCCAGCGGCGGCGTACCATGCCGCTCGTCCATCCGGAATTGTGCGGCGTCACGATGACGTTGGGCAGCTCGTGGAACGGGTGGCGGGAGCCGCGCCGTTGGGGCTCGGCCGGGGTCGGGTATTGCCACCAGACGTCGAGCGCGGCGCCACCGATGGTGCCGTCGCGCAACGCGGCGTAGACGGCGTCCTCGTCGATGACCTGGCCGCGCGCGATGTTGATCAGGAACGCGCTCGGTTTCATCAGGGCGAGGCGGCGCGAATCGATCAGCCCGGTCGTTTCGGGACCGAGCGCGGTGCACAACGCCACAGTGTCGCACTCCGGCAGCATCCGGTCGAGTTCGCCGAGCGGGAAGACGCGCTCGACTCCCGGCTCGGGCTCGCGGGCGCTGCGGTTGGCGGCGAGGATACGGCAGCCGAACGGCGCGGCCCGGCGCGCCACCTCGCGCCCAACCCGTCCATAGCCGACGATGCCGAGCGTCGACCCGCGCACCTCGCCATGCGGCGCGCCGCTCTCGACCCAGCTGGTGCGCCACGAGCCATGCTCGCGGAAGTCGCCGGCAATCTCAAAGAGGCGATGATGCAGCGCGAGCCACGTCATGATGATGTACTCGGCGATCGCGGTCTCGTGGCCGAACGCGTTGCACACCGCGGCGCCGCGCGGCAGGGCGGCGAGGTCGAACAGCTCGACGCCGGTCGCCACGGACTGCACCAGCCGCACCCGCGGCGCCGGCGGATACTCGGCGCCCCAGTGATTGCTGACCAGGATGTCGGCATCGGCCGCCAGCTCGGGCGAGCGGAACAGGTCTTGCGGGTCGGGCAGGATCACGGTGTCGAGGCCGGGCGGCAGCTCGTCGCGGATGCCGACCTGCGTATCGGCCGCGACGTTGCCGAGGAATAAAGCCTTCATCGGGGCACCGTGTGTTTGGCCAGAAAATCCTCGCGCATTGTGATGCCGAGGCCGGGACGGTCGGGGACCGCGATCATGCCGTCCTCGACCGGAAACGATTCTTCGACGAGGTCGTGCAGCAGCGGGTTGGCGCCGAGCGAATATTCGACGATGAACCCGGCCGGCGAGGCCGCCGCGACATGCAGCCCGGCGGCGAAGGCCGGCGCGCCGGCCCACAGATGCGGCGCCAGCTTCAGGTTGAAGGCGCTGGCGATCGCCGAGATGCGCATCGCCTCGGTGATGCCACCGCAGATCGCCAGATCGGGCTGCATGATGTCGACCGCGCCCAGCACCGCGAGGTCGCGGAAATCGTGCCGGGTGAACTCGCTCTCGCCCGACGCGATCGGGATGTCGGTCGTGGCGCGCACCTGGGCCTGGCCCGGTTTGTCGTCGGCCGTCACCGGTTCCTCGAACCAGGCGAGGTTGCAATCCTCGACAAGGCGGCAGAAGCGCTTCGCCTCGGCGACCGACATCGTGCCATGCGCGTCGCACATCAAACCGATCTCGGGCCCCAGCGCCTCGCGTGCCGCGTGCACGCGGGTTGCCGAGTGGCGCGGGTCGCCGTCGATGATGCCGACCCGCATCTTGACCGCGCCGAACCCGCCCGAGGCGACATAGCCCAATAACTGCTCGCCGATCTTGTCCGGCCCGGCCCAGCCGCCCGAGGCATAGGCCGGCATCTTCTCGGCCCGCCGCCCGCCGAGCAGCCGCCACACCGGCACGCCGAGCGATTTTCCCGCTATGTCCCACAGCGCGCAGTCGATGCCGCTGATCGCCGACACGGTGATGCCGCGCCGTCCGAGCACCGGAAAGACGCGGCCCTCGCGCAACGCGTAATGGCCGCGGCTGCCGTTGTAGAGCGTTTCCCACAGGCGGGTGATGTCGCGCGGATCTTCGCCCTTGAGGAGCGGCGCGAACTCGTCGTTGATCATCGAGGTCAGCGCCTGGTTCTGCGCCATGCCGCCGACCTGCGCCTTGGCTTCGCCCCAGCCGGTCAGGCCGCAGGCGGTGTCGATGCGCACGAGGGTCCCGTCGAACGACAAGGTGCGGCCGAAATCGCTGACATGCTGCCGCTCATGCGGGATCGGGATATGCACCCAATACGCCTCGACCGATGTGATTTTCACAGCCACACTTCTCCCCAGCCGATCAATATCCCTTGCGCAAGAGCGCTTCGGCGAGCTCTTTGTATCCCTCGGACATTGCCAGTTCGATCGTGGCGTGGCGCCAGTCCAGCAATAAGCGTCGCGCGACCCGCTCGTCGCAGCCGAGCTCGGCCGCCGTCGCCTTGATCGCCCCCAGGTCTCCCACCATTCCCGACGCCATCAGCAGCGTCAGCTTCGGGGAGTTTAACCGGAAGCCTTGCCGCGCCATGATCGGGCGCAGCTGGCGCGCGCCGCGCAACGTCAATCGGATCGTGATTTTATTGGCAGACCCGCGACCTCGACGATCCGTGTCGCCCACCGCCGCCGCGCGAACAGCATTAATCCGGGCCTATCGGCCTACTTGGCGGGTTAAGCCGGAATGACTTCCTCGCGCGTCAGCCATGCCGCGTAGGCCAGCGCCTGGCGAATATCCTCCCGCTCCAGGTAGGGATAGTCGCGCAGGATTTCGTCCCAGCAGACGCCTTCGGCAACCAGCGTCACGATCATCCCTACCGTTACCCGCATGCCGCGGATACAGGCGCGGCCTCCCATTTTATCCCGCTCAAACGTGATGCGATCGAGGCTCAGCCCTCCCGGACGCGCATCTCGTACAGCCCTCACCTCGGCCATCTCGCTCACACTCCTCGCATCGCGCGACCGTAGCGTCATTGCCGCCGGGGCGATAGCCCGGAGCTTGCCGGTGTTTCCACTCCGGTGCATTGAGTCGATTGGGCCGGCATGCGTGCCGCACATGACCGCAGCCCGCGATTTCCGTCGAAAATCGGACCGGCGGCGTTGCCGCGCCGGCTCGCTAGGGGTTATCTTGCACGCTATTCAAGCCGCCTTGAGCGCGGCCGGAGACTGCCGGTCCGAAAAGAGGAGTTCCGCGTAATGCCCAGTGACGTGCAGGGTGCGATCGCCAACGCCCCGAAGCCGGAAGCGCTATACGGCAAATTGGAAGACCGCATCCTGGCGCGCGACCAGAAGGGCGCGAGCGAAGTCTATTACGATCTGGTGCGGCAACGCCGGCCGATCACCGAGATCGTCGCCGAGGGGGTGCGCATCCACGCGCCTTATACGCACGTGCCCTATCACGAGCGGATCGACGACGGCTACGTCAACTTCGTCAATAACGACCATTGCCTGCTGTCGGCCCGCGCCGCGGTCAACCTGGCGCGGCTGGTGCCCGAGGATTGCGCCGCGCTGCCGCTGGCGCAGACGATCTGGTACATCCCGACCGGGCTCGACATCTGGAACCAGAAGATCCTGAAGGCGCCCGGCCATTACGCGCGCGCCCCGGGCTGGTCGATGCCGCCGGGTCCGCCGCCGATGCCGGAGATCGCATGGCCCGACCAGCAGCCGCTGCATCTCGACGGCCCGTTGCAGGAGCGCCTCGACCACTGGATGACGCTGGTCCATCGCGGCAACGTGCTCGATGCCTACCGCGTGTTTCTCGGCCTGATGGCGAACCCGTCCGAGCGCAAGGCGGTGCTGGCGCAATTGCTCCACGCCGGGCTGATGGATGTGCAGGACCGGGCGCTTTACAACCGCTCCTACACGACCGGGCACAAGGCGTTCCGTGCCCGCGCCACGGTCGAGCTCGGCAATCTGCTCGGCTGGGACAACGCGCACGATGTCGTCTATGCCGGGGCGCTCGACATCGCGGTGGGCCCGCGCTGGTATTCGACCTATGAGATGGCCTGCAACGTCGTCAAAATCTTCCTCGAAAAGCAGGCGGTGTCGGCGGTCCCCTATGGCGGTGCGTCCGAACAGGAGCTGGCGATCCTCGCCGGCAACAAGGAACCGCTGAGCCGCGACGAAGCCCGCGCGCTCGAAAAGGCGCTGATCCGCGAGCCCGAGCCCGGCTTCCTCGAATTGCTGTCGAAATATCTCCACGCCGGCAAGAGCCCGCGCCGCATCCTCGACGCGTTTCAGGCCGCCTCGGCGCAAATCATCCTGGAAACCACGGGCGCCAACAATTTCTCGTTGCCGCAGCATTGTTTCGAGTACTTGAACTCGCTGACTTGGTTCTACGACAATTTCGAGCACAAGCAGCAGATCAAGCTGCTTTACCTGGCGGCCTCGTATTTGAACCGCGCCGCCTGGCACCAGAAGGGCATCGGCGACGCCGCGCCCATTGAGATCCGCGCCGCCAGCGGGGCGGACCGGCTCGCGCCCGAACAGATGCTCGACCGGCTCGACGCCGCGGTGCTGGCGCTCAACGGGCCGGACAGCGTCGCCTGGACCCAGGCCTATATCGAGAGCGGCGCCGACCGCAAACCGCTGGTGCAGCGGCTCGCGTTGCTCGCGTGCCGCATGGGTAACGACCCGCACAACCAGGAGATCGGCCAGGTCCTCCTTGAGGATTACGGCAAGAACCAGGGCCATGACCGCGACCGGCTGCTGCTGGCCTGCGCCCACCACACCGCGGTGCACCGCAAATACGGCAACCCGCTCGATTGCGCTCAGCGCTTTGGCGCCGCGCTGGAGATCGCCCGGCTCCAGTAGGGTCCGGCTGCAGTAGGCCCGGCTCCTCGGGGCCGGGCTCCTCGCGCATCAGGGTGTCGCACACCGCGCGGCATGATGTATGTCAATCGGCGGCCGGTCAGCGTCGGTCGAACGGCTTGCGCACGCGGACGAGGCTCGGGTCCGCCGGGTCGGGTGACACCGCGAAGCCGAGCTCGCGGCACATCGCCAGCATCGGCGCGTCCTCGCGCAATACCTCGCCGACCAGTTCGCCGATGCCGAATTGCCGGGCGATGTCGATCAGCCGGTTCATCAGCAGATAGCCAACGCCGCGGCCCTTCCAGTCGCTGCGCACCGCGATCGCGTATTCGGCCGCCAGCCGGTCGGGATCGGCGAAGTAGCGCACGATGCCGAGCACAGTGCTGTCGTGCAGCGCCACCAGCGCCATCTCGCGGTCGTAGTCGATCTGGGTCAGCCGCGCCGCGAGGGCGTGCGACAGGCCGTGCACCGGCGCGAAGAAGCGCAGCCGCAGATCCTCCGGCGTCATATGAGCGGCGAGGTCCTGCAGCAGCCTCTCGTCTTCCGGCTGCACCGGCCGCAAATCCAGTTCGGTGCCGTCGCGCAGCCGCGCGCTGCTCGCGAGCTCTTTCGGATAGGGCGCGATGGCAAGCCGCGCCGCGCCCGGTGCTCTGGCCGGCGCGACGCGGATGCGCGCGTCGAGGGCGATGACCCCGGCGGAGTCGGCGAGCAGCGGGTTGATGTCAAGCTCGCGGATCTCGGGATGCTCGGCGGCGAGCTGACCGATGCGGATCAGCAATTCGGCGATCGCGTCGGTCGCCGCCGGCGGCTTGTCGCGGTACCCCTGCAACAGCCGCCACACCCGGGTGCGCGTCATCTGGGCGCGCGCCAGCAGCAGATTGAGCGGCGGCAGGCCGATCGCGCTGTCGTCGATGATCTCGACCGCGGTGCCGCCCTGGCCAAACACGACAACCGGCCCGAACACCGGGTCCTCGGCGAGCCCGGCGAGCAGCTCGATCGCATCCGGCCGCCGCGCCATCTGCTGCACCAGGAAGCCGTCGAGCCGTGCCGCGGGCTTCAAATGGCGCACCCGCTCGAACATTGCCACCGCCGCGCTACGCACCGCGCCGGCATCGCCGAGGTCGAGCGCGATGCCGCCGACATCGGATTTATGGATGATGTCGGGCGAGCGGATCTTGAGCGCCACCGGATACCCGATCGCTTCGGCCGCCGCCTCGGCATCCGCTTCGTCCCTGGCGGGGCGCGAGGCGGGCAACGGGATGCGGTAGGCGGTCAGCACGGCCTCGACCTCCGCCGCATCGAGCCAGGAGTGGCCGGCGGTAAGGGCAGCGGCGATCGCGACGCGCGCCGCCGCGACATCGGGCTCGAACGGGCCAGACTCGGGGGAATCAGGGCGCGCCGGCGGGGTCTCCATCAGCAGCGCCTGATTGTGCTGATAGCGCACCCGATGCAGGAAGCCGGTCACCGCCTCCTCGGGCGTGTCGTAGGTCGGGATCCGCGCCGCGTTGAACAGCTTGCGCGCCGCGTCCGCCGATTGCTCGCCGAGCCAGGCGGTGAACAGGTTGCGGCCCCGCCGCGCCGCTTCCGGGATCGCGGCGACCGCATCGATGACCGCGCGCGCCGCCGCCTCGGGGGCGGCGAGCGCGGTCGGGCAGTTCAGCGAGAGAACCGCGTCGACCCCATCATCGGCGAACAGCAGCTCGAGGGCGGCGGCATAGCGCGATCCGGGCGCGTCGCCGATGATGTCGACGGGGTTGCCGCGGCTCCAGGTCGCCGGCAGCACCCGGTCGAGCCGCGCCACCGTCTCCGCGGACAGCTCGGCCAGCCGCCCGCCCGCCGCTTCGAGCGCATCGCTCGCCAGGACGCCGGCGCCGCCGCCATTGGTCAGGATGGCGAGCCGGTCACCCTTCTGCCCGGCGGTCAGCGCCAGGGTCCCCGCGGCATCGAACAGCTCGGCCATGGTTGCGACCCGCAGCATGCCGGCGCGGCGGAACGCGGCGTCGTAGACCCGGTCGCTGCCGGCGAGCATGCCGGTATGCGAGGCGGCGGCCCGCGCCCCGGCAGGCGAGCGCCCGGCCTTGAGGACGAGCACCGGCTTGAGCCGCGCCGCGGCGCGCGCTGCCGACATGAATTTGCGGCCATGCGTGATCCCCTCGACATACAGCAGGATGGCGCGGGTACGCGTATCGGCGGCGAGGTAGTCGAGCATGTCGCCGAAATCGACATCGGCCATGTCGCCCAATGAGACGACATGCGAAAACCCGATCGCGCGCGGCGCCGCCCAGTCGAGCATCGCGGTGATCATCGCACCCGATTGGCTGACGAATGCGACCTCGCCGGGCGGCGGCGCGAGGTGCGAGAAGCCGGCGTCGAGCCCGATCCCGGGCACCATGATGCCGACACAATTGGGGCCGACGAGGCGCAGCAGATAGGGGCGCGCGGCGTCGAGCGCGGCCTGCTGCAAGGCCCGGCCGTGCTCGCCCAGCTCGCCAAACCCGGCGGTGATCACGATTGCGGCTCGCGTGCCCGCGGCGCCAAGCTCGGCGATCAGCTGCGGCACCGTCTCGGGCGGTGTCGCAATGACCGCGAGGTCGGCCGGGCGCGGCAGGCTCGCGACATCGGGGTAGACCGGCATCCCGTCGAGGCTTTTGAGATGCGGGTTGACGAACAGCAATCGGCCCCCGAACCCGCCGCGGCGCAGGTTGCGCGCGACAACCGCGCCGACCGAGCCGGGGCGCTCGCTTGCGCCGATCAGCGCGACGGCTTGCGGCCGAAACAGTCTGTCGAAATTGCGAATGGACATCGGCGCGGTATCCCGTTATGGCGCATCGTGCCTGTTGCGCCGGCGGCGGCGCATTGATCGCGATCAACAGCCTACCCGGAGAGCGCAGTCATGGCGTTTGACATCGCTCAGCCCCACTATGTCCTACTTGATGGCAGAGATGACCGAGAACCCGTTTTTTGAAGCCTGGGCGACCCCGTTCGAGCTGCCGCCCTTCGACCGGATCCGCCCGGAGCATTTCCCGGCGGCGCTCGACCGCGGCATGGCGGAGCAGCAGGCCGAGATCGCGGCGATCACCGGCTCGCCCGACGCGCCGGGTTTCGCCAATACGGTCGAGGCGTTGGAGCGCAGCGGCCAGCTGCTCGTGCGGGTCAGCCGCGTATTCGACAATCTGACCTCCAGCGCCACCACCGAGGCGCTCGACGCGATCGACCGCGACTACGCGCCCAAACTCGCGGCTCACCACATGCGCGTGATGCTCGACGCGGGACTCTTTGCCCGCATCGACGCGCTGCATCGCGACCGCGACCGGCTCGCGCTGCAACCCGACCAGCGCCGCCTGCTGGAGCGCCACCATCTGCGCTTCGTGCGCAGCGGCGCGCGGCTCGGCCCGGAGCAGAAGGCGCGCATGGCGGCCGCCTCCGAACGGCTGGCGACGTTGCACACGCTCTTCGGCCAGAACGTGCTGCATGACGAGGATGCGTGGCGGCTGGCGCTCGACGCGGCCGACCTCGATGGCCTTCCCGATTTTGCCCGCGTCGGCGCCGCCGCCGCGGCGGCCGAACGCGGCCTGCCCGGACAATATGCGATCACCCTGGCGCGCGCCTCGATCGAGCCGTTCCTCGCGTTTTCGGCGCGCCGCGATCTGCGCCGGGCGGCGTATGAGGCGTGGGCGGCGCGCGGCGAGCACCGTGGCGCGCATGACAACGGGCCGCTGATCCGCGAGATCGTCGGGCTGCGAGCCGAGCAGGCGCGGCTCCTCGGCTACGCCAGCTATGCCGCCTATCGGCTCGACGACACGATGGCGAAGACCCCCGAGGCGGCCGAAAACCTGCTGCGCCAGGTGTGGGAGCCGGCCAAGCGCAAGGCGGCCGAGGAACGGGTCGAGCTTGCCGAGGCCTCCCTGGCCGACGGGCTCAACGAGCCGATCGCGGCGTGGGATTGGCGCTATTACGCCGAACAGGTGCGCCAGCAAAAATACGCGCTCGATGAAGCCGAGTTGAAGCCGTATTTCGTGCTCGCCAACATGATCGAGGCCGCGTTCGACACGGCCGGGCGCCTGTTCGGCATAAGTTTTGTCGAGCGCCGCGACTGCCCGGTCTATCACCCGGACGTACGCGCCTACGAGGTGCGCGACCAAACCGGCCGGCCGATCGGGCTTTTTCTGCACGACAATTTCGCCCGGCCGGGCAAGCGCTCGGGCGCCTGGATGAGCAGCTACCGCGAGCAGCAGAGCCTCGACGGCGAGGTCCTGCCGGTCGTCGTCAACAACAACAATTTTTCGAAGGGCGACCCAACCCTCTTAAGCTTCGACGACGCGCGCACCTTGTTTCATGAATTCGGCCACGGGCTGCACGGGCTGTTGAGCCGGGTGCGTTACCCGTCGCAATCGGGCACGGCGGTGCGCCGCGATTTCGTCGAGTTCCCATCGCAGGTCTTTGAGCACTGGCTCGCGGTCCCCGAGACCCTGCGCCGCTATGCCATTCATTACAAAACCGGCGAGCGGCTGCCCGAAGTGCTGTTGCAGCGCCTGCTCGCCGCGCGCAATTTCAACCAGGGTTTCGCAACGGTCGAATACGCCGCCTGCGCGATGCTCGATCTCGACCTGCATCGGCGCGACAATCCCGAGGGGCTCGACATCGCGGCCTTCGAAAAGGATTTTCTGGCGCGCATCGGCATGCCGCCGGAAATCGGGTTGCGCCACCGGCCGGCGCATTTCCAGCATCTGTTCGCCGGCAGCGGCTATGCGGCGGGCTATTACGCCTATCTATGGGCCGAGGTGCTCGACGCCGACGGGTTCGCCGCTTTTACCGACGCAGGCAACCCGTTCGACGCGGGGCTCGCGGCCCGGCTAAAGGCGATCTACAGCGCCGGCGACACCGCCGACCCGATGGAATTATACCGGTCATTCCGTGGCCGCGAGCCGGCGATCGAGCCGCTCCTCGCCCAGCGCGGCCTCGCCGCCGAGGCTGCTAGCCAGCCTGGTTGAGGCGCAGACCCGCCACCGGCCAGTCGAGCGCGACGAGCCGCTTGGTCCACGACAGCGTGATGTAGGCGGTCTTCATGTCGGGGCCGCCGAAACAGATGTTGGTCGTCATCGGATCGGGCATGGCGTGGTGTTCGACATGCCGTCCGTCCGGCGAAATGACCGTGATGCCGCCATTGACCAGGGTCGCGACGCAAATCCGCCCGTCCTCCTGCACCGCGAGCGAGTCGAAGCGCTGGTAGCCGCCCATCCCGGCGACCAGGCGGCCGCCATGCGGCGACGGCCACGGCTCCTTTTTGACGATGCCGGGAGCCTCGATCGGAAACGCCCAGAGCCGCGCCGCCTCGGTTTCGGCGACATAGAGCGTGCTGCCGTCCGGTGACAACCCAACCCCGTTCGGCGTCACCATCGGAAAAGCGACTTCGGTGATCGACGACCCGTCGGCCTTGGCGTAATAGACCGCGCCGCGGTCCATGTCGCGCGCCCGCGCCTTGCCGAGATCGCTGAAATAAAACCCGCCATGGGCGTCGAAGACGAGGTCGTTCGGTCCCTTGAGCGGCACCTCGCCGCACGCGCGATACAGCATTTCGACCGCGCCTGTCGCCAGATCGACCCGCTCGATCCGGCCGCCGCTATAATCTTTCGCCTGCATCAACAGCCGGATATGGCCGGCCTCGCGGTGCCATTCGAAGCCGCCATTATTGGCGATGTAGCATTTGCCGCCCGGCCCGATCGCGGCGCCGTTCGGCCCGCCGCCGGTGCGCGCCGCGAGGCTTTTCGTGCCGTCCGGCGCCACTTGGGTCAGCGTGCCGGCGGCGATTTCGACCAGCAGCACCGAGCCGTCGTCTAGCGCCACCGGCCCTTCGGGAAACTCCAAACCCTCGGCGAGGGGGCGGAACTCCATGTGGATGCCCCTCCGCTCAACTGGCGGCGGGCGCCTCTGGCGGCGCAATCAGCGGCCAGTACCAACCGTAGAAGCCGTGCGCGAGCGGCGCCGCGGCGATATTGTCGCCGTGCTCCCGCAGCGCATCCCCGATCGGGTCGTCATCGACGCGCGGCGCGCTCCCGGGCGCCGGCATCTGGACCAGTTCGATATCGGTCTGTCCGGGGAAACGCGGCACCAGCCGGACCAGGGCCGCGTCGCCATCGCGCAGCGCGACAAAGCTCAACGGGCCGAGTTCGACCACCGAGTCAATGCCGTCGACGCCCAAAGCCAATTCGGGCGCTGCCCATAAAAACTGACGCAGCCGCTTCCAGTTTTGGGTCGTTTTGGTGCGCTGGCGTCCGCTCACAATCCGCTCGCCAAGGTCCTCGGGGATCGCGCCGAGTTCGACCGGCCCGGCCGGCGGGGCTTCGGGTCCGACCGCCGACAAATCGACGAGGATCAGCCCGCGTTGGATCTGCATCGCAAAGCGCGGCAGCCGGAAGCGCGAACGGTCGGCCAGTTTCGGGCGCAGCATCGGGTCGGTCAGGCGGCCGTCGAGCGCGTAGTACCAGCCGTGATATTGGCAATAGAGATGCTCGGCGCGGCCGCTTTCGGCTTCGCACACCCGGTAGCCGGCATGGAGGCAGGCGTTGCGCAGCGCGTGGATCTGGTCGGCGGTCTCGCGCACCACGACGACCGAGCGCGATCCGACATCGGCGCGGACATAATCGCCGTCGACGCCGAGACGGCTGGCATGGTCGACCGCCAGCCAGGGCTGCGTGAAGATCTGCCCCATTTCAGCGGCGAATACGTCATAGGCCTCGAATAGCTCAGGGGCGGGCGTTACATCGCCACCGCCGAGCTGGTCGCCGATCGCCTTGATGCTGTCCGGAAGCTCCATTGGATTGGCCTGATCTGATTATTCCGCTGATGCCGCTATAGCCGGGATTGCAGGCGCTGCCTACCAAAACGTAGGCGCGCGCGCGGAAGGCAGCATTGCGCGGCCGGAGCGGCGGTTTCGAGGGCGTCGATGCGGGCCGGGCTTCGCACCCAGCCCGACACGCGCCTTAGCGATCCTTCTTGTCGCCGTCGTCCGGGCGTCCGCCTGGGCGCGGCCCCGCGCCATCCTGCGGACGCTCCCGTCGCGCGGCGGGCGGTCCGGCGTTCGCCGCCGGCGCGGAGGTACCCTGCGCGCCGGTATCCGGCGGGGCCGCACCCCGCCGGGCGGCGGCGGGAGGCTCGGCCGCGCCTGGGTTCTGGGCCTCGGATGGTGATCGCTGATTCCCCCGCTCGGGACCACGCGGCGCCGATTGCGGCGGGCTCGCGAGCGTTGCAGGAGGCTGCGCGCCGCCGGGGCCGCCGGGGCGTTCTGGTGCGGCGGTCGGGGCCGAGCGCGGGCCGGTCGCCGGACGCGCCTCGGCGGCATCCGGGCCTCGTCCCCGCGGACCAGGCGGCGGCGTCGGGGCCGCACTGTCCGGAACAGGCTTGGCGGCGGTTTCGGCGGGGTTGGCGGCACGGGAAGCGGCCCCAGGCTCTCTCGACGGGATCGCGGGCGCTGTGGCTGTTCCCTGTGGCCTGCCCGGCGCGGTCGTCGTTGTCTGCCTGTTGCCGGGCGGGTCTTCGCTCGCCCGATTGCCGGCCGGCCGCGGCTTGTCGGCCTGTGTCCCGGTTGGTGGGCTCGCCGGCGGGGCGGTCGTCGCCTGCGTTTGGGCAGGCTTGCCGCTCCCAGGTTGCGCCGGGCTCGGCTGCGCGGTTGGGGTCGGGGTCGCCGTGGGCGTTGTCGGGCTCGGCCGGGCGGTCGTTGTCGGGGTTGCCGCCGGTGGTGTCGGGGTCGGCTGGGCGGTTGGGCGCGGGGTCGCCGCCGGCGGCACCGGAATCGGCTGGGCGGTTGGGGTTGGGGTTGGAGTCGCTACCGGCGGCACTGGGCTCGTCGGTACGGGGCTCGGCTGCGCCGTCGAGGTCGGAGCCGCTGCGGGCGCCGCCGGGCTCGGCTGCGCGCTCGGCGTCGCGACGCGGATCACGTCCGGCTGGCGCGCGGCGCGCTGCGGCAGCTGCACGACGGCGACCGCGGCCCCCGGGGCCACGGTGCCGGCCGGGATCGCCACCGCCGCCGGAGCGGAACGCGGCGCCGCAGACGGTGCGACCAGCACCACCGGCCCCTGACGGCGCCAGGTGTTGTTGGGGCCGACCCGGACGTCGCGCGTAATGCGGGTATATTCGACCGTGTTGACCGTGATCCGCTGGGTGCGCCAGTCCGGCCGGCTCCAGCCCCATAGCGGCTGAACCACCCGGTATCCGTATACCTGGACGCCGGGTCCGATAGTCTCCACCACGACGCCCCGCGCCTCCGCGTAACGTCGCGGCGGCGGCAGGTAAACCGGCTGATACTGCGGGTGCGGCCATTGGCCGTAGACGATTGTCGGGTTGTAGACCGGCACAAAGACCCGGTCCGGCTGCGCCGAGGCGATCACGATCGCCGGTCCTTCGCGGCGGACCGACACCTGCTTCATTTTGTTGATCTGCCCCGATTTTACGGCGAGCTGACGCAGCGCCTGGACCCGGTTCATGATTTCGGCCTGCTGCGTCGCGAATGCGACGCCGAGGGCCTGCGTCCAATCGATGTGCTCGGTCATCATCGCGATGACCTGCGGAAAGACGATCAGCGCCTTGACGCTCGGATCCCACGGCAGCGGATCGAGCGCAGCGACCATGGCATCGTCCTTGAGATCGGCGTTCTTGGGGTCGTCGAGCCATTGCGCGGCTTCGACGAGCTGTGGCGGATAGGTCGCCGCCATCAGCACCTGGCCCAGTAGCTGATCGGGGTAGAGCGCGATCGGCGCGACCATCTGGTCGATCTGCTGCCGGGTATACTGCGCCGCCGCCGGGTTCGGCGCCGCATTGAGCGCGGCGGTGGCTTGGCCGCGGGTCGGCGGGGCCTGGGCCAGCGCGAGCCCGGGTGTGATCAGCAGAAACGGCAAAACCTGCGCCATGATCCGCAACCGAAACGATGTCATTTGATTGCCCTGTGCATGTTTGCGGAGGGGCCAACAACGGGGCCACTGCCGTCTTCGATTTTCGCTCATGCAAAAAACGCGATAACGGCCGCGGAATTCCACAGCCGATCAAAAGCGGATGCCGATCAGCTTGCTCGGAAGGCGCGATCGAGGCAGCATGCGGCGAGCGGCCGCACTGCGGCCCTGGACCTTCCGGGAGATTCGTCATGCCCGTCATCAAAGCCGCCGATCTCGCCTATGGCCGGTTGCGCTCGCCCGACCTCGACCAGCAGGAGGAATTCCTGACAGCGTTCGGCATGGTGCGCGCCGACCGCACCAAGACCGCGCTCTATATGCGCGGCACCGATGCGCCCCACCACATCCACGTCACCGAACTGGGCGAGCCCAAATATGTCGGCATCGCGTTCCATGCCGCCAGCATGGAAGACCTCGAAAAGCTGGCCCGCACCGACGGCGCCTCGCCGGTCGAGAGCATCGACGAGCCGGGCGGCGGCAACCGCGTGCGCCTGACCGACCCCGACGGGTTCCAGGTCGAAATCGTCCACGGCATGGAGATGCTGCCGAAGATCGCGGTGGTGCGCCCGCCGGTCAATACCGGCGAGGACAAGACCCGCCGCAGGAACGCGCTCTATAGGGTCGAGCGCGGCCCCAGCCACGTCAAGCGCATCGGCCATTTCGTCGTGATGACGCCGAATTTCGAGAAGACGCTCGGCTGGTACCGCGAGATGGTCGGGTTCCGCTGCTCGGACGAGGTCTATGCCGACGAAAAGACCAACATCGTCGGCTCGTTCAACCGGCTCGACCGCGGCGACGACTATGTCGACCATCATGTCTTTTTCTGCATCCGCGGCGACAAGTCGGGACTGAACCATTTGTCGTTCGAGGCTGCCGACATCGACGACGTGATGACCGGCCACGAGCACATGAAGGAAAAAGGCTACGAACATTTCTGGGGCATCGGGCGGCATTCGCTCGGCAGCCAGGTATTCGATTATTGGGGCGATCCGTGGGGCCGCGTGCACGAGCATTGGGCCGATACCGATGTGCTCAACGCCGGCGTGCCGGCCAATTTATGGGGCCGCGGCGAGCTCAACGGGCCGTGGGGCGAGGGAATCCCGGCGCGCTTCATGGGCCACGCGGTGCGGTAACTCGTCGTGAGCCGGGTCCGGACCCCGTTTGCAGGTGCGGACCCGGCGCCTCCAAAAGAGCCAAATGTTTGAATGCCTTACTGGCAATGCCAACGCCCTCGCTTAACCTTGATGAATTGAATTGAATTTGATTCGATTCGCGATTCCGCTGTAGCGTCATTGGCGAGCTGGTTCCACCGCACTCGCGGGAATAAGAAGCCGCTCAAAGGGGACGCGATGCGGAAGACGCGGATCATGGCGCGCCGAATCAACCCGTGCGCCGCTTTGATTGCAGCGCTGGCGATCGGCCTGTGCGGCTGCGCCTTCACCTACACCGATGCTAGCGGCGATCGTCACGTGATCGGCCTGGTCGATATGACCGTACGGGCGCCGGCGGCGCCAGCAACGCTGGCAGGTGATGTGGTCGAGATCATCAGCCTGGGTCTCTCCCTCGGGCAGAACGCGCAGGGCGGTTACCTCACCGCCGGGTTCAACCGTCAAACCACCGCCGCCTTGCGCGACAACGCCCTGGTCATCGGCAATCCGATCGCCGCCCTGTCGGCGGACCGCAACCCCGTTCAGGATGCAAAGAAATGAAGCACTTTGGTGCCATCGCAGGCGTTTTGACCTGCATCCTGCTCTCCGCCTGCACCGATTACGCGACGTTCGTCACCGCAACCGATATCGGCATCAATCTCGACGCGAAGACCGAGCAGTTGAACATTGGCTATTCGCGCGCCGAATTGTTCCATGGCCCGGGCTATCCGGAAAAGGGTTCAGCACCTTCGGCGGTTGCCTATATCAGCTCGGACCTCGCGGTATTTTCGCCAAACGTAAAGCAGCTCTATGCAACCGGCGATGCGGCGGAATTGGTGACGCGACACGACAGTTCATTCAAAGGTGAAGAGAAGACAATCGCAGAGAAGTCAGATAAATTAGACGGCCACCGCCGGCCGCTGTTCTTCGGCACGGGAACAAATCTCGGGCTGAAGGTTGGATTCACCGGCGACGTGCCCTCCAGCGTCAAGTTCGGCTTCAACCGCGAGGAATTGTCGATCATCCCAATGCAACGGACAGACCCGTCGGCACAGCAACCCGACAAGTATGCGTCGGTGCTAGCCTCGATCAACACGGACAACACGGTCACCAATACCTCGGGAACCGCGATCAGGCCGACCCAATTCTTTGCCACTGGAGCTGCCGCGCGAAACTTGGCGAAACGCGACGAGATACGGGGATATTTCGGAGCACAAGCGGAAGCTGCAATAGCCGCTGCATCATTCACCGGCGATTACTCATACGATGACTCAAGCAAGAAACTCGAAGCCCTTTGGATTCAGGCCGGTAAAATAAACGAGATAAATCAAACAAAGATACATGATTGCATGACCGTGAATAACATCGGCGGAAGAATTTCATTTTTAATTAATTCCAGAACTCAAAAGGAACGCGACGCAGTGCTTTCTTGTGTCTCACGGAGTTAATAAGGAGGTAAATGTGCCAACGGACACCATTCCGAACGTGCTCGATGCCGAGGCGTTGGGCAGAATTGTAAAGCAACAAGCATTAGAGGGTGCCACAAGCATTGTCGTCACCCGCAATGAGAACGGGACTTATAATGTCGTTGCGATCTTTCCGGACAGGTGAGAGCGACGGCTATGGTGCTTAGGCCGGCCAGTTTGCTCTTTTCGAAGTAGCGGCAATTTTACCACCATACCACTGCCTCAGTATGTGGAGTCGATCCAGCAACCTAGCAAGGAGAAGCAAATGGCAGATTTTATCATCACGCCTGGTCTGAGATTTGTAAGCCGAGCTGGCTGGGTCGCAAGCCAGTCCTTGCCTCGGCTGGGCGGGTCTGTGCCCCGCACGGACCGGACCCATGTGATCATTCATCATACTGTGAGCCCCGATAACGACGAATCCCCGAACATCTGGGACAGCGATGCCAGCATATTCAGCCGAATGCGACGACTGCAAACCGTGCGTCCCGATCTGGGGCTTGACGTACCATACAACTTCGTAGCCTTCATTACCAACGATGGTGTGGTCATATGCGAAGGACGAGGTGAGGACCGCACAGGCGCACACACCAAGGGACATAATACCAGAGGGATAGCTGTTTCGTTCGCCGGAGATTTCGAGAACAAAGCCGTCGGCTCAACTATACTGGCTGATCGCATGCCATTGCTGTCGAATTTCCTCCAATGGTTGCGGACCGACGCCAGCCATCCAGCGTACGGAAACTTCGAGCCGATGAGGAACCTGGGCACTCTGCGTCCAAGTGCTCGACAGGTTTTCTTCCATCGGGATTTCGCTCAGACCGCCTGCCCGGGCGGTCTTCTGGAGGATCACCTCACCAGGGTTGCGTTCGTGTAGCGAAAGGGGACTATCTCAATAGGGAGGGCGGAATGCTCTCCGCCGTTTTGTCGAGAATTGGAGTAGCGACTCACTTGTCTCGGCCTTATCCTCAGGGCAGGAAATTCGGGGAGTTCTCATGAAAACCTTCGTGCGTTGCGGCAGTCTGTTCACCGGGCGCGAGGATGAGCCGTGCGACGGCGCGATGCTGGTCTTCGATGAAGAGGGCCGCCTCGCCTATGTCGGCGCCGAAGCCGCCGCGCCGCGCCGGGCGCAGACCGACCGGCTGCTCGATCATTCGGGCTCGTTCGTGATGCCGGGCCTCATTGACGTGCACACCCACCTCGCCTATGGCAACGCCAAGTCGGAAGAGGACATCGACCTCTACAGCCCGCTCGAGTTCCGGGCGTTGCGCGGCATGTTCTTCGCGCAGAAGGTCGCGGCCTCGGGCTACACCGCGATCTGCTCGCCGGGCGACGCGGGCCAGATCAGCCTGTCGATCCGCAACGCGATCCGCGCCGGCCTGTTCGACGGGCCGCGGGTCATGGCGGCGGGCCCGTATCTGACGACGCATCAGGGCCTGACCGATTGGTATCCGACCTGGATCGGCGCGCCGACGACCTCGATCGGCAAGCTCGTCACCAACATCAACGAGGCGATCGAGGAGGTTCGCTCTCAGGTCAAGAACGGCGTCGATTGCATCAAGCTCGCGCTCGACGGCATCCAGCGCCGGCCCGACGGCGAGCTGATCGCGGCCTTCACCCAGGACGAGACCGACATCATCGTGCGCGAGACGCACCGGCTGGGCAGGAAGGCGATCTCGCATTCGGTCGGCCGCGAGGCGACGCTCTACGCGGCGCGGGCCGGGGTCGATTTGATCTTCCACGGCTTCGATCTCGACGACGAGTGCATCGCGGCGATGCTCAAATCGGGCAGCATGCTGTGCCCGACCTTGACCCATCCGCGCAATTTGATCGATTTCACCCAGCCGCACGATCCGGCGGCCCAGAAGGGCCGCATCGAGCAGACCGAACGGCGTTACCGGACCGGTGTCGCCAATCTCCGCCGGGCCGTCGCCGCCGGCGTGCCGTTCCTGACCGGCACCGATAGCGGTTTCGCAATCACGCCCTACGGCGAGTGGCACGCCAAGGAACTCGAACTCTTCGTCGCCGATCTCGGCTTCAGCCCGGCGGCGGCGTTGCGCGCGGCGACCGAGACAAATGCCCGGTTCATGTCGCACGGAGACCAGATCGGCGTGCTCGAACAGGGCCGCGCCGCCGATTTCATCGTGCTCGACGGGTCGCCGCTCGACGATATCCGCATATTGCAGGACCGAAGGCGGCTGCGCGCCGTCCATATCGCCGGCAAGGAGCTAAAGATCGCCGACCGGCCCTACGACCCGCGCCAGGTCACCGATTTCGCGCTGACGAACTGGAGCGACCTCTACACCCAGGCGCGGGTCGCCGAATTGGCCGCCGGGCGGTCTCGGCTGGCGGCGGAATAGCCTGCAAACTGTCGTCCCGG
>CAMATN010000030.1 GCA_945861155.1 Rhizobium sp. Q54
TTGCGTCCTTCGAGACGGCCGCTTCGCGACCTCCTCAGGATGACGGTATGTATTTGATGGCATTGAGAAAGAACGTCATCCTGAGGAGCGCCCCAAGGGCGCGTCTCGAAGGACGCACGGCTTCTATCCAGCCACCGGCAATTTGATTACAGCCTCCTTCGCCGGGACGACATCACGGTGGCGAGCGGCTCATTACGATATTCCCGTACGCGTCGAGGCGGGCGGTCCAGCCCGGCGGGACGAGGCAGGTGGCGTCGTATTCCTCGATGATGCACGGGCCGGCATGGGGTGTTTTGAGGTCGCCGCGGTTGGTCACTTCGGCGTCGAGCCAACCTTTCGGGCCGAAATAGGCGCGGCGGCGCTTCTCGACGATCGCGATGTCGGGGGCGAGGCTCGCGGCGGCGGCCGAGGCGGCGCGCGGGGTGTCGGGGATGCCGCGGCCGATCACTTCGAGGCCGACCAGCTCGACCGGCTCCTCGACCCCGGCGCGGTGACCGTAGGTGCGCTCGTGCTCGGCGCCGAAGGCTTCTTCGAGAGCGGCGAGCGCGGTGCGGTCGAGCCGGCCGGTCGCCAACGGCACCCGCAATTCGAAGGATTGCCCCTGGTAATGCAGGCTGGCGCCGCGGCGGATCTCGATATGGTCGGCCGCGAAGCCGTCCTCGGTGAGCCGGGTGCGCGCCTCGGCTTCGAGCGCGTCGATCGTCGCCTGCAGTTCGTCCGGGTCCACCGCGCGCAACAGCCGCTTGCGCGTGCGGGTGAAGTAGTACTCGATCTCGGCATAGAGCAGCCCGAACGACGAAAACACCCCGGCCGAGGGCGGGATCAGCACTTGCGGGATGTGCATCGCCTCGGCCATGCCGGCGGCGAAGACCGGGCCGTTGCCGCCGAACGCGACCAGCGCGTATTCGCGCGGGTCGCGGCCGCGCTCGCTCGACACCGCCTTCAGCGCGCGGATCATGTTCGAGGCGGCGATCAGATGGGCGCCGTACGCCGCCTCCTCGACGGTCATGCCGAGCGGGCGGGCGATTCTGTCCGCGATGACGGCGCGGGCCTTCGCGGCATTGAGCTTCAGCGCGCCGCCGACCAGATGCGCCGGGTTCAGGTAGCCGAGCACGATGTTGGCGTCGGTCACGGTCGGCTCGCTGCCGCCCTGGTCGTAGCATACCGGGCCGGGCACCGCGCCGGCGCTGTGCGGGCCGATCTGCAAAGCGCCGCCGCTGTCGATCCATAACAGCGAGCCTCCGCCCGCGCCGACCTCGGCGAGGTCGATCGCCCGCACCTTCAGCGTATAACCGGCGCCCGACAACAGGCGCGACCCGAGCACGATGCCGGCACCGACCTGGTACTCGGTGGCGCGCGTCAGTTCGCCGTTCTCGATCAGCGAGGCTTTCGCCGTCGTGCCGCCCATGTCGAACGAGATCGCTTTCGCGATGCCGATGCGGCGGGTCAGCGCCTGGACACCGACCACCCCGGCCGCCGGCCCCGATTCGATGATGTGCATCGGCGTCGCCGCGGCGGCCCGCGCGGTGGTCAGCCCGCCATTCGATTGCATCAGCAACAGCGGCGCGTTAATCCCGGTTCGCGTTACCTCGGCGATCAGCCGGTTCAGGTACTGCTCGACGATCGGCCGGACATAGGCGTTGATGACGGTCGTCGAGGTCCGCTCGTATTCATTGATGACCGGCAACACCTCGGCGCTGACCGACAGCGTCAAATCGGGAGCCAGTCGCGCCGCGATCTCCTTGACCCTGAGCTCATGCGCCGGGTTCAGGTAGGAGTGCAGCAGGCACACCGCGATCGCCTCGACCCCCTCCCCCACCAGAAACCGCACGGCGCGCTCGACGCTCGATTCGTCGAGCGGGCGGTCGATGCCGCCCGCGGCGTTGACCCGCTCGTCGACCTCGGTCCGGAGACGCCGCTCGACCAGCGGCACCGGCTTGGTCCACGACATGTCGTAGAGCCGCGGCATTCGCAAATTGCGGATTTCAAGGACGTCGCGGAAACCCTTGGTCGTGATCAGCCCGGTCCGCGCGCCCTTGTGCTCAAGGATCGCGTTCGAGGCGACCGTCGTGCCGTGCAGCAATTCGACGATGCCGGAAGCGTCGGCGCCGATCTCGGAGAGCAGCGCCGCGAGCCCGTCGACGATCGCGCGCGCGTAGTCGTCAACGGTCGACGATACTTTCTTGGTGTACCGGCTGCCGTCGTCGCCGAGCAGCACGATGTCGGTGAACGTGCCGCCGATATCGACCCCGGCCCGGAAGCTGCGTCCCATCAATCACCCACTGCCGCTGTCATGCTCGTGAGCAGTTGGAATCAGCATTTCCCGCAGTGTCGAATTTCGGCATCACGTCGATTAGCATGAAGCCACGTGAGCAGATCTCCCTCGGTTTCAGCACAAATCTTATTGTAAGATCGAGTAAAAGGATTATCCGCGCCCGCATTGTGGGACAAGCGTCTCAGCTCATAGCAGCAGCTTTTGTGGATCCGAGCGTATTTGCTCGTGGACGAAATGTTTAGTACGTAGCCGATCGAATGGTCTTTCAACCATTGCTTGTAGCCTGCATCATCGTTCTCAAATCGCCGCATTGTACCCTCCCAATGGCCGCCCCTGGGGAGGCCCGCTCGCCGTGCCCGCATTTGATCGCTCACAGATCACCCCTCGCCAAGGCGTCGCGCAGCACCTTCTCGTGGACGACATCGGTGGCAAGCCGAAATCCGATGTGGATTTTGGGTTTTTCGATCGGCGGCCGGCCCATCTTCTTCCAGGATTTGTATTGCGCCGGAAATACCTCCTTGAAGGTCTTGCCGTCGCAAACTCCTCATCGGTTGCTTCTGGAACGCCAACCGAATCCCAATCTTCCTGCGAGATGTCGGCCGGTTTTTGATCTCGATTTCCCATATTGCCCGATCTGATCGAAGGCCCCGGTGTCATCCTTGATGGGCGGTCCTGTTGGCGCAAGTGTCAGCGCGGCAAACGAGACAGGACTTGGAGCGTCAGAAAGAGATTGCCGACCCCGAGGGTGAGACTCAGCGTGATGGCGAGTCCCACCATCCAAGTCAGCATGGTGATTTTTCCTTCCATCCGCTCGAGCCGCTTTTCGATATCCGTGAAGCGGTTCTCGTAGCCCGCGATCGCCTCGGCAGCCTTGCGTGCCTTGTCCTGCGACGCGCCAGCCTCGATCAGCGCGTCGTAGACCTCGGCGATCATTGTCGTCATGAATGGGCTCTCTATTCTGCGGCCAGGGCCGCGCCCCAATCGTATATGGGGACAGTTTCCCAATTCCGCTGTGCACTTATCCGCTGCCGAAGCGCGCCTGTCGCAGCCTCATCGACGGCGAGCGGCACGCCGGCCAACACCACGCCGTAATCGTCGCGCGCCGCGCTCAGGCTGACGAATTCGTTCAGCACATCCTTCAGCACCGACGCCGGGTCGCGTTCCAACGGGTCGCCCCAGCCGCCGGCGCCGGCTACCTCGTGGCGGAACAGGTCGCCCTTCTTGATGTTCATCGTCAGCTTGGAGGGCAGCGGCGCTGGGTTCTGGTCGGGGTTCAGGTAGTTCATCGACGGCCGGCCCGGGCCGCCGCCATAGAGGCCGAACGGGCGGAAATCGTGGCGGTCGGAGCGCACCTGCAAGACCGCCTCGTCGGCCAACAGCTTGTATTCGCGGCGGAACGGCGCGCCGCCCCGGAACTTGCCCGGCCCCATCGCGGCCTGGATGAATTCGTAGGCGGTGATCTGCAACGGCTGCTCGGTCTCGGTCACCTCGATCGGCTGCGAGGCCATGTTGGCGTAGATGTGCGAGTTGCCGTCGAGCCCGTCGGCATACGGCCGCGCCCCCCAGGCGCAACAGGTAAAATCGACATAGATGAACGGCGTGCGGTCCCCGTAATAGCCGCCGATCGACACGCCGGTATTGCCGCCGTCGGACGCGGCGAACACCTCGTTCGGCAGCATCTTGGCGAGCGCGCCGAACATGCAGTCGACCATGCGGAAACCGGTCAGCCCGCGCGCCGCGCAGGCCGCCGGCAACACCCCGTTGGCGATCGTGCCGGAGGGGGCGGTGACGTCGATCGCGCGAAACACGCCCTCGTTGGTCGGGATGTTCTGCGGCAGGATCGAGCGAATGCCGCAATAGCTCGCCGATTTCGTATAGCTAAGCGTGTTGTTAATGGCGCCCTTGACCTGCGGCGCGGTGCCGATCCAATCGACCTCGATTCGATCGCCTGATTTGGTGATCGTCACCTTGAGCGGGATCGGCCGGCCGACATCGATCCCGTCATCGTCGATATGGTCGAGGAAATCGTAGACGCCGTCGGGCAGGTCACTGATCGCGGCGCGGGTCATTCGCTCGGCATAATCGACCAGCTCGGTCATGTATTGCGCCAGCGTCTCCTCGCCGTACTGCGCCGCGAGTTCGATCAGCGCCTGCTCGGCGATGTGGCAGGCGGCGAGCTGGGCGCGCAGATCGCCGAACACCTTGACCGGCACCCGCACGTTGGTCTCGATCAGCGCGAACAGCGTCTCGTTGCGCTCGCCGCGGTCGTACAGCTTCAACGGCGGGATGCGCAGCCCCTCCTGGTAGATTTCGGTCGAATCCGACGCGTTCGAGCCCGGCACCCTGCCGCCGACATCGGTGTGGTGGCACACCGTGCCGGCCCAGGCGATCGGCGTCGTCTCTTCCCCCTCCGGCCGAAAGATCGGCTTGAACACGAAGATGTCGGGCAGGTGCATCCCGCCCTGGAACGGGTCGTTCAGGATGAAAACATCGCCCGGATGCACCCGGCCGGCGAAGGCGGCCTGGACCGCGGCGATCGCGGTCGGCATCGATCCCAAATGCCCGGGCAGCGTCAAACCCTGCGCGACAAGAACGCCGGCGCCGTCGAACATCGCGGTCGAATAATCCATGTTGTCCTTCAGCACCCCCGAATAGGTCGTGCGGAAGACGGTCAGCGCCATCTCGTCAGCAACCCCGAACAGCGCGTTCTTAAACAATTCGAACTCGATCGGGTCGCTGATCATCTCTATTCCCCGCAACTTTAGCGCGCGATTGCAGCGCTGCCGAGCGTCGCGATCAAGCGCGGGCCGGACACCCGAAAGATAGCTTCAGGGCAGCCGGATCGACACATGAAGTGCGTGCATTGCTGTTATCACCCATGCTAATAGTGCCAAAGGCGAGACGGGAGCAACCCGCGACACGCCCTGAACAGGAAGGCGCCCGCCGGGCGGGATCGGACACCGATCCCGCCACCGGCGAGCTTAATTCACCGAGGGAGGGAACCGGCAATGAAGCAGCGTCTGGCAGCGTTCGCGACCGCGGGTCCGTGGCTGATCGTGGCAGCCCTGATATCAGCCGCCCTGACATCAGCAGCCCTGGCAACAACGGCCCATGCCCAACAGGCCGGCGGCACGCTCAGGGTCGGCCATTTCGACAGCCCGGCCAGCATGTCGCTCCACGAGGAATCGACCAACGCGGTCAACCGACCGATCAGCGGCGTCTTTAACAATCTCGTAATGTATAAACAGGACGTAAAGCAAAACAGCCCGGAATCGATCGTCCCGGACCTCGCCACCGGCTGGTCGTGGAGCGAAGATGGGACGGAATTGACCTTCCCGCTGCGCCAAGGCGTCAAATGGCACGACGGCAAGCCGTTCACCGCCAAGGACGTCAAATGCACCTGGGACATGCTGCAGGGCAAGACAACCGAGAAGTTGCGCCTGAACCCGCGCAAGTCATGGTATGTAAACCTTAAGGAAGTAACCACCAAGGGCGACCACGAGGTCACTTTTCATCTGACGCGGCCGCAGGCCGGGTTTCTCGCCATGCTGGCGACCACCTGGTCGCCGGTCTATCCCTGCCACGTAACGCCGGCCCAGATGCGCCTGCACCCGATCGGCACCGGCCCCTTCAAGTTCGTCGAGTTCAAGCAGAACGAACACATCAAGGTGACGAAGAACCCGGATTACTGGAAACCGGGGCAGCCTTATCTCGACGGCATCGAATGGGTGATCATCAGGGACGTATCGACCCGGCTCCTCGCCTTCATCTCCGCCAAGACAGACCTGCTTATCGGGGTGACGATGCCGCAATTGGCCGACGTCAAGAAGCAGGCGCCGCAGGCGGTCTGCGACGTGTTTTCGTCAAGCGTCGCCCGCAATCTGCTGGTCAACCACAAGGTGGCGCCGTTCGACAACCCCGATCTGCGGCGGGCGATGACGCTGAGCCTCGACCGCAAGGCCTATGTCGACATCATCTCCAGCGGGCAGGGCGACATCGGCGCGGTGATGCAGCCGCCGCCGAGCGGACTCTGGGGCATGCCTCCGGAGATGCTGGCAAAGCTGCCGGGCTACGATCCCGACGTGCAGAAGAACCGCGCCGAAGCACGCAAGCTGATGGAAAAGCTCGGCTACGGACCGGACAAGCGGCTCGGCGTCACGGTCTCGACGCGCAACATCGCGGGGTATCGCGATCCGGCGGTGATCCTGATCGACCAACTGAAAGAGATCTACATCGACGCCGTGCTCGACACGATCGACACCACCCAATGGTACCCGATCCTGACCCGCAGAGACTTCAAGGTCGGTGTAAATGTCACCGAGACGGCGGTCGATGACCCCGACCCGGCATTCTACGAGAGCTACGTGTGCGGCGCACAGCGTAACTACACCGGCTATTGCAACCCCGAGGTCGACAAACTGGTCGACCGGCAATCGGCAGAATCCAATATCGAGAAGCGCAAGCGGCTGGTGTGGGAGATCGAACGCAAGCTGGCGCAGGACGACGCAAGGCCGATCCTGTTTTACACCCGGGCCGCGCATTGCTGGAAGCCGGAGCTCAAAGGGATGACGGTCATGGTCAACAGCATCTACAACGGCAACCGCTTCGAGGATCTGTGGCTCGAACAGGGGGTCGGCAGCAGCGCCGCTCCGGCCAAGACCGGCGCCCAGCGGTAGCCTCGCTTCGGCTCGGGTTTCGCCCCGGGCCCGCCGCCGCTCAGGCCCGGAGCGACTCCGCCAGCTCCCAGGCCTGTTCGGCGAGCGGGCGGGCGATGCGCCCGACATCGCTCGCCTCAGGGCTCGCCGCCGTGCCGTCAATCGCCCGCCGGGCGATGCCCTGCAGGATCGCCGCGATGCGGAACAGGCTGTAGACCATGTAGAAATCCCACGCCGCGATCGCCGGCCGCCCGGTGCGCCGGCAATAGGACACGACATAGGCCGCCTCATCGGGGATGCCCGACGCCGCGAAATCGATGCCGGCGAGGCCGCGAAACAATTCGGGGGTCACCCGCCACGTCATTGCGTGATAGGCGAAATCGGCCAGCGGGTCCCCGATCGTCGACAACTCCCAATCGAGGACGCCAATGACACGCGGCTCGGTCTTGTGGAAGACCAGATTGTCCATGCGGTAGTCGCCATGGACGATCGCCGGCGCGTTCTCGGCCGGCAGATGCAGCGGCAGCCACTCGATCAGCCGGTCCATCGCCGTAATCGGCTCGGTTTCGGAAGCGCGGTACTGCCGGCTCCAGCGCGCGATCTGGCGGCCCATATAGTTGCCGGGCCGGCCGAATTCGCCGAGCCCGACCGCGCCGTAATCGACGCCGTGCAGCGCCGCGATAACCTCGTTCATCGAATCGAACATCGCCGTTCGCTCCGTCGGGGTCACCTCCGGCAGGCGCTGGTCCCAGAAGATGCGGCCGTCCAAATACTCCATCACATAGAAAGCGCTGCCGATCACCGAATCGTCCTCGCACAGCGCATCGACGCGCGGCACCGGCACGGCCGTGTCGGCGAGGGCGCGCATGACCCGGAACTCGCGCTCGACCGCGTGCGCGCTCGGCAGAAGCGGCCCCGGCGGCTTGCGGCGCAGCACATAGATTCCGGAGCCGGTGTCGAGCCGGTAGCTGGGGTTCGATTGACCTCCGGCAAAACGCCGGGCTTCTACCGGCCCGTGAAATCCCTCGACATGGTCGCGCAGCCAGGATTCCAGCCGATGGAGCGGGAGGTCATGCGTGGTTGTCATTGCGGGCGCTGAGCGACGAGGCAATCTCGAAGGGATTGAAGCGCAATCGGCCCAAGATTGCGTCGTCACCGCTCTCTTCGCAATGACAATCAGGACGCTTTGTGGCTGACTCGTGATCTGTCCGGTTTTGTAGCGCGTGATCTGTCCGGTTTTAGAACCGCTCGAAAAGGAGCGGGTGATGGGCCGGGCGGGTGTGCGATTCGGCATCCCGGAATGACAGCCGAACGGGCGAAACTTCGAATCCCGCCCGCCCCAAGGTTTTAGCGAGAAGTGTTTTTCCCTACCCCGCCGCCTCGGCCGGCTCGCTTACCAGCGACAGGGCGGCGTCGATGATCGGCATGCCGATGTCGCCCGGCGAGGTCATCACCGATTCGGGATGGAACTGCACCGCGGCGATCGGCAGCGATACGTGCTCGATCGCCATGATCACCCGCTCTTCGCCCATTTCGGCCTCCTCGGTCTCCGCCGCGACCGACAGCACCGCGGGCAGCCGGTCGCGCACCGCATAGAGCGAGTGATAGCGCCCGACCGTGAACCGCGGCGGCAACCCGCGCAGCAGCCGGCTCGGCAACGCGCGCACCGAAGACGGCTTGCCGTGCATCGGCAGATCGAGCACCCCGAGCGCACCGCCAAAATATTCGACGATGCCCTGCAGCCCAAGGCAAACGCCGAACACCGGGAGACGCCGCTCGAGCAACAGATCGAGCGTTTCGCGCATCGCGAAATTGTCGGGGCGTCCCGGTCCCGGCGACAGCAATACCAGATCGGGCCGCAACCCGTCGCGCAGCCGAGCCCGCGCGAAATCGTGGCGCAAGGTCATGATTTCCGCCCCAGTCGAGCTGATATAGCCGGCCAGCGTGTGCACGAACGAATCCTCGTGATCGATCAGCAGCACCTTGCGGCCGCGCCCGGATAGGCCGGCGAGCGGTTTGCCCCCTCCGCCCAACGCTCGCGCCGGCCGGGTTGCCGGCGCGCCGGCGGAGACCCCGATCGCGGTAAACAGCGCCGCCGCCTTGAGCCGGGTCTCGGCCTCCTCGGCTTCGGGATCGCTGTCGTAGAGCAGCGTTGCGCCGGCGCGGATCTCGGCCGCCCCGTCCTTCATCCGGATCGTGCGCAACGTCAAACCGGTGTTCATGTTGCCGTCGAAGGTCAGCCGCCCGATCGCGCCGCCATACCACCGCCGCGGCGTGCGCTCCTCTTGCTCGATCCAGCGGATCGCCCACAGTTTCGGCGCGCCGGTGACCGTCACCGCCCAGGTATGGCTGAGAAAACCGTCGAGCGCGTCGAATTCGGGACGCAGCTCGCCCTCGACGTGATCGACGGTGTGGATAAGGCGCGAGTACATCTCGATCTGGCGCCGGCCGATCACCTTGACGCTGCCGGCGACGCAAACCCGCGACTTGTCGTTGCGGTCGACATCGGTGCACATCGTCAGCTCGCTCTCGTCCTTTTTCGAGTTGAGCAATTCGAGGATGCGGTCGGCGTCTTCGAGCGCATCGCGGCCGCGCGCGATCGTGCCGCAGATCGGGCAGGTCTCGATCCGCCGCCCCTCGACCCGCACATACATCTCGGGCGAGGCCGAAACCAGGAACTCGCCCTCGCCAAGGTTGATCAGCGCGCCGTAGGGCGCCGGGTTGGCGCGCCTTAGCCGATCGTAGACGACGCTCGGCGGATCGGCGCAGGGCGCCGAGAACAGCTGGCCCGGCACGACCTCGAACAGATCGCCGCGCACGAACGCCTCCTTCGCGCGCCGCACCAGCGCGGCGTATTCGCCCGGGCCGTGATCGCTGGCGGGCGGCGTGGCGATCGCCGCGTCGAGGCAATAGAGCGCGGGCGGGGTGGCGCGCGGCAGCCCGGCTGTCGAGCGGCCCGCGACCTCGAACTCATAGCGGTGGATCGCCGCGTGCTGGCGCATATGGTCGACGATCAGCACCTCGTCGGGCAGGTACAGCACGATGTCGCGCTGGTCGGACGGGCGCGGCAGGCGCAGCCGCATCGGCTCGAACTGGAACACCAGATCGTAGCCGAACGCGCCATAGAGGCCGAGATGCTCGTCCTGTGGACTGGCGAACATCTCGCCGAGCGCGCGCAGCACCGAAAAGACGCTGGGTTGGCGGCTGCGCTGCTCCTCGGGAAACCGGACGGCGCCGTCGCGCACCTCGCCCTCGATGCGGTGGTCGCCGACCCGGTGAATTTCCGCGGCCGGGACGTCGCCGAGATGCTCAGCCATCGCCGGAAGGAGAAGCCGCCCGCGCTCGTTCAGCGCCTCGACCGCGAAATTACGGCCGCGCGCCGTCAGCATGACAGGCGGGTCGACAAACCCCATGTCCCAGCGCGTATAGCGGCCAGGAAATTCGAAGCTCGACGAAAACAGCACGCCGCGCCGCGAATCGAGCCTGTCCGCCAGCGCCGTGTCGGCCGGGCTGTAGGGTTGGACGACGATCTCGCGGTGCACGCGGATGCCGCCCTTTGTGTCATAGCTGGTGGGTTGCACGGGATCCTCCGGATACTGGTCGCCTCGGAGATCCCGGAGCCGTCGCCCGCAAAAAGCGAAAGCCGCCTGGTGCTCCAAGGCGGCCTGTGGAAAAACGCAAATGGGTGGCCGCCCGGGTTAGACGGGCCACCACCAATTGACCGAACGCGATACGATGCTCATGGCGATACCGTAGCAGCTGTATCGCTCTGCCGCAACCGCGGCTCAGCCCGTTCAGCCCAGTTCCGCCCCCGCTTCGGTCTGGTTTCCGTGGCGACGCGCAGGCTGATATAATGGCCTCTGGGTAGTGGGAATCATGATGTCACAGGGCACCTCCCGATGAGCGCGGCGACGGCCGGCGATCTGCGGCCGCTTTTGGCGGAGGTCGCTTCCGGGCGGACGCTGTCGGAAGCCGAGGCCGAGACGGCGTTCGACATCATCATGAGCGGCAACGCGACGCCGTCGCAGATGGGAGCGCTGTTGATGGCGCTGCGGGTGCGCGGCGAGAGTGTCGACGAGATCACCGGCGCGGCCCGCATCATGCGCGCCAAGGCGGTCACGATCGAGGCGCCGCCCGGCACGATCGACACCTGCGGCACCGGCGGCGACGGCTCGGGCAGCTTCAACATCTCGACCGCGAGCGCGCTGGTCGTCGCCGGAAGCGGCGTGCCGGTCGCCAAGCACGGCAACCGCGCGCTGTCGTCGCGCTCCGGCTCGGCCGACGTCCTGACCGCGCTCGGGGTCAATATCGACGCCGACCTCGCAATCGTGCGCCGCTGCCTGTGGGAGATCGGCATCGGCTTTCTGATGGCGCCGCGCCATCACAGCGCGATGCGGCACGTCGCGCCGACCCGGGTCGAGCTCGGCACCCGCACGATCTTCAACCTGTTGGGACCGATGTCCAACCCGGCCGGGGCGCGCCGCCAGCTGGTCGGCGTGTTCGCACCGCAATGGGTCCGGCCGATGGCCGAGGTTTTGGGGCGATTGGGCGCCGAGCGCGCCTGGGTCGTGCACGGTTCCGGCATGGACGAACTGACCACCGCGGGGGTGACCAGGGTCGCCGAGTTCAAGGACGGCCGCGTCATCGAATTCGACGTGGTCCCGGAGGATGCCGACCTGCCGCGCGCCGATCTCGCCGATCTGAAAGGCGGCGAGCCGGCCCACAACGCGGCGCTGATGCGCGATTTGCTGGCCGGGGCCAGCGGGCCGCTGCGCGATGTCGTACTGCTGAACAGCGCCGCCGCGCTGGTCGTGGCGGGCCGGGCCGAGGATTTGCGGGCGGGTGCGGCGATGGCCGCCGCCGCGATCGATGCCGGCCGGGCGCGCCAGGTGCTCGACCGGCTGGTGGCCGCGACCAACGAGGGGGGCGGTGGTGGCTGACGTCCTCGCCGAGATCTGCGCGGCAAAGCGCGAGCACGTCGCGCGACAAAAGGCGGCGCGGCCGGAATCGGCGGTGCGGGCGCTGGCCGCCGCGGCGCCGCCGGTGCGGCCCTTCGCGGCGGCGCTCGAACGCGAGGCGACCAACCGGCGCTATGGCCTGATCGCCGAGATCAAAAAGGCAAGCCCCAGCCGCGGCCTGATCCGCGCCGATTTCGATCCCGCCGCTCTCGCCCATTCCTACCAGGCGGGCGGCGCAACCTGTCTGTCGGTGTTGACCGACACGCCGTATTTCCAGGGCGGCGACGATGATTTGGGCACGGCGCGCTCGGCCTGCTCCTTGCCGGTCTTGCGCAAGGATTTCATCCTCGACCCGTACCAGGTGATCGAGAGCCGCGCGCTCGGCGCCGACTGCATCCTGCTGATTATCGCAGCACTCGACGACGGCATGGCGCACGAGCTTGCCGCGGCAGCCGGCGATTTCGGACTTGATGTATTGGTTGAGGTCCATGACCGCGACGAACTAGCCCGCGCACTGCGCCTCGACACCAGGCTGATCGGCATCAATAACCGTAATCTCAAGACGTTGAAGGTCGATCTTCACACTACGGAAGAACTTGCGCCGTTGGTGCCGCAGGGCCGTCTGATCGTCGGCGAAAGCGGCATCAACGACCCGGCCGATCTCGATCGGCTGGCCGCCTCGGGCGCGCGCTGTTTCCTGGTCGGCGAATCGCTGATGCGCGCCGGCGATGTTTCGGCGGCCACCCGCCGGTTGCTCCGCCTGCCCGATCTGACCCATACCGATCTCGACGGCCGCGCGCGCATGGTCGATGTGTCCGACAAGGCGGAGACCGACCGCGTCGCGATCGCCGGGGCGCGGATCGTCATGCGCCCGGAGACGCTGGCGCGCATCCAGGCCGGCGAAGTCGCGAAAGGCGACGTGCTGGCGGTCGCGCGTATCGCCGGCATTATGGCGGCGAAGCGCACTGCCGAACTGATCCCGCTATGTCACCCGCTGGCGCTGAGTTCGGTCACGGTGGATCTTGCCTGCGTCCCCGCTGGCGCCAAAGATGGGCGCTGTTCCGTCGAGATTACCGCGACCTGCCGGTTGAAGGGCCGCACCGGGGTCGAGATGGAGGCGCTGACCGCGGCCGGGGTCGCGGCGCTGACGATCTATGATATGTGCAAGGCGATCGATCGCGCGATGGTCGTGACCGATCTGCGCCTCCTGCGCAAATCAGGCGGTAAATCTGGAGATTACGAGGCAGACTTATGATTTCGGTTGAAGAAGCGCTCGCGCGCCTGCTGGCGCCGCTCGAAGCCCTGCCGCCGGAGCAGGTGTCGGTCGCCGAAGGCATCGGCCGGGTTTTGGCCGAGGATGTCGCGGCGCGGCGCACCCAGCCGCCTTTCGCGGTCTCGGCGATGGACGGCTATGCCGTGCGCGCCGACGACCTCGGCGACATCCCGGTGACGCTGCGGATTGTCGCCGAGATTCCCGCCGGCGCCGGCTTTGGCGGCACCATTCGGCCCGGCGAGGCGGCGCGGATCTTCACCGGGGCGCCGTTGCCGGACGGGGCCGATACGATCGTGATCCAGGAGGACACCGAGCGCGACGGCGGCCGGGTCGAGGTGCGCGAGGGTGCGTCGCGCGGCCGCTATGTCCGCCGCGCCGGCCTCGATTTTGCCGAGGGCGATGTGCTGCTGCGGGCCGGACGGCGCCTGACGCCGCGCGATATTGGCCTCGCCGCCGCGATGAACCGGCCCTGGCTGTTTGTGCATCGCCGGCCGCGCGTCGCAATCCTGTCGACCGGCGACGAGATCGTGATGCCGGGCGATCCGATCGGGCGGCACCAGATCGTCAGCTCGAACGCGCTGGGATTGGCCGCTTTCGTGACCGCTTGCGGCGCGGTGCCGGTGCTGGTCGGCAATGCCCCCGACGACCCCGACGCGCTGCGCCGTATCGCGGCGGCGGCGCGCGGGGTTGATCTATTCGTGACGACCGGCGGCGTTTCGGTCGGCGACCATGATTTGGTGCGCGCCGTGCTGTCGGAAGACGGCCTGGCGATCGATTTCTGGGAAATCGCGATGCGTCCGGGCAAGCCGCTGATGGTCGGGCGCTACCGCGGCACCCCGATGCTGGGGCTCCCGGGCAACCCGGTCTCGACCCTGGTCTGTTCGCTGTTGTTCCTGAAGCCGGCGATCGACAGGCTGAGCGGCTTGCCCGACGCCGCCGACGGTTTGGCGACCGCACGGCTCGGCGCAGCCGTAAAGCAGAATGACCGCCGCCAGGATTATCTGCGTGCCCGCCTCGTGCGCGCCGCCGACGGCGCCCTCGAAGCCGTGCCGTTCGAGGTCCAGGACAGCTCGATGATGCGCCCGCTTGCCGCCTCCGACTGCCTGGTGATGCGCCCGCCGCACGCTCCCGCACTCCCCGCCGGCAGCGCGGTGCCGATCATCCCCTTCCCCGGCGGCGCGCTGCCGCTGTAGCTAAGGCAGCATCTTTCCGGGGTTCATCAGGCCCTGCGGGTCGAGCGCCGCCTTGATGCCGCGCATCAGGTCGAGTTCGGCACCGCCGCGCCATTCCGGCATCATGAACGGCTTCAGACGCCCGATGCCGTGCTCGGCCGAGAAACTGCCGTCGAGCGCCCGCACGACCGCGTTGACCGCGTCCATCAGCGTGTGGTCGAGCGCGAGAAAGGCGGCGCCGTCCATCCCGTCCGGCTGCACCAAATTGACGTGGATGTTGCCGTCGCCGAGATGGCCGAACGGTACAACGCGGATGCCGGGAACCAGCCTCTCGCACGCTTCGGTGGCGCGCCGGATCAGCTCGGGCACCTTCGACACCGGCACCGAGACGTCGTTCTTGACCGACGCGCCGGCAAGCTTCTGCGCTTCGGAATGTTCTTCGCGCAGACGCCACAGCGCGGCGCGCTGCGTCCCGCTTTCGGCGATCACCGCGTCCGCGACGAGCCCCGCCTCCATCGCCGCCGCGAGCACGCCCTCGAACGCGCCGCGCAGATCGGCATGCTTGCGTGAGGTCGCCAGCTCGACCAGCACGTAGTGGGCCGCCGCGGTCTCCAACGGCAGCGCGGCGCCCGGAATATGCCGCAACACCAGCTCGACCCCGAGCCCCGACATATACTCATAAGCCTGGATCGCCGCGGCATCGTGCTGCTGCAGGCGGTTGAACAGATCGAGCGCGGCCTCGGGCGAGGCTACCGCGCACAGCGCCACAGCGGTCTCGCGCGGGCGCGGGTACAGCTTGAGGACCGCGGCGGTGATGATGCCGAGCGTGCCCTCGCTGCCGACGAAAAGCTGGCGCAGGCAATAGCCTGTGTTGTCCTTGTGCAGCCGGCGCAGCCCGTGCCACACCTGCCCGTCGGGCAGCACGACCTCAAGCCCGAGCACGAGGTCGCGCGCGTTGCCGTAGCGCACCGTGTTGTTGCCGCCGGCATTGGTCGCGAGCACGCCGCCGATCTGCGCCGAGCCCTCCGAACTGATCGATAGCGGCAACAGAGCGCCGGCATCGGCCGCGGCGTCCTGCGCCGCCTTCAACGTGACGCCGGCCTCGATCTCCATCGTCATGTCGATCGGGTCGATCTCGCGCACCCGGTTGAGGCGCGACAGGCTGAGCACGATTTGTGATCCATCCTCGCTGACCGCGGCGCCGCCGACCATGCTGGTATTGCCGCCCTGGGGCACGATCGCGACGCCTGATACGGCGCAGAGTCGCACCGCGTCGGCGACCTCTTCGGTCGTCGCCGGACGCAGTACCGCCGGGGTACGGCCGCGGTAGAGGCGCCGCCAATCTTCGCAATAGGGCGCGGTGTCGGCCGGATCGGTCAGAATGCCGCGCGGCCCGAGCCGGGATTGGAGCGCCGAGATCAGGTCTGCGGGGACGGCCGTGAGCGGGTCCATATAAGGTGAACCGCTACTCCGCCGCTTCGGCGCGCGGCGCGGCCGCGGCTTGGGCGCGCAGCCGCTCCATCACTTCCCAATTCGTATAGCGCGTGAAGCCGTTCTCATCGAAGAACAGCACCGCGCCGTTGCAGATGAACAGATAGGTGGTGTCTTCGATCGCCTTGGTCTCGTCATGCAATACGCCCGACGGCTCATAGACGTAGTCGCCGGCATTCAGCGTGCCGGTGCGAACCTGCAACTTGCCGGAAATGATGTAGACGTGGGCGCCGGCAAGATGCTTGTGCGGCGGCGCGGCATAGCCCTTTTTCCAATGATGGAGCGAGGCCCAGGTTCCGGTCTCGCGCCCGACCCACAGCACCTTTACCTTGGACAGCGGCGACTGCTCGATCCACGGTGCGTCGGAGGTAACGAGCGTGTCCTGAATGTCCTGGAATACCGGACGGATGTCTTGCGGCAGTGGCATTTTGGTCTCCCTGTTGCGAACGACGCCGCCCTCATCTGCCGGCGGCCGGCTCCATCCCCGTGGCCGCGATCATCGAGGCCGCGGCGCGTCCGGACAAGAATTCGATCAACTCAACGGCGGCGGCGCGCTGGTGGGAGCCAGCGGCGATCTGCGCCGCAAGGCCGACCGAGAAGACGATGCTGCGCTGCAACTCGGCCGGCAGCGGGACGAATTCAACGCCGGCGACGGCGCGGATCTCGTGCGCGAGCTGCACCGCCAGTTCGGCCTCGCCATCGGCGACCATTTCGGCATTGAGGGCGCCTCTGGTCAGCTTGAGCTTCGGGTTCATCTCGTGGGCGATGCCGAGGCGCCGCAGCACATCGGCAAAATGGACGCCGCTGACGCCGCCGCTCGCCGGGTCGGTGATCACGATCGAAGAGGCCGCCTGCAACGAGCGTTTGAAGGCCTCGGCCGAACCGGTGTCGGGTTTGGCGCCGCGGGCTCGCACCCCGATGCCGACATCGGTGCGCGCGATATCGACCACCGAAGCGGCGGCGATCTTGCCGCGCTTGGCCAGTTCCGCCAGCGTCGCGGCGGGAAGCAGCGCCAGATCGAAACCCTCGCCGTCGAGGATGCGATGGCGCAGTTCGCCAGCTTCGCCGAATATCACCCTTGAGTGATGACCTGTGATTCCCTCGAAACGCGGCAGCAGCTCGCCGACGATCGTCTTGACGCCATGGGCGCTGAACACTCGGATCTCGGCCGCTGCCGCGTCATTCCCCGCCAAAACCATCGCGACACCCGTTATGATCCCCAACGCAGCAATCCGGAGGATGGGTAGAGCGTCAGCGAAACCCATCATCACTCCGGCGCGGTCCGGTATTCGGGCGCAAACCGGACAAGCGCCCGAATACCGCCGGGGTCCACGACTACCCAGCGGCTACGCGGGTGATTGGGCCAGCGTCAATGGCCTGGAGCGCTACCCGCCGAAATTCAAGAGGCTTGGATATTGAGGGAATCGGAGTCGGCGTTCCACCCGTTCCTCGAACTATGACAGTACCAAAATCGAGTAGTCGCCCAAAAATTCCTTGTTGGACCTGTAAACTTTCGACCTTGGTCAGATTGAGTTCGAGTGTGTCTCTCTTGATCACTCCGAGCTTTGCGATGACGCGATTGGATGTCACAGCCAACTCTGTCGTTACAAATACGATCCATTCGTAACCCAGCAGGAGTACTCCGCCAGCCAAAATAAGATTGCCGATTCCTCTGGCTTCTCCGTTTCCGATTGTAATTATAAAACCGATTATGGTAACTACAGCCCCTGGCAAGAACACGCCCCAATGCATCTTGGCCTTTACAAGAACCCGCTCGCCACTCAACAGATTATTTTCAACATAGCCCATTTCAGCCTCCGCAAGTTCTGACCAAGCTCTCATGGTTGCAGCGCGCTTTAGGGAAAGCGCGAGACGTCGACCGCCTTCTCGGTGATGAATTCGAGGAGAGCGGGGGTGCCTTCCTTGGTCTGGGCGATGCCGCGCTTGATCGCCGGGATGATCTGGCCGGGCTCGGTGACGCGCTCGCCATAGCCGCCGAGCGCCTTGGCGAAATCGGCGTAATTGCCGCTGATGTCGGTCGAGCGGTATTTCTCGGTCGACACCGGCATCACCTTCAACTCGATCGCCATCGAGAAATTATTCATCAGGATCGACAGGATCGGCGTGCGCTCGCGCACCGCGGTCTCGAAATCCATGCCGGTGAAGCCGATCGCCGCGTCGCCCCAGACGTTGATGCATAATTTGTCGGGCGCGACGAGCTTTGCCCCCATCGCCAGACCGAGGCCATAGCCGAGCTGGGTCGTCTTGCCCCAGCCGAGATAGCTCAAGGGTGTCTCGCTGACCCAGAACGGGCTGAGCTGGTCGCGCGGGCTGCCGGCGTCATGGGTGATGATCGTGTTCTTGACGTCGACCGTGTGTAAGAGGTCCCAGATCACCCGATAGGGCGACAGCGGCGCGGTGTCGGCGGTCAGCCGATGCATCCACTTGCCCATCCATTCTTCCTTGAGCCCGGCGATCTCGCGCGTCACACCGGCCAGCCGGTCGCGCGATTTGCCCTTCAAGCGGTCGCGGACTTCTTCGAGCACCGCGTCCAGGGTCAGCCCGGCATCGCCGATCGCGGCGAGATCGACCGGGATATCCTTGTTGATGTCGGTCGGGTCGAGCGTCGCGTGGGCGATCTTGGTGCCCTTCGGCATCGCGGTGGCGAAGCTGGAGCGGGTGAAGCTGCAGCCGATGCCGAAGATGAAATCGGCGTTCTGCAGGAAATGCCAGAGCTGCGCCGAAATGCCGATGCCGCCCGACCCGAGCGCCAGCGGGTGGTTTTCGGGAAACGCGCTCTTGCCGGGCAAGGTGGTCATAACAGGCGCCTCAAGCAATTCGGCGAGCGCCTTCAGCTGCGGCCAGGCCTTGGCGTAATGCACGCCCTGGCCGGCAACGATGATCGGGCGGGCGGCGGCGACCAGCGCCTCGGCGATCTTCGATACCGATTGCGGGTCGGGGCCGCTCTTGAGCCGCGGCACCGGCTGGTAATCGAGATTGTCGCCGATCTCCTCGCGCAGGACATCGGTCGGAAACTCGACCAGCACCGGGCCGGGCCGGCCGTTACGGACCTGGGTGAAGGCGCGCCGCATCGCCTCGACCGTGGCGTGGGCGACCGTCACCTGCTCGGACCATTTGGTGACGTGGCGAAAATTCAGCGCGGCGTTGAAGTTGGGGCGCACCTGGTTGATGTCGCGGGCATAGCCGGCCGGGATCACGACCACCGGACAGGAATCGCCATAAGACTGCGCGACGCCGCCAAACGCGTTCTCGGTGCCCGGACCGTGCTGCATGACAAAGACGCCGATCTTGTCGCCCGAGGTGACCTTGGCGACGGCGTCGCACATATGCAGCCCGATCCGCTCCTGGCGCACCATGATCGTGCGGATATCCGCTTCGGCCGCGCTTTCGATGATCGGGTTGACCGGATAGCCGATCAGGAACTCAACCCCCTCGGCTTTCAGGATCTGGGCGATCGCGGTGGTGACTTTCATCGGGGGGCTCCTCGGGATCGGAATGATTTGCGGCCAGCTTACGGCATCGGTGCGCGTGGCGTATACCCGGTCGTCGTGGGTTCACCTGCAACAGCAAGCCCCCCACCCTGCCCTCCCCCGCTTGCGGGGGAGGGTTCTCCGAGCTGCGGCGACGGCAACTTCCTTCCCGCTCGCCGAGAGAGAGGTTATTCCGACGAGGCGCTTCAATTAGCTCCCTCCCCCGCAAGCGGGGGAGGGTTGGGGTGGGGGCAAAGGTCTGGTAAGCCGACCAGGGTATGCGAACCCACCAACAATTCATTAACGCGAGTTGCCGACAGCAACCAGGTGTTGGGAAGACGCTCAGTAGTGCCGGCACCAGCCGCCTTCGGGCCACGCGTGTAGTTCTCGTAGAGTATCGTGTCACCGCGTCCGCCGGCAGCCTCCCGCAAACGCATTGCTATCTCTCCTGGAGTAGCGAGATAAATTCTTGGCATATCCCCCAGGGCCGTATCCTTGAATTGGACTAAGCACAGGATGGTACGTGGCTTGTGGCGAGCAAGCCACTCGCCTGCAGCCCCATGATAATTTGCGTTGCGCAGCTTCGTTAACTGGGATTGGCTCAGGCCCCATCCGCCGTCTTGGCTCCCTTTTACCGAGACCTTTAGAGTACTTTCGCCGTTGTCGATCATGAGATCATACTCGGGCTGATTCGCCCCATATTGTACCGATACATCAAAGCCAAGCCGAGCGAACTGCGCTGCCGCGATTGCTTCGGCTGCTGTCGCCACGTGCCAATTCGATCTAATTTTGTTAGCCTGCGCCATTGCCGGTTTTTCGAGGGGTCCTACAGCTTCAACTCGCGCAGCTGCTTCACGTCGGCGCGGCCGGCGCTGAGGATGTAGCCGACATCGGAGCCGCCGGTCAGGTAGCGCATGCCGATCTGGATCAGCCAGCTCTGGAACTCGAAATCCTGGCGCACCCCGCCGACCCCCATCGCCTTGCCGTGCCCCTTCGCCGCCTTGGCGACGGTCTCGAACGCGGCGCGCATGCGGTCCGATTTGTACTGCCCGGGGATGCCCATCTCGGTCGAGAGGTCGCTGGCGCCGATATGGAGGACGTCGATGCCCTCGACCGCGGCGATCGCCGCGGCGTTCTCGACCGCTTCCGGCGTCTCGATCATCGCCATCAGCAAGGTCTCCTGATTGATGATCTTGCACACTTCGGCCTGGCCGATCGCCGCGTAGCCGAGCTGCGGCCCGCTGCCGAAAGCCGAGCGGTGGCCCAACGGCGCGTAGAGGCAGGCATCGACGATCGCCTTCGCCTCGGCGGCGTTCTGGACATGCGGCACCATGACCCCCTGCGCGCCGCTATCGAGGATGCGGGTCGCGTCGTGCGGGTCGTGCGAGGTGACCCGCGCAATCGGGGTGATGCCCATGCCGAGCGCGGCGACGCAAACTCCGGCCGCGCTTTCGAGCGAGGTCGGGTTATGTTCGAGATCGATATAGACCGCGTCGAACCCGCACGCCGCCGCGATCATCGCGATATTCGGGCTGCGCAGCTGGTTGACCCCAAAGCACAGCACCAGTTCGTTCGCCTTAAGCATTCTCTTGGCGTGATTTTCGCGGATCGGCGTCGGCATGGCATTCCTCCAACGGATAGGCCCTGCCGCGAGCATCCCGCGCTTCGCCGGCGCGCGCAACGGCCCTATATTTCAGTAGGCGCTTGACGAACGCGCCCTGCAGGGAGTCCGGCATTGAGCGACAATCCAGGTGAGCCCACGATCGATCTCGGATATATCGGGCTGGCACTGCAGCGCCTGATCAGCGAAGTCGCGAGTCTGCGCGACGACATGCACGTGCTGACCGCGATCGTTCAGCGCCTCGACAATTCCCAAGGCCGGATGCTGGAAGAACTGCGCTGACGAGCGCGCTGGAACCCCTATCGCGGCCCGCGTGGCGATTTCCCGGAAAAGATCTGCCGCACCCGCGACAGGAACGCCCGCCACAGAACGGACCCGCCGCGCAATTCGGAGACGGGTTCGGCCAGTGCCGCGGCGCGCGCCTGCATCGCCGGGGTGACCGGCTCGACGAGCGGGATCGCCGCGGCCTCGGGCGCCGGCACGCCCTCGACAGCCACGAGCTTCGCGATGTTCCGCGAGAACTCGCCGAGCAGGGCGCGCGCGAGTTGGGCCCCGCCGCCATTGGCGACGGTTTCGAGCGGCCCGGTCACGTTAAAGCTGCCTTCGATCCTGAGCACCGTCGTGCCGACGCCGCTCGCGCTGACCGAGCCCGAGGCCGTCGCGCGCGACTGACCGCGCCCGTCGATGCCGCGCCCCTCGATCGCGCAGCGCCGCTCCTCGTGGTCGTAGGATAGCCGCGCCTCGCCGCGGAACAGCGCGACGGTCGGGCCGAACGCGACCCGGACCGTGCCGATATAGGCGCCCCCCTCCTCCGTCGGCGCGGTCAGCGTCGCCCCGGGAATGCACGAGGCGACGATGCCGGGGTCCGACAAAAGCGGCCACACCAGTTCGGGCGGGAATGGTATCGTGATCCGTTCGGAGAGCGAGGGCATGGCGGCGCGAGGCTAGATGCTATTGGGCCGGCTTGTCGAGCGGCGACGACGTCTTGCAGGTCAAGTGTGAAATGATCTCATTGACCCGAACCGGAAGGAGACTACCGATGCCCGAAATCCCGCGCCTCAACCCGGCGATCCGCGCCCTCGAAAGCGGCAAGCCGGCGTTCGTCACCTTCGCGCCGGCCGAGATCGGCGCCGCGCAGGCGATCGGCGCCGCCGGCTATGACGGAATCGTCTTCGAGATGGAGCACAGCCCCTACGACATCCGCACCCTGCGCGACTGCATGCAGTACATGCTCGACCGCGCGCAGATCCTCAAATCCGGCAGTCTCGCGCCGGCCGTGGCGCCGATGGTCCGCATCCCGCCCAATGGCGGCGAAATGAACCAGTTCATCGCCAAGCAGGTGCTCGACATCGGCGTCTACGGCATCGTATGGCCGCATGTCAGCACGGTCGAAGAGGCGCGGAACGCGGTCCAGGCCTGCCGCTATCCGCGGCCGCGCGAAGCGGCCTATTACGAGCCGGCCGGGCAACGGGGCGATGCACCGCGCACCGCCGCGCGCTATTGGGGCATCGGCCAGCAGGAGTATTACAAGCGGGCCGACACTTGGCCGCTCAACCCGGAGGGCGAGGTGCTGGTCGTGATCATGTGCGAGGAGAAGCGCGCGATCCGCAACCTGCCGCAGATGCTGAAGGAAGTGCCGGGGATCGGGGTTGTGCTGATCGGCGAGGGCGATTTGTCGCAGGACATGGGTTACCCCCGGCAATACGACCACCCCGAGGTTGCTGCGGCGATCGACGAGGCGCTGGCGATCTGCAAGGAGGCCGGCGTTCCATGCGGCCACCCGCATGTCGACGCCAACAATATCGAGAAGCTGGTGGAGAAAGGCTTCCGCTGGCTGATGCCGGCGCCGAGCCAGTCCTTCGCCGCGCTCGACAAGGGGTTGAGGGCGAGCGGACGGAAATAGCGGGCGTACCCGGCCCGAGATTGCTTCGCTTCGCTCGCAATGACAAATGAGGTTGTCATTGCGAGGAGCGAAGCGACGAAGCAATCTCGATCAGAGGGCCCGCCGCGCTCACGCGATCACCCCGCGCCGCCAGCCGTAGATGTCGATGCGCTCGTAGATGCCGTTCGTGCAATAGGGCTCGTCGCGGAAGAAATCGTCGAGCGAGGCGCGGCTGGCGAACTCGTAGACCATCGCGCTGCCGAGCCACGCCTTGCCGCCGGCATCGGTCAGAAAGCCGCGCGACAGGCAGTTGCTCGCATCGCGCTGTTGCAGGTGAGCGCGGTGCGCCGGCACGATCGTGTCGCGGAAATCGGTGATGCCGGGCTTGCCCGTACCGTGAAAGAAGAAACCCTCCAGCCCAGGCCGTGGGGGTGCGGTCGGTAGCCTTGTGGCGAGCGCGCAATGCCAGTCGCTGACCCAATCGCCCTCGACGACCCCGTGCAACGCGAGCGGATCCTCCGCCAGGAACCGCGCCACCGCTTCCGGCAGATTGCCCGGCAGGTCGGTCTGGTACAAATAGCCGGCCGGCGCCTCACCGTCGAAGATCGGGCCGTAGGTAACCAGCGCCTCGCGCCAGCGCGCCAGGAAACGCCCGTGGTCCCCGCGCAAGCTCGCGGGCAACCCGATCAGGTCGGTCGTCGAGCGGCGGATGATGGCCTGTGCCATGAATTGTCCTCTTACGGGGGTCGGCGTTAGGCTCGCATGCGCCGCCGGCTCTTGCCAGTTTTTCGCGAATTGGGTGTAGTGGCGGCGGAAACGCATTTCGGAGTGAGGCGATGGACCAGGACGCCAAGAAGAGCGCGCTGCGCATGATCCCCTATGGCATCTACGTGCTGACCGCCGATGACGGGCAGGGCAATTTGGCCGGCGCCACGGTCAACTGGTGACCCAGACCGCGTTCAACCCGCCGCTCGTCGTCGTCGGGATCAAGACCGATAGCGGCGCCTATTCTATCGTCAAGAACACCAAGAATTTCACGCTCAACATGCTCGGCAAGGAGCACAAGGGGCTTGCCTTCACGTTCTTCAAGCCAGCCCAGACGGCAAGCTCAGCGGCCAGGCGATCCACAAGGGGACGAACGGCGCGCCGATCCTCGACGCCGCCCTGGCCGCGGTCGAGTGCAAGGTCACCAGCATCGTCGAGCAGGGCGACCACCACATCGTCGTCGCCGAGGTCGTCGAGGCGCATGTGCCAAACCCGATCCAAGGCCGGCCCGACGCCGCGATCCTCGAAATGAAGGACCTTGGCGACAACGTGTTCTACGGCGGCTGAGCTTTGGTGCGTCGCGCTGGGGCTCATCCCGGCTCGGACGAGCCCCGGCATTGACGGCAAATTTGATGACAATCGATATTTCCCCCCTCGGTAACGCGGTGCGGCGGCTGCGCGAAGGCTCGCCCGGCATCAAAGCGAGCCAAACGACGAGCAGCTTCGCGACGGGCTGATCCACCGGTTCGAGTTCACCTACGAGCTGAGCCATAAAATGCTCAGACGCTGGCTCAAGGAAAACGCCGCTTCTCCCGAAATCGTCGAGCGGCTGTCGTTTGCCGATTTGATTCGAACCGGAAACGCCGAGGGATTGCTGCGCGGCGAGTGGCCGGCCTGGCGCCGCTTTCGCGAAATGCGCACCCGCACCGCCCATACCTACGAGGCCAAGGCAGCGCTGGAGGTGGTCGCCGCTATGCCGGCATTTCTCGACGAGGCCGAGTATCTTCTCGCCGAATTGCGGAAGCGGTTCGCGTGACGCGACCGTTTCGCCTTGACGTGGCGGCAGACCATCGGCGGCTCGTTCTCGCCCTGATCGGCGAAAATTTGCCGCCGGATGCGAAAATATGGGTTTTCGGCTCCCGGGCGACCGGGCGGGCCAGGCTTTATTCCGATCTTGACCTGGCGCTCGATGCGGGACGCCGACTGACGCTCGATGAACTGGCCAGGCTGGCCGAGGCGTTCAGCGAGAGCGACCTGCCATACAAGGTCGATCTGATCGATGGGCACGCGATCGACGATCGCTTCCGGCGGCTGGTCGCGGCCGAGCGCGTCGCTCTGGCCGAGGCTGCGCGCCCCGACGATTCCATTAGCGCCGATCCATCGGGTGGTTCGTGATATAATGTCGGCGGCGACAGCTTCGATTGAAGCGCGTCCCGATTTGCAAGGGAGGTCAGCATGCCCCAGGCGCTGGAATGGCCCCAACAGGGGAATTCGCGGGTTCCCTATCGGGTGTTCGCCGACCCGGACATCTATCGCGCCGAGCTCGACCGCATCTTTCTCGGCGCGAATTGGCAATATCTGGTACTGGCCGACGAGTTGCCGGAGCCTGGCGACTATAAGACGACGTTTCTTGGCGAGACGCCGGTGATCGTGACAAGGGGCGAGGACGGCGAGATCCACGCGATGGTCAACCGTTGCGCCCATCGCGGCAATCTCGTCTGCCTGAAGAGCCAGGGCCACACCAAGGATGGGCTGACCTGCGTCTATCATGCTTGGCGCTACGACCTCGCCGGCAATCTGACGAGCGTCGCCTTTCGTCGCGGGGTCGCCGGCAAGGGCGGCATGGCCGAGAGCTTCCGTCTCGAGGAGCACGGGCTCAGGAAGCTGCGCGTCGACCAGTTCGGCGGGCTCGTGTTCGGCACGCTGTCGCCCGATGCCCCTGCCCTCTCCGACTATATCGGCAATCTGATCGGCTCGCGCATCGGCCGGGTGATCCGCGGCAAGCCCAAGATCCTCGGCACGACGTCGCAGATCCTGCACAACAACTGGAAGCTCTACATCGAGAACACCAAGGACACCTATCACGCGAGCCTGCTGCATACCTTCTTCACTACCTTCCGGATCAGCCGGTTGACCAATACCGGCGGGGTCGCCATCGCCGAGTCGGGTGCCCACCACGCCAGCTATACCTATGGCGGTAAGACCGACGACAAAGCCGCCTCCGATCGGCTCTATTCCGAAATCCATTCGCTGCACGAGGATTACCGGCTGCAAGACCCGCGCTTTCTCGACTCGGTCGATGAGATCGGCGACGGGGTCACGTTGCAGATCCTCAGCGTTTTCCCGAATTTTGTGTTGCAGCAGATCCATAATTCGATCGCGCTGCGCCTCGTCCTGCCGAAAGGGCCGGACGAAACCGAGCTGCAATGGATCTTTATCGGCTTCGAGGACGACGATGAAGCGATGACCGAGCGCCGGCTGCAACAGGCCAATCTGGTCGGCCCGGCCGGCTATGTCTCGATGGAGGACGGCGCGGTTGGCGGCTTTATCCAGCGCGCGATCAAGGGGGGCGACGCCGAGGGCGCGTGCTCGGTCATCGAGATGGGCGGCGTCGAGCACGCCTCGCAGGAAACCCGCGCGACCGAAGCCTCGGTGCGCGGCTTTTGGCAGGCTTATCGGCAAACGATGGGGCTGTGACGCATGGACCTCGCCGAAATCGGCCGGCGGCTCGAACTGCAAGACCTCTACACCGACTATGTCGCCTGCCTCGATACCGACGCGCTCGAGCGCTGGCCGGAGTTTTTTATCGAGGATTGCGTCTACCGGATCACCTCGGCGGAAAATCACGAGGCCGGGTTGCCGCTGGGGCTGATCTACGCCACCTCGAAAAACATGCTGAAGGACCGGGTCAGCGCATTGCGCGAGGCCAACATCTACGAGCCGCAATGCTATCGCCACCTGGTCAGTGGCCTGCGGACCGAGCCGGACGGCCTGGACGCGTCGGATGTCACTGCCAGTTTCCTGGTCGTGCGCACGATGCAGGACGGCGCGATGATCCTGTTCGCGGCCGGGCGCTATCTCGACCGGGTGGTGCGCACTGCTTCGGGCTGGAAGTTTGCCCGGAAGATCGTCGTCCTCGACAGCCGCCGGATCGACACGCTGCTCGCGATCCCGCTCTGAGCTGCGATGCCCGGATTGATTGTCATTGTGAGGAGCGCGGCGACGACGCAATCTCGACCGACGAGCTTGAATTGGCACGAGATTGCATCGCTCCGCTCGCAATGACACTGGGGGCTTAACGATCCGCCGCCGCGGGACGGCAAATTCGTTGCCGCGCCGTGCTGGAGTCTTCGGCTGGGCGATGCTCGCCCTCGCCGCTATCCTGCTGTCGGGCGGCGCCGCGGCCGCGGCTGGCGCCATCGTCGTGTCATCGAAGATCGACACCGAGGGCGCGCTGCTCGGCAATATCATCGCGATGGTGCTTGAGGCGCGCGGGCTGCCGGTCGAGCGCAGGCTGCAACTCGGGCCGACCAATATCGTGCGCGCGGCGATCCTCGCCCGCCAGATCGACATCTACGCCGAATATACCGGCAACGGCGCGCTGTTCTTCCACCGCGAAACCGATCCGCTGTGGAAAGATGCCGCTTCCGGCTATGCGGAGGCCAGGAAACGCGACCAGGCTAACAATCTCGTCTGGCTGACCCCGGCGCCCGCCAACAACACCTGGGTCATCGCGATACGCAACGATCTGGCCGGGTTTCCGAGCCGGAAATGCCTCGATGACCTGGCCGTCTATTTGGCTCGCGGCGGCAGGTTCAAGCTCGCCGCGTCGGCCGAATTCGTCGTAAGCGAGGCCGCGCTGCCCGCTTTCGAGGCGACCTACGGGTTTCGCCTGCGCTCCGAGCAGCTGTTGACGCTGTCCGGCGGCAACACCGCCGCGACGTTGCGCGCCGCGGCCGAAGGCACATCGAAGGTCAACGCGGCGATGGCCTACGGCACCGACGGCGAACTCGCCGCGCTCGGCCTGACGGCGCTGTGCGACGACAAGGGTGCGCAGATCGTTTATGCCCCCGCCCCGGTCGTGCGCGCGGCGGTGCTGGGCGATCACCCGCTGATCGCGACGGCGCTCGAACCGGTCTTTGCCACGCTGACCTTGACGATCTTGCAGGCGCTCAACGCCCGCATCTCGGTGGCGGGCGAGGATGCCGGGGCGGTGGCGCGCGATTACCTGAAATCGCGGCGTTTCCTGCCGTGATGTCGCCCGGCTCGGCCCTGCCGGCGGCGGCTGCGATTGCTCGCGCACCGGCGTTTCGCCTGCATAATCGCGTCGTGCCGGTGCTGTTCGCGGCAGGTGCGGCGGCGCTGCTGTGCGGCGGCTTTGTCGCGCTGGCGCCGAACCGCCTCGTGTCGGGGCGGCCGATCGGGCTGTTCGCGGCGGCCGATTGGCGCATCAGCGGCGCCATCGCGGTCCTTGGCCTGGCCGTGCTGGCGACCGCATTCGCACCGCCCGGTCGCACACTTCATCGGGCCGCGGCTTTTCTGAGCAGCCTGCTGGTTCTCCTGACGCTGGAAGCGGCCGGACAGGCCGCGTCCTCGCTCGGGGCCGGGGCGCCGGCATTGGCCCGGATTTCGCTCGGCGCCGGGTTCTGGGTGCTGCTCGGCGCGGCCGCGCTGGCGATCATCGACGCGTTGCAGCGCGCCGGCGCCGGCCCCGGCGAGCGGCTCGCGGTCGCCGCGGCGCTGGCCGCCGCGATCCTCGCGATCGCGCAGGCGGGGCTGCTCGACGCGCTGTCGCTCGCCCGCGAATTCCATACGCGCCAGCACCTCTTCGCCGCCGCTCTCGTCAGGCACATTGTGCTGGTCGCCGCCGCGGTTGGGCCGGCGGTGCTGATCGGCTTGCCGCTGGCGCTGGCCGCGGTGCGCCGGCCGGGCTGGCAGGGGCCGCTCTTTGCCGTGCTGAATCTGTTGCAGACGATCCCGTCGATCGCGCTGTTCGGTCTGTTGATCGTACCATTGTCGGCGCTGGCGGCGGCGTTTCCGGGTCTCGCGGCGCTCGGCATCGGCGGCATCGGGCCGGCCCCGGCGATCATCGCGCTGGTGCTTTATGCGCTGCTGCCGGTTGTGCGCAACAGCGTCGCGGGAATTGCCGGGGTGGACCCGGCGGTCGTCGATGCGGCGCGCGGCATGGGCATGACACGGAGAGAACTGTTGTGGCGGGTCGAATTGCCGCTGGCGCTGCCGTTGCTGCTGGCCGGGCTGCGCATCGTCATGGTGCAGGCGATCGGGCTCGCGGTTGTCGCGGCGCTGATCGGGGCCGGCGGGCTCGGCATTTTTGTGTTCGAGGGGCTCGGGCAATATGCCGCCGATTTGGTGCTGCTCGGGGCCTTGCCGGCGATCCTCCTCGCACTCGCCGCCGACTTCCTGCTGCAGAGCCTGGCCGCATTGGCGGCGCGCCGATGATCGAAATTGACCGCGTCAGCAAAGCCTACGACACGCGTGTTGTCGTCGACGATCTGTCGCTGAGCGTGCCCGAAGGCGCGTTTTGCGTGCTGCTCGGCCCGTCGGGCTGCGGCAAGTCGACGATCCTGCGCATGATCAACCGGCTGGCGCCGTTCGATGCCGGCGTGATCCGGGTCGGCGGCGAGGATGTGCGCGAGGTCCCGCCCGAAATCCTGCGGCGCCGCATCGGCTACGCGATCCAGGCGACAGGGCTTTTTCCTCATTGGCGGGTCGAGGACAACATCGCGACGGTGCCGCGGCTGCTCGGCTGGCCGCGCCGGCGCGTGCGCGACCGGGTGGAGGAGCTGTTGCAGCTGTTGCGCCTCGACCCGGAGACCTACCGCCGCAAATACCCGCACCAATTGTCGGGCGGCGAGCAGCAGCGCGTCGGCGTCGCCCGCGCGCTCGCCGCCGATCCCGATCTCCTGCTGATGGACGAACCGTTCGGCGCGCTCGACCCGGTCACTCGGCTCGCGCTGCAAGGCGAGGTCTTGCGGATTCAGCAGCAGACCAAAAAGACCGTGATCTTCGTGACCCACGATATCGAGGAGGCGTTGCGGCTGGCGAGCGTGATCGCGATCGTCGAGCGCGGCCGGCTCGCGCAATGGGGGACGCCGCTCGACATACTGGAAAACCCGGCGAGCGCCTTCGTCGCTGAGTTCGTCGGCGGCGAGGGGATCGGCCTCCATCTGCTGGCATTGCGCAAGGTCGCCGATCGGCTGCGTCCCGACGAAACAGCCGACGGCGAGCCGCTGCCCAGCGAGACATCGCTGCGCGACGCGCTCGCCGCGATGACCCGGCGCCGCACCGACCGCCTGCCGGTCGTCGACGCCGCCGGCCGGCCGCTCGGCGCGATCACGCTCGGCGATCTGGTGCGGTGAGGTGAATAAGCCCCCACCCTGCCCTCCCCCGCTTGCGGGGGAGGGTTACAAAGCCAAGCGCCGAGTACCCCCTCCCCTGCAAGCGGGGGAGGGTTGGGGTGGGGGCTTGCGCGTACGCGACGCGCTCGCCAGCCCGGTGCTGTGGGTCGGGGTGCTGTTTGTGGCGCTGCTGGTCGGCATGCCGGAGCTGCGGCCGGTGTTTCATTGGGCCTTTCCGGCGGTCAAGGAGCCGGTGTTCGAGCGCACCAGCTTTGTCGCGCTATGGCTGTCGCATGCCGGGATGGTCGCGGCGGCGAGCCTGGCGGCAAGCATTATCGGCGTTGGCCTGGCGGTCTTCGCGACCCGCCCCGCAGGCCGCGATTTCCGGCCGATCGTCAACGTGCTCGCGACGATCGGCCAGACCTTCCCGCCGGCCGCGGTGCTGGCGCTGGCGGTGCCGGCGATCGGCTTCGGGCCGGAGCCGACGATCGTCGCGCTGTTTCTCTACGGCCTCCTGCCTGTGATCGAGAACGCGCTGGCCGGGCTCGACGGGGTCCCGCCGGCGGTGCGCGACGCGGCCGAGGGCATGGGGTTGTCGCCGTGGCAGATGCTGCGCGATGTCGAATTACCGCTGGCGATGCCGGCGATCCTCGCCGGTGTGCGGGTCTCGGTGACGATCGCAATCGGCACCGCGACGATCGGCTCGACGGTCGGCGCGCTGACCCTCGGCACCCCGATCTTCGACGGGCTCGCCGGCAACAAATTGCCCTTTGTCATCCAGGGGGCGGTGCTGGTCGCCCTGTTCGCGATCCTGACCGACATGCTGTTCGCCCGGCTCGACCGGCGGCTGCGCGCCCTGCCCGAGACGCCGTTCGGCCGCTGATCAGGTCCCGCCCTTGCCCTTGGCGACGGCGACCATGGCCGGGCGCAGCAGCCGATCGTGCAGCACATAGCCGGGCTGCAATACCTCGACGATGGTTCCGACCGGCAGGTCGGGGCGATCGGCCTCAAAGATCGCCTGGTGGAAATTATGGTCGAAGCGCTCGCCTTTCGGATCGATCCGCGTCAGCCCGTGGCGCTCCAAGGCGGCGAGCAGCTCGCGCTCGGTCGCCTCGACACCGTCGCGCAGGCTTTTCACGCGCGGGTCCGTGACCTCCGATTCGGGCATCGCCTCAAGCGCGCGGCGCAGATTGTCGACCGGCGAGAGCAGATCCTTGGCAAAGCCGCCGACCGCGTATTTCTGGGCGTCGTCGCGCTCGCGCTGCAAGCGGCGCCGGACATTTTCGGTTTCGGCGAGCCCGCGCAGGAGGCGGTCCTTTGTTTCGGCAAGCTCGGCCTCGACCGCCGCGAGGCGCGCATCGAGGGAAACCGGCGCGCCCTCATCGGGCAATTCGGCGCTGATCTCATTGCCGGAATCAGTGCCGGGATAGTCCTCCGGGCTCTCGCCCGGATCGTTGGCGGCCCCCGAACCGGGGCCGGCGGTTGCCGCCTCGTCTTTTTCCTCGATCATATTCCGTACCCTGTTACCCAATCAGCCGGCTGATCACCTTGGCGGTGTAGTCCACCATCGGGATGATCCGGGCATAGTTGATCCGCGTCGGGCCGATGACCCCGATCGCGCCGACGATCTGCTCGCGGCTGTTCTGATACGGCGCGATAATCAACGAACACCCGGCGACGCCGAACAGATGGCTCTCGGCGCCGATAAAAATCTGCACCCCCTCGGCCTTCTTGCTGGCGTCGAGCAGGCGCAGCAGCGTTTCCTTGGTTTCCAGCATCTCAAAGAGGGCGCGCAGCCGCTCGAGATCGGCGAGCGCGGTCACGTCTCCGAGCAGATTGGCCTGGCCGCGCACAATCAGCGCGCTTTCCCCATCCCCCCCGGCCCAGCTGGCGATGCCGGTCGCGACGACGTGCGAGGTCAATTCGTCGAGCTGCGCTCGGTGCGAGCCGATCTCCTCGTCGATATCGGCGCGCGCCTCCTCGATCGTGCGCCCAACCAGGCGGGAATTCAGAAAATTGGCGGCCGAGACCAAGGTCGACGGCGGCAGCCCGAGCGGCACCTCAATGACCCGGTTCTCGACCAGCCCGTTCTCGGCGACCAGCACGACAAGGGCGCGCCCGGGCCCGAGGTGCACGAATTCGATGTGCTTCAGCGGCCGTTCCTGCTTCGGCACGACGACGACGCCGGCGCAATGCGAGAGGCCCGACAGCGCCGCCGTCGCCTCCTCCAGCGCCTGCGACAGGCTCTTGCCGCGGGCCGCGCACAGGCTCTCGATATTATGGCGCTCGTCCTCGGCGAGGTTGCCGATCTCCAGGAGGCCATGCACAAACAGCCGCAACCCCGCCTCGGTCGGCAGCCTGCCGGCCGAAGTGTGCGGCGCGTAGAGGAGTCCCGCCTCTTCGAGGTCGGCCATCACGTTGCGGATCGTCGCCGGCGACAGGTTCTGACCGAGCAGGCGCGACAGAGTGCGCGACCCCATCGGCTCGCCGGTCTGGACATAGCCGTCGACGATCAGGCGAAAAATCTCGCGGCTGCGCTCGTTGAGCTCGGTGAACGGCAACGGTACCGACGATTGAACCACACGCTCAACGCGTTTCATGCCCTGGCCACGGTTGAAAGGAGACCCACGGTCGCGATTCGGACGGATTTCATCATTATCGTCCATCGTCCGGCCGGGATGCCGACTAAATCTGGGGTTGCCACCGGGCAGCGTCAACTCGGGATCGCGGTCACAAACCGCCGGGACGCGGCGGGCCGGCGAAAACGGCGGCGAGGAAGCGGCCCCAATCGGCGTTCGCCTGCGCTCTGATCCGGTCGTCCCGCCCGATCGGGTACGGCCCGGCCCCGAGGGTGCACAGCCCGAGGATGATCTTACGCGAGAACGGCGCGGTCATCGCGAGGCCGGTATGGAGGTCGCGGATCGTGCCGTCGCGCTCGACCCGCAGCGAGCAACCGCCGAGGTTGCGCCCGATCGCGCGCCGGGGAAAAGCGCCGTCCCACTGATGCAGCGCGCCGGGATAGACGACCGCCTCGACCCGGCTGCCGCCGCGGCGCAAATCCGCGCTGATCTCGGCGCAGCGCTGTTGGTCGACAATCTCGTCGGCTCCGCCGATCAGCATCAACAGCGGCGCGCCGGTGGTGCGGCTGTCCTCGAAGCGGGCGATGCACGGGCCATAAAACGCGACATGGCCGGCGAAGCGCAGACCCCCTGCCCCGCCCACCCCCACCCTTCCCTCCCCCGCTTGCGGGGGAGGGTAAGTAGGGGACGCCCCCACCCTTCCCTCCCCCGCAAGCGAGGGAGGGTTAGGGTGGGGGCTTTGCGGGGGAGGGTAAGAAGGGGGCGCCCCCACCCTTCCCTCCCCCGCAAGCGAGGGAGGGTTAGGGTGAGGGCTTTGCGGGAGGGGGTAGCGTTGGGGCGGCGCGAGCCGGTCGGCGACCTGCGCGTACATCCCGTACATCGCCGCCATTGCGCCATAGGAAAAGCCGGTCAGCACAACGCGCCTTGGATCGATCTCGGGCCGCGCGGCGAGAAAGCCGAGCGCGGAATAGGCGTCGGCCAGAATCATCGTCTCGGTGATGTTGAGGAGCCGGTCGATGAACCCGACGCCGCGCTCCCGACGCGACCCGAACGAATCGACAACAAGGGCCGCCACTCCCATCCGCGCGAGCTGCGGCGCATAGGTCAGCTCGCGCGACGGCAGGACGCCGCCCGAACCGTGCAGCAGCACGACGGCCGGGACCGAGCGCAGCATCTTGGTGGTCCCGGGGGGCGGCAGATAGAGCCGGCCCTGCGCCGTCGTTGGCGGATTGTCATCAGGGCCGGCGCCGATATCTTCGGGGGCGAACGGACTGGCGCTCGGCCAGCTGACCGCGATCCCCGGAATGTCGCCGAGTGTCGCCGGGTCCGGCCACGGCGCCGTGAGGTGCGCCCAGCTTGCCGGGGCGGCCATCGCCGGCAGGGCGAGGACTAGCGCAACCGCGGCCAGCCCCCATCGGGATTGCGTTGTCGCTCCGCTCCTCGCGAAGCGACGCAAACTCGTGGGCATTCGGGCTCTCATTCACGGCGTCTTCTTGAAGATGGCCTCGTAGGTTTGGCCCTGCGGCGCGGTGAGGCGGCCGGCGAGATCGGCGTAAACCGGGCGGAACGCAAATTGGCTGCCGTCGGAGTTCTGGAACCTCAATTCGCCATCCCGAATTACTCCGGTGCCATGCAGAACGCCGCCCGGTGCGCGCGCGCCAGCTCCCTTTGGCGAATTCATCGGCCCGAACGCATAGACGATCGTCGCATTCCCGTCCGGCGTCACGCTTTGCACGATCAGCGCGGCGCAAAGCTGCGGCGTCCAGGACGCGTCGCTCCATATCCCGACAAACGGCCGATAGCGCTCCGTCACAGCCTCGACCTCAACGAGGCGAACCGTAATCGGCTGCTCGCAAAAGACCCGCGCGCTCGATCGAGCCGGTCCCGCATCGACCGGCGGCAGCGGTTCCGGCTCGACCGAGCGGGGTGCGGCGCCCGGGAAAAGCGGGGTCGGCGGCGCGGGCAGCTGCGCGAGGACAAGGGTCGGGTGCAGCAGCAGCGCGAACGCGACAGCGGTGAGGCGGCGGACCATGCGGAAACTCCGGCGACGATTCGGCGCGGGCGGGACGGCGAACCTTGTTTTGGCGGAAGGGACGGCGACGGCTCTCCGCAGCGGTCTAAAGGTTCAGCTCGGCGCTCTGGCCGGGGGAAGGGGTCGCGCGCGTCCATCCCGACCAGGCGCCGGGAACCGGATCGTTCGGATTGCGGTCGCGGCGCCAGCACAATGTCGCGCCGTTCGGCGCCTCGACGATCTCGCCGCGGCTCTTGCGCAGGGCAAATTCCCGGGTCGAGACATAGCCCTCGCCGCGGCTGTCGCAATCGGCCCGCCGGGTGATCACCACCTGGACATTAACCTGTTCCCAGGCGGAGTTGTTGAGGGTCAGCCGGGCCGTGTCGGATGGCGTCGACGAGCACGCCGCAAGCGCCAGCAAGCCCAGCAGCGTCGCGCGAAATCTCATCTCGCTGCTCAAAACGGCCGGTCGCCCTTGATCTGGGTGCGGTGCATGACGCGCCGCGTCGCCGGATCGAAGGCGTCGCGCCGGTGCATCACGCAGCGGTTGTCCCACAGGATCAAATCGCCCGCCCGCCATTGCTGGTACCAGGAGAATTCCGACCTGGTGCAATGCGCCCACAGCGCATCGAGCAATGCCTCGCTCTCGGCGAGCGGCAAATCCAGAACATAGGCGTTGCGCCGGCGCCCGAGGAACAGCGCCTTGCGGCCGGTCACCGGATGGGTGCGGATGATCGGGTGCTCGGCGCCGATCGTCTGGCTGGCGTCGGGCGCGTCGACAAAGCCGCGGCGCAATTCGCCGGCGCTGTTGCGGCTGGCGTCGTGACGGCACAGACGCCCGGCGACCTGGCGGCGCAGCTCCGGGGCGAGCGTCTCATAGGCGAGATACAGGTTGCAGAAGCCGGTATCGCCGCCCTCCGGCGGGACTTCGAGCGAATAGAGCGCCGAGGCGCTCGGCGGCTCCGGGATATACGACATGTCGGTGTGCCAGATCGCTTCGTAGGCGCCGAGTTGTCCGATCGGCTGGCCGTCCTCGATCACGTTCGAGACCACCATGACGTATTGCCGCCCTTCCGGCGCCGCCTCGACAGTGCGGTCCTCGCCGGGCAGCCTGACCCGCGCGGCGGCGATCGGCGCCCAGTCCAATTCGCCGAGCTGCCGGCTGAACCGCATCAGATCGTCGTCGCTCAAGCCCTGGCCGCGGAACCGCAGCACCAAATGCTGCCCCCAGGCCGCCGTGATCGCACCAAGCATCTCCGGGGTCAGCGCGCCGGCAAGATCGACCCCCTCGACATCGGCGGCGAGCGCCGCCCCGGTCGCCCGCACCCTCACCCCCTGCCGCTCGATGATCGCTGCCATCCCGGACCTCCTTCAAATTGTGCCCCGATAGGTTGCCCGGTTGCGCGCCGATAGGCAAACAAGCAAGCCACACCGCTCCTGCAACGCGCTTGCACCGACCGCGCCGACGCGCTAATCACCAGCGGTCAGTCGCGGGACCCGTAGCTCAGCTGGATAGAGCGCTGCCCTCCGAAGGCAGAGGCCGAAGGTTCGAATCCTTTCGGGTCCGCCAAATTTCCCGTTTGTTTTTAGTAGGTTAACCTCCGGGGCGGTGGTCCCGGTCGGAAGGTCGCGGCGCGGTGTTGCCAGATTTTGCCAATTTCGGCGCAAGCCGAGGTGGCACCGGCAACGGCAACGCGGCGTCTCGCCGCGCTTGCTCGCTGGCAAACACGTAGTACTGATTGGTTACCTTCGATCCAGGCGAGTGGCCAAGGTTCGCTTGCAAAATCCGTTCGGGAACTCCGCCGACCGAGCACCGCGTGGCGTAGGCTTTCCTGAGGCTGTGCGGTGTGAGCTTCTGGAATCCCGGCGGCGGCTCCAATCCAGCACGCTTGCGAGCCGTCTCGAACGCCTTCTTGATGTTCGTTATCGGGCGATCTGCGTTCCGACCTGGGAATACATAGGCTCCTTCCTGTGGTGCGGCGCGCAAGGCTTCGAGTAAGCTACCCGCTACGAATACGCGTCGGCGTGACGACCGGGTTTTCGGGGTCCAGCCCTCCTTCGACCGGATCATGACGCTCCCGGTTTCGAGGTTCACGTCCTCCCACCGAAGATTGAACGCTTCTCCCGTCCGACAGCCGGTCTCTGCCAAGAACCAGACGGGGAGGTAAAGACGTGCGGGAAGTCCTTCGATCAGCTTGATCAATCCCGCTTCGTCCGGCGCCTCGAAATCCCGAGGCTCGGTCGGGATCGGCTCGACCTGGGGCAGTTCACGAACTCTTTTGTTCTTGAACGCCCATTTTAGGACTTTGAATACCGACTTCACGTCGCTGTTCACAGTCTCCGGTGCGCGGCCTGCCCGAAGGCGCACCCGTTGAAACGCCGTGAGCTGCGCCTCCGTGATCAAGCCCACATCAGTGCTCCCGAAGAACGCCAACGCTGACTTGAGACGAGCTTTGTCCGTTTCCAGCGATATCGCCCGCTTTTTTAGCGTATCGACGCGGTGGGTTTCGGCCTCCTCCCACATTTCCGCTGCTCGGGTAAATGTAAGGCCGCTCTGAGTGCGACTTGCTAGACCCAAAGTCTGGGTCTCCAATTCGCGCCTCAGCCGCTTCGCGACCTCAGATGCTTCTTTAAAGCTGTCAAATAGCGGCCGCATCCTCCGTCCGCTGGCGGTCAGGGATGCGGGAACATCAACGTGCCATTTGCCCGTTTCCACACCGTCCCGTTTATGGGCGCGGATGCGTACAGGGCCAATCTTACGGGATGCGCTCATTGCGTTCTCCTTTGCGCAGAACGCTCCCGCCCATTACCCAATCGGGAACCTACCACTTCGTCGCGAATGCGCTGCACCAAAAGGTCGGCCTTTGGTGACGAACGGACAGAGCTTCGGAGATAGCTGACCAATTCCTCCCGCAAGTAGAGCCGGTGCCGACCTGGACCCGGATAGGCCGGAAGCAGGTCGCGCGGGATGCGGCGTGCGGTATCGACTGTGCAGCGAAGGACACGGGCAACGTCCTCGACAACGAGGATGTCGGGATCGCCTCCAATATGCGCGCGAGCTTTGCCGTTGAGCCTAGCTCCGGCATTTAGCAAACGTTTGCTAAATGGGAGCGGCTTTGTCGGTATCGGCCGGAGCGGGCCGGTCCCGTGGCGAACGATGCCCTTTCGGACGCGCGGAGCGTGTTCTGACCCGAGCGTTATCGCATGCGCCAGAGCCGGCGGGGCAAACTCGCTGGGGCTCATTCCGCCGCACCGTGCATGAGGCGCTGCCACCTGCCGTCGGACACCCGTAAGGCTTGCAGCGCGCGCCGGAACCGATCCGCAGCGACATATATTCCCGGTGCTGAGCGGCGGAGCACGCCCGCATGTTGCAGCCGAAGCAAGGCGGGCAGCACGAGGGTCTGCGATGTCAGCCGGCCTTCGAGGATGAGCGCCCGGTATGCCAGTTCTAACTGGGCCGAAGTGTGGCGCCGCAAGACGCTGGCTGACCTGGACATGAACTCAAAAATCGACCCGTGGTCTCCGGGTTCCGGTTCGTTGCCCCGGATCGCGTTGAACTCCGGCAAGGCGCGTCTCACCAGCCGGTCGAACAGCGCCAAGAACTGCTCTTCGCCGCGGAACTCGCGCGGATCATCGGGACATTGATAGCCCGTGGTCGCGAGGATGATTCCCCTTTCAACCGCAGTGACAGCACAGAGCGACCGCAACCCTGTGCCGGTCGCACCAAATTCGTACCGCAACCGCCGATTGGTCTTCTCGTAGGCTTTCATGCATTGCCCCACGGAGCGGTAGCCGCGGATCAAATTCGCGCCGTGAGACAACTCCGTGTAGCCCCGTGCTGTCGGGCCGTACCGCACCGCGACAATCTCGTTGAACTGCTCGCGGAAGCGCGGAGCGAGCCGGCGCAGGTGATAATGCGGGGAGGTCGTGGCGAGATCGGCGCACAACTCAACTGCGGACAGCTTCGTAGCTAAGAGCGGCGCGTATCCAGTGAATGGCCCTTCGGTGACCAGCAGGGATGCAATCTCTTGGATTTGCGGCTCGAGAATGCAGATCCGCTCCCACAGACGATTGAGCACCTGCCCGCTCGTATGCTCGGTCACCTGATCCGGGTGCAGCCAGTTCTCCGCTACACCGATGCCCCGGCTCCGGCTGCGATACGGGCGGCTGACCTCGTCGCCATAGTCCAAATTTTCGTCCCGGAGATCGGCGAGCGGGCTGAACTGAGCGGTGAAGCTCGCAGTACGGCTCGCGACATTGAATGTTGCCCCGACGTAAACCGGCCGGCCGAACTCGGGATTATTGAACCGCCGTCCCAGCGGACGTTTGCGGTTGGGCTGGGCAAAGCCATTCGCCTTGAGCACGCGGGCAAAGGTCGCGAAGGACGCCAACGGAGCTACGTTATACTTGAAAGTTATCCACGTACTGTCCGGGTATATATCCTCCGCTCTCAACACATCACCTGCATGAATAACTCGCGCAGTCGGTAACGGCATCATTTCCCTCCTATCCCATCTCGCGCATGCAGGCGTTAATAAAAAAGGCCCGTTGCGCTATAGACACACCTTTGCACGCAAGAGAAAACCGTGTCTTGCAATACGCCTTTTATTATTTAGATTTTTCGTCGATAGTCGATGGACGTTAAATTGTTTCTGCTCAGAAAACGTCCACCTAAGTAGGAGGGAGCCGCGCAAGTCGTGGACGATTTCTTGTCCTACGCAAGAAAACGTCCACTTTCTGAATGGCGGAAATGGCAAGAGCTGCCGTGCTCGCCTCTCCGCTATCGACCAACTTGGGCCGCATCCGGTTCACCCGGTTTCGGACCTCGTCAATCCACTTATCGAACCCTTCATCGACCTGGGTCGGACCGAGGCGATGATTGAGTGCTGCTCGCGGTACGAGACGGGACGCGAACGGCCTCAGCAGGCGTTTGCTGATCTGGGGTACGCCTAGTCGCGCGCAGTACCCGAGGACGAGTAACGCTTCGAGTTGCCCCAAGGCGTGCTTCTCGTTCGTCTCGTGCCGTAGCTGGGCGATCTGAGGGCTGGGCGCCAGTCTGTAAATATATTGCAGCCGCCCGTGAGCGCCGCGCAGAAGGCCGGCGTTACCCGGCGAGCGGCAGGCGTAAACACCGACTAGCAGCGCGAGGATGAAATCGCGGCTTCCGCGGCCTCTTATCACCTTCCGAGCGTCCGGGAAGAGGAGCACCAATCGCAGCAATGCCGGAAACGAGGGCGACACCCGCTCGATCACGTCGGGTTCGTCGGCGTCCCAATCTGCGCGATAGGGGAAGACCCGGATGACAGGCTGGGATCTTGGCACTGGGACGCGCTCGGACAAAAAATCCGAGAAGTGGTAACCCACCCCCGGATTTTCGCCGCCAATTTTTTTGGAGGGTAGCTGGGTATACGGCTTCTGGCCGTCAGTCCCGGTTTTAGGGACACCATAAACGAGCCATTATCGAGGCCGCTGGTAACGCGATTTTCGATAGTAAATCCGCGACCGATGGAGATTGAAATAATCATAACGTATGTCAAATCATAGTATCGCGTTGGATGGTGCTTACTTTTACCGATTATGTCTATATCGTACGCTCAAGCAGTTTGTGAACTGTTGGGATATGCCAGACTTTCCCTGACGCAGAGGGGATTTGGCGGCGGTTCAACTCGTCTCGGATGCCGCGGACGGTGGTGATCCCTTTGGCTCGGATGTCGTGCAGCGTGCCGGCGAGGCCCTGTGCGAACTCGCTGGCTTCACGTTTTCGTTCGGCGGCTAGGATCGCTCCGTTCGTCCCAAGCTTGACACCCCGTGCCTTGGCGGCGGCGAGAGCGGCCTTGGTCCGAGCGCTGATCTGTTCGCGCTCATGCTCCGCAAACGCGGCGAGCATGTGCAGCATGAGTTTGGACGCGTGCGGGTTATCGACCGCCACTAACTCGACGCCGGCCTCGATCAGGTTCGCGATGAAAGCGACGTTGCGGGCGAGCCTATCGAGTTTGGCAATGATCAACGTCGCCCGCCGGCCCTTGCATTCGGCGAGCGCGGCGAGAAGCTGAGGACGATCCGAGCGCTTTCCGCTCTCGATCTCGGTGTACTCAGCGATGAGGTCGCTTTCGGGTCGCCCGCGCAGGTAATCGCTGACGGAACGCCGCTGAGCATCGAGGCCAAGGCCGCTTTGCCCTTGCCGTCCAGTGGACACCCGATAGTAAGCGACGAAAAATGTGCAAGGCACTGCGAGGTTCCCCTATTGAAGCGGTTCCTCAAATCTGGTCATCTTGACTGTGCGGTGCTCCGGGTCCGGCTCTGCAAACCGGACAGGGTCGCCCCCGAATACGGAATGCGTTCGGATTTGCCCCAAAGTGAGCGGCGTTCAACTCCTTCCGTAGCTGGTCCAAGCCGAGGAGGCGCACGCCCCAGCGGCGTCGCGTTCTCGGATATACGTTGGTTTACCTGTTAACAGCCCTTAAGGCAGCTAAGCCCTCGGCGCGCGGGTTAGGAAGCTCAGAGGCTGTGTTTCGAGCGAGGATGGTTTGCGGCCCGCTCACTGAACTCCGAACATCCGGCTCTCCGACGATGCTACTTAGTCTCCGCGGCGATATGCACAAGCCGTCTTGTCTCCGTAAAGGCATCGCACCATTGCTCGTCCAAATTTGTCTTCTTCCTCCTCCATTCTCTTCTCGAATGGATATCGGGTATCCACGCCCCATCTTGCGCAGTCGATACCATAAAGCATCGGACTTTTTTGGCACACTTCTTTACATACTGAGTCATTCCCTTTGCTTACCACACAACGGGCCCACCGCTCTGTTTCCGCAGCGCTCTGTTCCGCCCGTAATTTTTCCTCCGCAGATTTCTGTTCCGCCCGTAATTTTTCCTCCGTGCGTGCGCGCTCGGCAGCGTCAGCCTTTTCCTTCTCTTGCTGCACCAGTCGCGCCGGCCATGCTACCGTGATCTCGTAATGTATGAAGAACGATAGGGGACCGAGAGTAATGAGTGCCATGAGCGCACAGAGCACCGCGCGTACCAGGTAACGCCGTCTCATCGACTTCGGCTTAGGCCATCGGGAGGTGTACAGCGGGAGTTCGCTATCGGTTACCTGCCGGTTTACTTCGTCCACGCGACGCAGGAACGGTGGAAGCGAGTTACCAGTAACCTCGCGATGGAATTCGGCTGTGCGGGATCTCCATTCTTTGTCTTGCGGTGGTTGTTGTAGTTGTCTCTCTGGTTCGCCATCGAGGATCACAGTGGCGCGTATCGTACCGCGGAGATTTTCGTCGGGTGTCAGATTATAGAAGATTTTCGCTTTGGGGGAAGCTTTCTCCCGAATTTGGTCTACAGCGTTTTCCACTTCCACTAAAGCCAAGTCCTTTCCGCCCGCAATATCAATGAAAATATGTCTCGCATCATCGATTGGCACCCGACCGAACATCTGGTTCGATATTGCTAAATCGATTGCGGCACTGGCATCGCCCTTTGCTTCCCCGGTCCCGGCCCATGCCGCGCCCAGTTGGCTAAGCTCGCGCCGATGCTCGGGGTTCTGTAGAACGTTCGCGATGCCTAGTACCAACAATCGAATTTGATCGTCAGCAAGTTTGAAAGCGTCGGCAAAAGTCGTCCGCTCCGACGCAATGCGAAACAAATTTTGATTGGCGCAGACGAAAAGAAGATCGGTGCAGCTCTTTATTTGGTCAATGCCGTCCTCTGCAACGCGCATGCGGTGGTCGCGCTCGAAATGGAATGGTGTAGTTACTATGCCAATTGTAAGTTTCCCCATCTCGCGGGCAACACGCGCAATAACAGGAGCAGCACCCGTGCCGTTACCACCGCCCATGCCGGCGACAACAAAAACGACACTGTTGTCGCGGAACGCATCGCGGATCTCTTCGACCGCCTCCTCGGCGGCGGCGCGTCCGACATCCGGGCGCGCGCCGGCGCCGAGGCCGCGCGTCACGCCGATCCCGAGCTGGATCTTGCGCGGCGCCGCCGACAGCTGCAGCGCCTGCGCGTCGGTATTGCAGACAACGAAATTGCAGCCGGTTACGTTTGAGCGCACAAGGTTGTTCACGATGTTGCCGCCCGCCCCGCCGACACCAGCTATAGTAATTCTATAATCAGCCGAGCGGTTAAATCTTTGTTGGTCTGCATTTTTGTACGGCGGGAGCTTGTTGTCGGGCAGTTGTCGAAGTACCCAAGGCTTCTCAGAGTTGTGCATAGAGCTATCCCCTGTGGGGGCCACGGGGATGCGGGCTGCAAATGGCAGTGTCGCTGCGCGTCGCGTTAATACCCAACGTAGGCATGATATCCTCCGAAGCCCAACGATTTTCCGAGACGGCGGACAGCGGCGGCTCCGTCGCCGTGTTGGCAGATATTGCCAAACGCCACCACCGACAGAGCACAATCGAGACCCAAGTTGGCAAGAGCGGATAGAGTGGTGAGCGCGTAAGTGGTTGGGATTGCTAATCTATCTTCGGAGCGGTTACGCTGCGGCCGAAAATGGCATTGTAGTGCGCAGATATTTGCGCCACGCCCTGCCGACGCACGTCAAATTCGCACGAGCCTAAAGGCGGTTTACACTGCCGCACGGGTCACGAGGATCGAATACGGTTCCCCCTGGTTTCATTACGGTATTGGCGCAACGATAGTGCGTCTGCGCCGCGGTTGCCGTCACGTGGTTTTCCCGCCCGCATTTAGGACAAATGTGAACAGATGAATAGGCGGGCAGTAGGCTCTCGAGATGGGCGATACGTTGGGACTGTTCGTCGAATTTTTTATCGGCAAGTTTTGCCGCCGGCCTCAGAAAGAGCCGCGATATGATGAATACCGCGACGCTGGCAATTAGGATGATTTCGAGCATGGTAAGCTGTTCCCGCTAGGGAAACACTGAGCAATGCCGGCGCGGCTGATGGTTTGGCGATGCGGGCCTAATTTCTGGCCGCGACGCGCCGGGTAACGGCATCAATCGGCGGAAATCGGGGTTGTTTTTGTGTTTTCCTGTGTTGTTTTAGGGATCGAGA
>CAMATN010000031.1 GCA_945861155.1 Rhizobium sp. Q54
ACGTCTTACTCCGGCAACACCGGCACACCAGAAGACGTGGATGGCCGGGACAAGCCCGGCCACGGGGTTGTGGGCTGGCACTCCTCAGCGGATCGGGGCCGTGCCGCAGCGGTTGGCGAGCCGACCGCCATCGGCGATCGCCATGATGACGACGATCTCGTCGGGCAGCGGCGCGTCGGCGACGTACACCGTCACCGTGTCGAAATGCTCGAACGACCACGGATCGTCCTTGTGGCCAAGCGGTATGTCGATCGCCGTGCCGGGCGCTGCAACCTTGACATTCGATCCGATCACCGCCTGGCCGCCGCCGATTGCCGCGCGCATCGGCCGCCCCAGCATCGGGTGCACGCAGGCGCCGCCATGCTCCATCTCGCCGGCCAGCCCAACCAGCGCGCCCTTGCCGTAGCTGACCGCCGGTCCGTCCAAGAGCCGCACCAGTTCCGGCATCAGCCGCTCGCCGAGCGCGGCGCCGGCCTCGAACAACGGGCGCAGATCCTCGACCCAGCGGCCTGCGAACGGATTGCGGATCACCCCGATGCCGATCGCCCGGACGATCGGGCGGGCGCCCTGGCGCCCCAATTCCGAGAAGATCGACTCGCGCAGCGTGATGATCTTGCGAATATCGGTCATCGGCTCGCCTCCTGGCATTTTACCGTGTCACCTGATCGGGGCGGCGCCGCCGGCCTCGCAATGCTGCTATGCGCGTGTCGCTCACACCCCTGCCCGGGCTGCCGCCCAAGCCTCGCGGACCGCGTAGAGCCGGTCGACCGGGTTGAGGAGGAGCGCCCGCGCGACCCGCCGCACCCGGCCCTTGTCCATCTCGGACGTTACGCACTCGACCGGAGATTTACCGTCGATTCGCGCCAGCAACAGACCCGGCAGCAGGTGTGACGCGCGCTTTTCGATGTCGTCGCGCGGCTCCCATTCGACCTGGCCGAGATAGGTTTCGGCGAGGCGGTCGAAGCAGGCCAGGTAGCGACTGACCGCCCGCGTGTTCCACAGGCATTTGAGCAAAAGATGGTTCAGACAGAAGGCGAGGTCGAACGCCGGGTCGCCATACCAGGCGCATTCGGCATCGAGGAATACCGGGCCGCGCCGACCGACCAAAATGTTTTTCGGGCTGACGTCGCCATGGACGAGCGTGAGATGGGTGCGGGCGGTGGCGTGCGCCAGCCGTCCCAACGGACCGGCGAGATCGGGATGCAGCCGGGTCGGCGCGATCAGATAGGGCTCCAGTCGAAGCGCGTAGAAACTGTCGTTGGTCGCGAACATCCGGGCGATTTCGCTGTCGCCCGCGGTCGCACCGTGGATCTGCGCCAGCCGCGCCCCGACCGATGCCGCGATCGCCGGATCGGCGTGGCCGTCGCGCAGCTGGTTCTTCCACAGCGGGTACATTCCGGGATCGAGATATTCCATCACGAACAGACCGTGCGCCGAATCCTGGCCGACAAGCCGCGGCACGGCCTCCGGGCAGATCCGTCCGGCGACGCGAAACCAGGCGAACTCGTGATGGTTGCGGATGACCGGCGCTTCCCAGATCTGGGCGAGCTTGAGCTGCGGCAGCGCGCGTTTGAGGCAGAGCCGCCGGCCCGGCAGCTCGATCAGCCAGATCTCGGACGAAACGCCGCCGTCAAGCGGCCGGCAGTGCGGCTGTTCGTGCGAGCCGATGACGCCCATGCGCTTCAACGAAGCGGCGATCTCTGCCTGGCCGAGCGGGATCACGGGCTCCGGGGGCCGCGACGGCTCGGCGGCGCGCGGCGGAACCCCGTCGGGCGCGAATTCGCCCAGGGGTTCGGATAGGAGATCGGGCAGCGGGGGTGATCCGGTCATGGTCGCTATCTGCATTCGTCATCTATCTTAGAGAAAGATGAAGGCGGTCTTAGCGAAAGAATGAAGGCAATCGTCCGTTACGAGGCCGCCGCACTTACCAGCCCGCTTGGCACGCTTGTCGGTGACGGGCTCGCTCGGGTCGTGACCGCAAAAAAAAGCGCGGTCACTCCGGCTTGGCGGCGCTGGCGCTGCCGTGCAAGAGGCCGGACAGGCTGCGCTGCCGGTTGATATCGATCGTCACGGTCGCGGTCATGCCGGCGCGCAGCGGCGGCTCGCCCGAATGCGGCACGAGGCGCACCCGCACCGGCAGCCGTTGCACCACCTTGACCCAGTTCCCGGAGGCGTTTTGCGGCGGCAGGATCGCGAATTCCGCCCCGGTCGCCGGGCTGATGCTGTCGACCTCCGCGGTCCAGGTCACGTCGGGGTAGATGTCGAGCACCACCCTGGCGGTCTGACCGGTCTTCACATAGGTCAGGTCGGTCTCTTTCATGTTGGCTTCGACCCAGGGCCGGGTCTTCGTCACCAGCACGAACAGCGGCGTCGCGGCCCGGACCTGCTCGCCTGGCTGCAATTTGACGTTGACCGCGGTGCCGCTGACCGGCGCGCGGATCGTCGTGCGGTTGAGATCGAGTGCGGCGCGGTCGCGCTCGGCGCGCTTTTCGCGCACCAGCGGGTGGTCGTCGGTCGCGATCTTCGGGTTGCCGCCCAGCGCCGCCAGCATGCGCGCCAGACGTTTCTTGACGACGCCGACCCGGTCGCGCGCAACCGCGGCAGCGTTCTGCGCCTCTTCGAGCTTGGTGATCGAGGTGACGCCGGTCGCGGCCAGCGCCTGCTGGCGCGCCGCCTGTCGCGTCACAAAATCGGCCTGGCTCTCGACCTCGCCGAGTTCGCTCTGCGTCTCGTGCCATTGCGCACGCGCCGTTTCGACCGACGTGCGGGCGTTGTCCAGCTCGGCATCGGCCTTGTCGAGCGCCAGCTGGAACGGCGCCGGGTCGAGTGTGACCAGCGGCGTGCCGGCCTCGACCGTCGCGTGATCGCGCACCAGCACCTGGACCACCCGCCCGGCGACCTCCGGCGCGATCTGGGCGATGTCGGCCTTGACGTAGGCATCGTCGGTGCCGACCGTGCGGCCGCCGCGCAGCCACACCGCGCCGCCGATCAGGGCGAAGATAAGGGGCACCACGACCAGGAGCACGAGGCGGATGATTTTCGGGTGCGGCCGGGTCACCGAACCAGCTCCGCTACCGGTTCGGCCGCGACCGGTTCGATCATGGCCGCGACTTCAGGTTCGAGCATAGCCTGCAACTGACGCTTAACCCGTCGCATCCACTCGGAAAATTGCTCCTGCTCCGGCGCCGACAGCAGCGCCAGCGCGTCGTCGACGGTGCGCTCGGAGATCTGCGCCAATTGCATCTGGATCAGATCGGCGTCGGCGGTCAAATGGAGGCGGTTGACGCGGCGGTCGGCGGCGTCCGGTCGGCGCACCACCCAGCCTTTCTTCTCCATCCGGTCGACCATGCGCCCGGCGGTTGCCTTCTCGACCTCGAGCATCTCGGCGAGCTCGGACTGGGTGGCGCCCGGCCGGCGATGCAGCCGGTTGATCACTAGCCATTGCGATCGGGTCAGGCCGAGCTGACGCACGCGGCGGTCGAAAGCGGTGCGCATCAGCCGCGCGACATCGGAGATCAGAAATCCGATATGGCGTTCGTCGTCAAACGACAAAAGGGTTTCCCCGAAGTTAGGTGCCTAGGTTATGGTCGCTCAGCATACCGTTAGTTGGGCAATGAATTCAAGCATCGCAAGTTCCAGCGGAGCCAATTCGGCATGAGCGACGACGCGCCTCGCGATCCGACGACGCTGTCGCGGCGGGTCATGATCATGGTTTCGGTCATCCTCGGGTCGACCCTGTACTCGACGACCTTGCTGATCGCATCGACGCTGTTGCCGCAGATGCAGGGGGCGATGGCGGCGACCCAGGACGAGATCGCCTGGACAATGACGTTCAACATCCTCGCCACCGCGGTCGTGACGCCGATGACCGGGTGGCTGGTCGCCAGTTTCGGCCGCCGCAACGTGATGGTCGGTTCGATGGCGCTGTTTTCGATGGCCACCTATCTGTGCGGCGCGGCCGAATCGCTCGAGAGCCTGGTACTTTGGCGGGTTCTGCAGGGCGGGGCGGGCGCGCCGGTGACCCCGTTGTCGCAGACGATCCTGTTTGACAGCTTCCCGCGACGCCAGCACCGCATTATCACCTCGATCTATGGCATGACGGTGGTCATCGGCCCGGTGATCGGCCCGGCGCTCGGCGGCTATATGTCTGACCTCTACAGCTGGCGCTGGGCGTTTTACGGGCTGGTGCCGGTCGGGATCGCGTCCTGCATCGGTCTTCAGCTCAGTTTGCTGCGCGACCCGCCGCGCCAGATCGTGCGGCTCGACTGGATCGGCTTTCTGAGCCTTTCGGCGGCGATCTCCTGCGTGCAGCTGGTCCTGTCGCGCGGGCAGCGGCTCGATTGGTACGAATCGCCCGAGATTTGGCTGGAAACCATCGGCGCCGTCTTCGCCCTATACCTCTTCATCGCGCATAGCCTGACGAGCGGGAAGCCGTTCCTGAACCCGCGGCTGCTGCTCGACCGCAATTTCGCGCTCGGCCTCCTGCTCGTCGGCGTCTTTGGCATGCTCAACGTCACCCCGATGGTGCTGTTGCCGCCGCTGTTGCAGCAGCATGCCGGGTTTCCCGACGCGATGATCGGCGAGGTGCTGGCGGCGCGCGGCGTCGGGGCGACGATCGGGTTTTTCGCCGCGATGTTCATCGGCCGGCTCGACCCGCGCATCGGGATGAGCATCGGCTTCGGGTTGCAGGTGATATCCGGCCTGTGGCTGATGAGCATCGATCTCAATGTCAGCCTGGAGATCCTCGCCGCCAACAGCATCCTCCAGGGGATGGCGATCGGCATCATCTGGGTGCCGCTGACGACCGCCAGTTTCGAGACGCTGGAAAACCGCTTCTGGCCCGAGGGGATGGCGGTGTTCCACCTGATGCGCAACATCGGATCGAGCTTTTTCATCTCGCTCTCGGTCGCCGACATCGTGCGCGTCACGGCGCAGAACTACAGCCGCATGACCGAGATGATCTCGCCCTATAATGACCGGCTGGACTATCCGTGGGTGATGGGCGGATGGAGCATCGAGACGCTGCCCGGGCTGGCGCGGCTGTCGAAGGAAATTCACCGACAGGCGGCGCTGATCGGCTATCTCGACGCCTTCGCGATGTACACCGCCGCCTCGGTCGGGGCGATGGTGCTTGTCATGCTGGTCAGAAGGCGGCGCCGCGGCGCGGGAGCCTAGCCTTGCTTCGTCCGCAACAGCGCCAGCGCGCGTTCCGCATCCGCTTTGAGGGCGGGAAGATCGTTTCTGACCACGTCCCAGACAGTGTCGAGATCGACACGATCATAGGCATGGCGAAACCGGTTGCCCATCCCACGAATATCGTGCCAGGGCTGGCTGGGCATTAGCTCCACTGCCGAATCTCCCAGCCGAAATGCCGCTTCACAGATCCGTTCCAGGCATCGTTCAACAGCATCACGAGTGCGCCCATCGCTCGCAAAGCTTTCCTTGGAGAGGCCTGCCGCGTAGCTCTCAATACGAGAAACGTTGTCGAGAATATCGGACAGGCAATCCGCCGGATCATGCTTAGAAGGCACGGCGGCGATCCCGGTCGATGTTCGCCTGTAAGCGTTTCTTTTCGACTGGTTCGGGCAGAAGGTCCACTTTCCTACCAAGCAGTTCGCCCAGGCGCCGTTCGAGAGCGATCAACCCAAAAAGGCCGATATGCTTATCTCGGTCGAGTTCGACGGCCAGATCGATATCACTGTCCGGGCCGGCTTCCCCGCGCGCGACCGAGCCAAACAGCGAAACACGGCGAATGCCGGCCGCGCGCAGTTCTGCCGCGTGCGCCCGCAAGCTGGCAATGACGTCGTCAGCCGTGGTGTTTGCGAGTGTATTCATTGGCTTTCCTGGCCCCACCATAACACGGTCCGGTTACGGCGTCATGATGGCAGCAGTCAACGGCATCCTGAGCCCAGTTCAAATAAGCCAACATTTACCCCCTGTTAAGAGCCGCCGCCGATGCTGGGGCGATGCCGCACATTCTCACCTGCATCACGCAGCACCACGATATCCGCCTGTTGTTCTCGCCGGGCTGGTTTGCCTGCTGGCGTGCTTGACCGCGTTCAACCTGATGACCCGCGGTCGCGGCGCGCCATCGCCGCGCGCCCGGGGGCTGTGGGTCACCGCAGCCGCATTGGTCAGCGGTTCCGGCGTTTGGGCGACGCATTTTGTCGCTATGCTCGCCTATCGGCCCGACTTGCCGGTCGGGTACAATCTCGACCTGACCGTGCTGTCGGTCGTGATCGCCGTCGCGATCATCTGGCTGGGTTGCGCGATCAGCCTGTCGGGAGCGGGTTGGGCGGCAATCGGCGGCGCGGTCGCCGGTGCCGGGATCGGCGCCATGCACTATACCGGCATGGCCGCGATGCACGCTCCGGCCAATGTCGCTTACGACCCGCTGACGGTGGCGGTCTCGCTGGTGTGCGGCGTGGTGCTGGGCGCCTGCGCCTTTCACCTGCGCGAGCGCCGGCACGATCTGCGCGGCGACGTCGGCGCGGCCGCGGTTTTCGCGCTCGCGATCGTCGCGCTGCACTTCACCGGCATGTCCGCCCTCACACTCGAGCCCGGCATGGGGTTGCCGATCCCCTTCCAGGTCACCTCCCCCGAATGGCTGGCCGTCGCGGTAGCCGCCGTCACGCTAATGATCATCGGCCTGAGCCTCGCCGGCTCGGTCATGGACCAGCACCTGGCGGAGCGCAAGGTGCTAGAGACCGAGCGGCTGCGGCAGCACGTCGTCGAGCTTGAAGCCACCAAACAGGAGCTCGAAGCGACCGGCGCCAGTCTGCGCGACGCGCTCGATCGGGCGGCGGCGAGCAACCGGGCCAAGTCGCAGTTCCTGGCGACGATGAGCCACGAGCTGCGCACCCCGCTGAACGCGGTCATCGGGTTTTCCGAGCTGCTCGAACTGGAACTGCACGGCGCCCTGGGCGACCGGCGTTATCGCGATTACGCGACGAGCATCCGCGACAGCGGCGCGCATCTTCTGGCGCTGATCAACGACGTGCTCGATTTCGCCAAGATCGACGCCGGCCGGCTGACACTCGCCGACGACGAGGTCGACATTCCTGAATTGTTCGCGGCCTCGCTGCGCATCGTGCAAGGGGCGGCGGCCGATGCCGGGCTCGAATTGCGCGTGGATCGGCCATCGGCCGACCTTCCGCGCCTGCGGGCCGACGAACGCCGGGTCAAGCAGATCGTGCTAAATCTGTTGTCCAACGCGATCAAGTTCACGCCGAGCCCGGGAACCGTGACGATCGCCGCGCGGCGCCGGGGTCCCGATCTGATCATGACGGTCTCGGATACCGGCATCGGCATCGCCCCGGCCGACTTCGATAAGGCCCTGGAGCCGTTTGGTCAGATCGACAACCGGCTGGCGCGCGCTTATGAGGGCACGGGGCTTGGCCTGCCGCTGTGCAAGCAGCTGGTGGAGCTGCATGGCGGCTCGCTCAGCCTCGACAGCGAACTTGGCCGCGGCACGACCGTGACGGCGATCTTCCCGGCGGAGCGTCAGATGCCATGCGGGGCGAGCAAGGCCGACCAGTCCGATGTTGTCTGCGACCGTCACGTGACCAATCCCTTCGCACTCCCGGTCCTGCACAGCCGTGCCGCCTGACGCCCCGGCTAGCCGGGGCTCGCGGTATCTGAGCCTGGTGCTCCGAGTACACGACCGCCGAATTCTTGTACGAAAGCGATCGCCTCCTGCTCGGTCTTAAGATTGACATGGCAGACCTGCGGCAGCACGCCGCCGCCTGAAATCCGAAAGCTGATTGGTTCGAATCCCTGGTGGTCAAGCCACGTCCGCATGCGGCTCATTAGCGTGGTCAGATCGCCGTCGGTGACCTGGATCTCCACAATATACGGCATAAGGCGCGTCGCTCCGCCATCCTGACGGCAGAGGTCGACAGTAGGGCCGGGTGCATGTGAGCGTCGCTAACATGGGTTATTCCGGATGCTAGAATATATGATGGCCCCAAAATGCCGACGCGGCCCTTTGTGACCCGGCCAGATCGCCGGCGAGTTCGCTAAGACGAGCGCTGGGCTCGGCGACCGCGTTTGGCGCCGGGCGCATCGGCCCGCGCCGCCGCGATGCTGGCCCTGATCGACGACAACAGCGTCGCCGCGGCGCGCGAGATCTCCGGACTGCCGCTCTCGACAGCCATCGCCTGCTCGGCGGCGATCACGATTTCGATTGCCTCAAGCGCCCGATCCTTATCGAGGATCCTGGCGTCAATCAAAGCCAGGATCAGGCTCTCGGTCAGCCACAGTCCGGCTTGTCCTTCGGCGAGGAGCCGGGTCGTTTCGTCGCTCCGGTCAGGGAGTTTATCGGCCATTTGCGCTCACCTATTCTCCAACCAGATCCTGAACCGGCCGGGCCAGCGCTTCGAGCGATCCGACATCGTTGAGAAAGACCACCTCACCCCTTTGGATCGAAACCATATTGAGCTCGCGAAAGCGCCGTAATACACGGTTCACATGGACCGTCGTCAGGCCGACATGGTCGGCTATCTGCTGTTGGGTAAGCGGCAGGACATAACTCTCGCCCGCATTGACGCCGAGTTTCACCAATCGGTTGCGGAATTCCAGCAACAACGCGGCCAGCCGTTCCTCGGCATTGGCTCGGCCGAGACGCACATTCCAATTATGCAGATGGCGTTCGTCGAGCGCGAGCTGCCAAGCGAGATGCATCGCCACCGCAAAATCCTGGGCCGCGAGCGCGAGGACTTCCTGATAATGAATTCGCCGCGTCGAGGCCTGCGTGAGGGCCTCGATCGCGTCCGGCTGGCGGGTCATAAAGATGGTCTTGATGCCGCAGAACTCGCCGGGCAGAAAGATTATGATGATCTGCCGCCTGCCATCGCTGATTGTACGGGTACGCGCGAACCAACCGCTTTCGACCGCGTAAACGAATTCGTGCGGTTCCCCGGTTTGGACCAGTATCTCGCCCCGCTGAAGAACCCGAGGCGTTGGGGACATCGCGGCGAGGAGCGCGGCCTCGCCGCGTTTCAATAAATCCTCGATCTCCGGTCGCGAAATGGGATCCTCAGACACAGACGCCAACCTCGTCCCCTTGTATCGGTTCTTATGGAAACACCCATCGACGTAAGATAGTTCGCTCGGAGCGTGCATTTACAGAGAGCGAAGGAATGGCAATCGGGTTCCGCCGTTTCCCGAAGCCCGCGGGGTTATTGCCCGCTTTCCCTTCTCCCACCGGCCCGATCCCGGTAATATCGTCGGCGCGTCCATCTACCAAACCGGATCAGGCGAAGGGAGGACCGATGGATCTCACCGCGCTCCGCGAAGCGACGATCGAGGCGACCCAGCGCGCCCTTCACGACAGGCATGGCTTCGTGCCGAGCGAGGACAGCGACGAGTGGGAGGAGGAATACCGCCGCCAGTTCGTGGTGCTGAAGCAGCGTTTCGCGACCGCGCCGCCGGCCGTGCCGCGGACCCAATTTGCGCCGAGCGCCGCCGAGCGCCTGTGGCCCGAGCTTTCCGGCACGCCGGAACAGAAGCGCTGGGCGGCGACGATCCGCGACGACCGGATGCGCGAGATCCCGAGCGAGCCGTTCCGGATCTGGCTCGCCGGCGCCTGGACCCGCGCCAAGCTCTGGGTCGACACGCGCGACGTGCCGGCCGCGGTGCTGGTTCAGCGGCTGAAGCCGCAATTCGACGAGTATCGCCGCCAATCCGCCGACGCGGCCAAGGCGCGCGCCGCCGAGGCGCAGCGCAAGGCAGCCGAAGCGGCGGCCTTTCAGCGGCGGCTGAAGGATGCGGGCATCACCCCCGACGGCCTCGTCGAGCTGGTCGACGCCAGCGAGCGGTTCGACCTGGCGCCGATCGCGGCCAAGCTCGCCGAGATTGACGTCGAGGGCCGCCATTTGCGGGTGTTCGAGACGAGCGACCCCAACCTGCTGCTGGTCAAGGAGAAAAGGGGGCCGCTGCAAATGCCCGATTACGCGATCGAGCGCGACGAGGGCCTCGTCGCCGACCTAAGACTCTATGCGCAAACTCCTTAGCCTGTGCGCGCAAACCCCTTGAGGCGCGGGCTTCACGCGTTGTGCCGCGTGCCGGCGCGAGCGCGGGCGTCGGCGGTCATTTCGATTTCGGCTTTGGCGCGCGGATAATTCGACAGGAAGCGCTGGAAATCGGCGGCCGGCAGTTCGAGCACCCGGCCATAGCCGAGTGAGATCACGTCGGCCAGACGCGGCTGGTGGCTCAACAGCGCCATCTCGCCGAAAAATTCGCCGCTGCCGAGACGCACCCGCTCGTTCGCCAGCACGACCTCGACCGCGCCCGAGGAGATGAAATACATGCCGCGGCCGCGTTCGCCCTTGCGGATGATGATCTCGTCCGGCACCAGGAGCCGCGGCCGGAACAGCGGTGCCAGCGCCTTCAGTTCGGCCGGCTCCAGCCCGGAAAACATCGAGAAGGAGCCGATCAACTCCTCGGTCTGCAGCCCCAGATCGAGCGGCGGCAGCTTGCCGCCGAGCAGCCGGCCGGCGTGCTCGTGCTCGAGATCATTGAACAATTCGCCGCCGATCAACCCTTCCTCGTACAAATCCCGATAGCGCGACAGCAACAGTCGCAGCCCGGATTGCTGGAGAAACCGGGTCTCCAGCATGTCGGCATGGCCGGGGTATTGCAGGCGCAGCGCGTCGAGAGCGCGGGCGGTGCCGTCGGTACGGCCGGCGACGACCTCGGCGAGGCTGCGCGCCACCGCCTCGCCGAGCAAGGGCTGAAGCCGCTGGCGGGTGAAGCGGGCCAGGACTTCGAGCGCGAGGCGGCGGGTCAGCAGCGTCTCGAAGCGGATCGATACTTCGCGCTGCAATGGTCCGTCGATGTGCATCCTGCGATGGAGGAAATGGGCGATTCGAAAGCCGCGGGTGAAATTGAGCAGCTCGCAGGCGGCCCGGTCATAGCCCTCGCGTCCCTCGGTTCTGGCGGCATCGAGGATGAAATTGGTGTTGTGCAGCAGGCGCTCGATCGCGGCGCCCGAAACGGTGCGCTGCTCGTGATGGTCGAGGATGATGCGCCGCTCGCGGTTGGCCAGCGCGACCAGCCCGATATTGATGCGGTCGGTATCCGAGATCGCCTGCTCCAAATCGGGGCGGGAGGCGATCTCATCGATGCGCTCCTCATAGGCCTCGACGACCGACCTCGCGGCTGCCGGCTCGATGCGATATTCGAGGCCGGTCTCCCGGACGAGGTCGCGCACGTCGGCCAAGGACAGCGCCAGCACCTTGCCGCGGACCGCCTGGTCCAGCGGCGACAGGCGGTCGAGCTTTAGGAGGCGGATCACCGGGCGCAGCGTCAGCCCGTTGACGAGCAGCGTGAACAGCACAAATCCGGTCGCCAGGACCGCGACGAAATCCTTTATGGCTGGATCGATCCGGGCGTTTTCGGTCACCGCGAGGGCGAGCGCGAACGTGACCGCGCCGCGCAACCCGCCCCAGGTGATCGCGAGCTTGTAGGCGCCGCTGACCTTCTGGCTGAGGCGGACCGCGCTGAGCAGCGGCAGGACGCCGAACAGCACCGCGGCGCGCGAGACCAACGCCGCGACAAGCGCGATCGTCAGCAGCCAGACATGGCGCAGTTCGATCGTGCCGAGCAGTTTGGGCACGAGAGTGGACGCGGTGACGAAGATCAGCGAGCCGGCCCAGAAGCCGGTCTGCGCCCATACCCGCTCGATGTATCGCCAATTGCCGGGTCGCATCCGCACCCGGGCGACCGCCCCGGCCGTCAACCCGGCGCTGACGACGGCGACGACCCCGGAGACGTGCAGCATATGTTCGCCGACCAGATAGACGATATAGGGCAGCGCCACCGACAGGGTGACCTCGGCGGTCCGCGAACCGCCGAGCAGCGACAGTGCGGCGCCAAACAGGCGCCCCGCCACCGCGCCGAAAATCAGCCCGCCGAGAAACGTCTCGGCGAAATGCACGATGCCGACGGCGAGGCTCGAATGGGTGCCGCCGGCCAGCATGTCGATCAGAATGCCGAACAGCACGATCGCCGCGGCGTCATTAAGCAGGCTTTCGCCCTCGAGGAGACGGGTCAGACGCGGCGGCGCGCCGAGATCGCGAAAGATCGCGACCACCGCCGCCGGATCGGTGGTCGCGACGATCGTGCCGAGCAGCAACCCGACGATCAGCGGCACGCCGGCGAGCGACAGGCTGAAGCCAATTGCCGCGGCGGCGGCGAACACCGCGAGGATCGCCAGCGTCAGAATCGGCGCGGCGTCCTGGGCGATTTCCCGCAGATCGATTGTCAGCGCGGCGTGAAACAGCAGCAGCGGAAGAAAGATGATCAGAAAGACCGGCGCGCTGATCGGCAGGTTGACGATCGGCCCGACGATATCGTCGAACAGGGTGGTCAGCGGCGTATGGAGCAGGAATGACGAAACGCCGCCAACCGTGACGCCGACAAAGGCCAGCAGCACCGTATAGGGCACATGCAGCCGCTCCGCCGCCGGCTGGACCATGCTGATCAAGACGAGAAACGCGGCAATGACTAGAGTTATGCTCGCGATGTCGTTCAAATCAGCGGCTTCCTAGGCGCTGTGGACGGTAAGCAAAATCTCCCGTTGCGGGATCAGCTGTCGATAGCATCCCGGTAGCCACGTCGAAATATGCCGCATGGAGCCGCAGCCGCCGGTGTTCCACCGCAATGCGAACAAACGGGAATGTCATCAGATTGTCGAGCGTGTGGAGGGTCGAGGCCTGTTCGAGCCGGGTCAGGTATTCCGCCAGCGGACGGCCCGCGGGCGATCCAACGCTTGCCGCGGCGGGCGCGATCAACGACATCCATTTTCCGATAAAATTGCCCGCGGAGAGCGGTGCATTTGACTCCGCATAGGCACGAATGCCGCCGCAGCGGGCATGCCCGAGCACGACAATGTGCCTCACCCGGAGCCCCTCGACGGCAAATTCGAGCGCCGCCGAAACGCCGTGCGCAAACCCTGTCGGAGAATAGGTTGGCACGAGGTTCGCCACGTTGCGCACGACGAACAGCTCGCCGGGGCGCGCGTCAAAGATCACCTCGGGCGACACCCGCGAATCGGAGCAGCCGATGAGCATGATCTCCGGCTGCTGCCCGGTCTCGGCGAGCTCCCGATAGCGGTTCTGCTCGACGACAAGTCTTGTATCGCGAAAAATGCGATAGCCGTCGATCAGCCGCTCGGGAAACCCCATGGTGCCGCCCCTAAGAACCCGGAATATATAGGGCGCGAGACTGATCCCCCAAATCCGGGGAAGCAATCGCCGTCCTGCGAGCGCGGCTGCGTGACGCCGCATACCGCCGTGTGCATTAGCAAATCATCTCCGCAACCGCGTTCCTGAGCGGTTGCGGTGCGGCGGGCGGGGTTATAGGGTCGTTGCGATGCGCTATCTGAGTACCCGCGATGTCCGGCCGGCGCCAGCCACCCTTGCCTTCGATGAGGTGCTGCTCGCCGGCCTCGCCGAGGATGGCGGGCTCTATGTCCCCGACGAACTTCCCGCGCTCGATCCGGCGGCGCTGCGCGGGCTGGCCGGGCTGCCCTATGCCGAGCTGGCCGCCCGCATCGTCGCGCTGTTCGCCGGCGACAGTTTCGCGCCGGGCGAATTGGCTCGAATGACGGCTGGCGCGTATGGCGCCTTCCGCCATGCCGCGGTAGCGCCGCTGGTTCAGCTCGACGAGCGCCTGTGGCTGCTGGAGTTGTTTCACGGCCCGACGTTGGCCTTCAAGGACCTCGCGCTGCAACTGGTCGGGCTGATGTTCGATTCGGTCCTGGCGCGGCGGGCCGAGCAGGTGACGATCGTCGGCGCGACCTCGGGCGATACCGGGTCGGCCGCGCTGGCCGCCTGCCGTGATCGCGCCGCGCTCGACATCTTCATCCTCTACCCGCAGGGCCGCATCTCCGAGGTGCAGCGCCGGCAGATGACGACGCTCGACGCCGGCAATGCCTATGCGCTGGCAATCGAGGGCAATTTCGACGATTGCCAGGACATAGTCAAAGCCCTGTTCGCCGACCTCGCATTGCGGCGGGAGCTCAACCTCTCCGCGGTCAACTCGATCAATTTTGCCCGGATCGCGGCGCAGATCGTCTATTATTTTGCCGCCGGCCTCGCGCTCGGCGCGAGGGCGGGGGCATCCGGGCGGGCGGTGTCGTTCAGCGTGCCGACCGGGAATTTCGGCAACGTCTATGCCGGGCATTTGGCCCGCGGGCTGGGCCTGCCGATCGAGCGCCTGGTGATCGGCACCAACGCCAACGACAGTCTCGCGCGCTATCTGACGAGCGGCGCGATGACGATTGCCCCGGTCCAGCCGAGCCTCAGCCCGAGCATGGATATCCAGATCGCCAGCAATTTCGAGCGCCTGCTGTTCGAATTGAAGGCGCGCAACGGCAGCGCCGTTGTCGGCGCGCTGCGGGAGTTCCGCGAAACCGGCACGCTCCCGGCCGACGACCAGGCCTGGCGCGCGGCGCGGGCGCAGTTCTCCGGCCACCGGGTTGACGATTCGACCACGCTCGCCACGATTTCGGAGACGTATCGCTACTCGGGCCTGTTGATCGACCCGCATACCGCGGTCGCGGTCGCCGCCGCCCGCCGCGAGCTGTCCCGGGACGAGGGCGGCGCGACCCCGATCGTGGCGCTCGCCAGCGCGCACCCCGCCAAATTTCCCGACGCGGTCGCGAGCGCGACCGGCATCCGCCCGGCGCTGCCGCCCGCGCTCGCGGAGATTTACGACAAACGCGAGCGGATCACGGTTCTGCGCAACGATGTTGCGGCGGTCGCGCGTTTCGTGCGGGCTCACGCAAGGCGGGCGCGGCCAAACCAGGGGGCAGCATGACGATAGGTCTCGCGACATTGCCGAACGGCCTCAGGATCGTGACCGACCGCATCGATACGGTTGCCACCGTGTCGCTCGGCCTGTGGGTCGACGTCGGCACCAGGCACGAGGCGCCGGCGATCAACGGCGTCGCCCATTTCCTCGAACACATGGCGTTCAAGGGCACCGAGCGGCGCAGCGCCCGCGCGATCGCCGAAGAGATCGAGGCGGTTGGCGGCCATCTCAACGCCTATACCTCGCGCGAGAGCACCGCCTATTACGCCAAGGTGCTGAAGGAGGATGTGCCGCTCGCCCTCGACATATTGTCCGACATCCTGTTGAATTCGAGCTTCGAGGCGGCCGAACTCGAACGCGAGCGCACGGTCATCCTGCAAGAGATCGGGCAGGCCAACGATACCCCCGACGACATCATCTTCGACCAGTTCCAGGAGCGCGCCTTTCCCGACCAGGCGATGGGCCGGCCGGTGCTGGGCAGCCCCGAGATCATCCGCCAGATGTCGCGCGACACCGTCGTCGCCTATCTGCGCGACCATTACGGCGCGGCGCGCATGGTGCTGTCGGCCGCCGGCAACCTCGACCACGAGCAGTTCGTCGCGCTGGCCGATACGCTGTTGTCGGGGATGCCGCCACATGGCGCCAATGGGGGTGCGGTGACGACGGAGCCGGCCAACTATGTCGGCGGCGAGCACCGCGAGGGACGCGATCTCGAACAGCTGCACCTCGTGCTCGGCTTTCCCGGCATTCCGCTCGGCGACCCGGATTATTACGCCGCCTCGGTGCTGTCGACGGCGTTCGGCGGCGGCATGTCGTCCCGGCTGTTTCAAGAGGTCCGAGAAAAGCGCGGGCTGGTCTATTCGATCCACTCCTTCGCGCATGGCTATCGTGACGGCGGGATGTTCGGCATCTATGCCGGGACCGGCGAAGGGGACGCGGGCGAATTGATGCCGGTGCTGTGCGAGGAGATGATGCGGCTCGATGACGGGCTGAGCCCCGGCGAACTGGCCCGCGCCAAGGCGCAGATGAAAGCGGGCCTCTTGATGTCGCTCGAAAGCACCGGGGCGCGCTGCGAGCAGATGGCGCAGCACATGCTGATCTACGGCACCCCGTTCGACCCGGCCGACATGGTTCGCCGCATCGAGGCGGTCGACGATGCCGCGATTGGCCGCGTCGTCGCCCAGTGGCGCCGCGGACCGCCGACCCTGGCGGCGCTCGGCCCGGTTGGCCAGCTCGAGGATTTCGAGCGCCTGCGCGCCCGGCTCTCGGCATAAGCGAGCGTGGCCTGGAACGCGATGGCCCCGCAACGCAAGACATTCCCGCGTCTGTTCCTGACCCGGTCGGAGCCGTTGCGGCTGGTCGGCGACCGCGTGTTTCTGCGCCCGCCCGATCGCGGCGATTACGAGGACTGGGCCAGCTTGCGCGCCCGCTCGCGCGATTTTTTGATGCCGTGGGAGCCGAGCTGGCCGCCCGACGCGCTGAGCCGCGCCAGCTTTCGGGCGCGGATCTCGCGCTATGCCGAGGATTGGCGCACCGATCTGGGCTATAATTTTTTGATTTTCCGCAGCGACGATGTCCTGGTGGGCGGTGTCGGCCTGTCTAATTTGCGCCGCGGCGTCGCCGAAACGGCGAGCCTGGGCTACTGGATCGGCGAAACCTTCGCGCGGCAGCGCCACATGAGCGCGGCGTTGCCGCTGATCCTCGATTTCGCGTTCGACCGGCTGCGCCTGCACCGGGTCGAGGCCGCCTGTCTGCCGACCAACGTGCCGAGCCGCGCGCTACTGTTGCGGACCGGGTTTCAGCAGGAGGGCTATGCTCGCAACTACCTGCTGATCGATGGTAAATGGCAGGATCACCTGCTGTTCGCGATCCTGCGCGAGGATTGGCGCGGCTGACGAAACTGGACCGCGGCGGGCTGGGCCGCGCAGGGAGGGGACGATGAACCTGTTCAAGGAGCACGCGGTGCGCGATCACGCCGCCGCCGCGGCGCAGATCCCGGTCATCGATTTCGGCCCGGTCTTTGCCGGCGAGCCCGATGCGCTGCGCCGGATCGCGGCGCAGGCACGGCATGCGTGCGAAAATGTCGGGTTTTTCTACGCGCTGAACCACGGCGTGCCCGAGGATGTCGTCGAGCGCGCGTTTGCCGCGTCGCGCCGGTTTCACGCCCTGCCGCTCGCCGACAAACTAACGCTGCGGCTCAACGAAAACAATATCGGGTATCTGCCGATCGACGCCTCGGTGCAGGGCGCCTCGACCGTGCATAAGGCGACCCGTCCAAACCGCAACGAGAGCTTTTTCGTCAGTCACGACCGCGGCCCTGACCACCCCGACGTACTGGCCGGGAAGCCTTTGCGCGGGCGCAACCAGTGGCCGCCCGAGGTCAGCGACGGAATGGCTGAAATGCGCCGCGACATGATGGGATATTTCGACGCGCTTGGAGCGATGTGCGACCGCATCCTGCCGGTCTTCGCGGTGGCGCTCGACATGCCGGATGGTTTTTTCGGGCCGTTCTTCGCCAATGAAGGGCACGCCAATCTGCGCCTCCTGCATTATCCGCCGCAGCCCGCCGACGAGGACAATCTGTTCGGCCAGGCGCCGCACACCGACAACAGCTTTATGACCGCGCTCGCCCGCACCGACGTGCCGGGGCTCGCGGTGCGGCTGCCTTCCGGCGAGTGGTTCGCGCCGCCGATCGTGCCCGGCACGTTCCTGATCAACCTCGGCAACATCATGCGGCGCTGGTCGAACGACCGCTTCCTGTCGACCCCGCACGGCGTGCTTAACGACAGCGGCGCCGACCGCTATTCGCTCGCCTATTTCCACAGCCCGAACCCGGACAGCGTCATCGAATGCCTGCCGAGCTGCGTGTCGGCCGACAACCCGGCCCGCTATGCGCCGGCGGTCTACCGCGACCTCGTGCTGGAATTCTACCGCGCCAATTATTTCCACCAGAAAGGCCACATCTCCGACGCCGCGGCGCAAGCCGCGGCGGCCGAATAGCGCCGCAATGAGCCTCGCCGTCTACGCCCTGACTTGCGGCCACCTCACCGGTGAGCTCGCGCACCTGATGGAAGGCGGCGAGGGCCGCATCCGGCTGCCGATCCCGGCCTATCTGATCGAGCACCATCGAGGAACGGCGCTGTTCGACACGGGTATGCATCTCGATTGCCAGCATGACCCGGCCGGGCGGGTCGGAGCGCGCCTCGCCGGCCTGTTCGATTTCGACTACCGTCCCGGCGAGGAGATCGGCGCGCGCCTGGCGGCGCTCGACCGTGACCCGGCGAGAATCGACCTCGTCATCAACTCGCATTTCCATTTCGACCATGTCGGCGGCAACGCGCAGATCCCGAACGCGACGATCGTCGTGCAGCGCCGCGAATGGGATGCCGGCATGGACCCCGACAGCGCCGCGCGGCGCGGCTTCGACCCGCGCGATTTCGATCTCGGCCACAAATTGCGCCTCGTCGATGGCGAGCACGATGTATTCGGCGACGGCTCGGTTGTCTGCCTGCCGACATACGGCCACACGCCGGGGCACCAATCGCTAAAGCTGCGGCTGGAGGGCGGAGATATCGTGCTCGCCGCCGACAGCTGCTATTTCTGCCGCACCCTGCGCGAGCACCGCCTGCCGCGCTTCATGCACGACCGCGCGGCGATGCTCGCCTCGCTCGACCGCCTCGCCGCGCTCGAAGCGAACGGCGCCCGCATTTTTTTCGGCCACGACCCCGAATTCTGGCAAACCGTGCCGCAGGCGCCAGAGGCGCTTTCGTAGCCCAGGGAAGTGCTTCTGAGGGTTACCAAATCAATGTAGCACCGTAAGCAGCAAATGCGCGGTCGCCGGTGACGATCGGCAACTGATCCGCCAATGCTTGCGAAATCAGGAGACGATCAAACGGGTCTCTGTGCAAATGGGGCAACGACTCTAGTACGCGCAAATGCTCGAAAGTGATGCCGATCACCGAAAAACCCTCGTCGCGAACGACGGCCTCCAGGTCGTGCGGGAAATTCAACTTGCCTAGCGATCGCTTGATCGTAAGTTCCCACAGCGAACCGATTCCCAGCAACACCTCGTTGCCGGGGTCAGAGACGGCTCGACGAGCTCGGACGGTCAGTGCAGATGAGGCGGTGAGCCACCATATGAATGCATGAGCGTCGAGCATCAGCCTCAAAGGGGCCTCTCAAAATCGTCGATCTCCTCGTCGGTGAACTCGAAATCGGGAGAAATCCAGATTTGGCCTTTGAGGCGACCCGGAACCCGCGGCTCGGCCTTCTTGGGCACCGGAACGAGCTTGACCAGTGGATTGCCGTTGCGGCCGATGATGACTTCTTCGCCGGCCAGAGCGCGTTCGACGAGCCGTGAAAGCGTGGTTTTGGCCTGGTGCATATTGATGACTTCGCTCATGTCGGCACCCTTAGCTAACCTAGCTAAAGTAAATGACGAATGCGCCGTAGCCGTCAAGGTTCCGCCTGTCTCGGAGCGCCTATTCCGGTAGACGCCCGTTTCCTGCCGGCGTAAGTTCCCGCCATGGTTTGGGCGGTCGGTCGGGCGCCCTATGCGTCACATTCGGAAAACAGCCGCGGCCGGCTCCATCCCGAGCCGGAGCATGTTATGCGCTCGCCGTTCCAGCGCGACCGCGACCGCATCATCCATTCGACCGCGTTCCGACGGCTGAAGCACAAGACCCAGGTCTTCGTCTATCACGAGGGCGACCACTACCGCACCCGGCTGACCCACAGCCTCGAAGTCGCTCAGATCGCGCGTACGATCGCCCGGGCATTGGGGCTCGACGAGGACCTCGCCGAGGCGGTTGGCCTCGCCCACGATCTCGGCCACACTCCGTTCGGCCATGCCGGGGAGGAGGCGCTCAACGCCGAGATGCAGCCCTTTGGCGGCTTCTCGCACAACGACCAGACCTTGCGCATTCTGACCCGGCTCGAGCGCCGCTATGCCGAGTTCGACGGGCTGAACCTGACCTGGGAGAGCCTCGAAGGCACGGTCAAGCATAACGGACCGCTTTGCGGGCCGTTCAGCGGCGTGTGCGGCGAGCGGCCGGTGCCGTCCTCGATCGCCGAATACGATTTGCGGCACAAGCTCGAACTCGACAGCTTTCCGGGCCCCGAGGCGCAGGTCGCCGCCCTCGCCGACGACATCGCCTATAACAATCACGACCTCGACGACGGGCTGCGCGCCGGCCTCTTTGCCGTGGCCGACCTCGCCGAGGTGCCGCTCGTTGGCCCGATGTTCGACGAGGTCGCCCGGCGCTATCCCGGCATCGACGAATCCCGGCTGATCCACGAGGCGATTCGCCGCGTGATCGATCGCATGGTGCGCGACGTGGTCGACCAGACCCGGCGACGCCTCGCCGAAAGCGGGGTCGGCAGCGTGGACGAGGTGCGCCGGCTAGGCATTCCGGTCGCGGCTTTTTCGGACGAGATGCGGGAGCACGACCGGGCGCTCAAGCGATTCCTGTTCGAGCGGATGTACCGGCACTATCGGGTTAACCGCATGAGTTCAAAAGCCCGCCGCGTCGTGCGCGAGCTGTTCCAGCTGTTCCTCGCCGAGCCCGAATGCCTGCCCGGCGAATGGCGCGCGCTGACCGGCGGCAGCCCGCCCGAGACCGCCCGGATCGTCGCCGATTACCTCGCCGGCATGACCGACCGATTCGCACTCGACGAGCATCGCCGGTTGTTCGATACCTACGCTCCGGTATGACAAAGATGCCATGACCAATATCTTCGGCGATTTCCGCCGGCTCGTTGTCGCCGCGCTCGATGATCTCGCGGCAGCGGGAACGCTCCCGGCGGGGCTCGATTTCAGCCGCGTCGCGGTCGAGCCGCCGCGCGACCCGGCCCACGGCGATCTCGCGACCAACGCGGCGATGGTGCTGGCCGGCCCTCTCAAACAAAACCCGATGGCGCTGGCCGAGCGGATCGCCGCCGCGCTCGCCGGACGCGAGCTGGTCAGCGCCGATTACCGCGGCTCCGGTTTTACCGTGACCGCGGTGCGGCCGGGGTTTCTGAACATCCGGCTCGACCCGGCGGTGTGGCACGCGCAATTGCGCGCGATCCTGCGCGCCGGGACCGCTTACGGCAATTCGACGATCGGCGGCGGCGAACCGGTCAATGTCGAATTCGTCTCGGCCAACCCGACCGGGCCGTTGCATGTCGGGCATGGCCGCGGCGCGGTGGTCGGCGATGCGCTGGCGACGCTGCTCGCCAAGGCCGGGTTCGCGGTCCATCGCGAATATTACATCAACGATGCCGGCGCCCAGGTCGATGTCCTCGCCCGCTCGACCCATCTGCGCTATCGCGAGGCGCTTGGCGAGACCGTCGGCGCGATCCCGGAAGGGTTCTATCCCGGCGAGTACCTGGTCGCGACCGGCCAGGCCCTCGCCGAGTGCGACGGTGATCGCTGGCTCGGGCGTCCCGAGGCGGAATGGCTCGCGCCGCTGCGCGAGTTCGCGGTCGCCGAGATGATCGGGCTGATCCGCGCCGACCTGGCGGCGCTCGGGGTCGGCTTCGACGCCTTCGTCTCGGAACAGGCGCTGGTCGCCAGCGGCGCGGTCGACGCCGCGCTCGCCGCGCTCGCCGAGCGCGGGCTGATCTATACCGGGGTGCTCGAACCGCCCAAGGGCAAATTGCCCGACGATTGGGAGCCGCGCCCGCAGACCCTGTTCCGCGCCACCCGGTTCGGCGACGAGGTCGACCGGCCGCTCAAGAAATCCGACGGGTCGTGGACTTATTTCGCCGCCGACATCGCCTATCACCACGACAAATTCCGCCGCGGCTTCCGTAACCTGATCGATGTCTGGGGGGCCGATCACGGCGGCTATGTCAAGCGCATGCAGGCGGCGGTAAAGGCGCTGAGCGAAAGCGAGGCGGCGCTCGACGTCAAGCTGACCCAGCTCGTCAATTTGTTCGACAAGGGCGAGCCGGTGCGGATGTCGAAACGCGCCGGCACGTTCGTGACGTTGCGCGAGGTCATCGACGAGGTCGGCCGCGACGCCTTTCGCTTTATCATGCTGACCCGCAAGAACGACCAGACCCTCGAATTCGACTTCGCCAAGGTCATGGAGCAGTCGAAGGACAACCCGGTCTTTTATGTGCAGTACGCGCATGCCCGCGCCGCCTCGGTGATGCGCCACGCGGCCGAGCAATTTGCGCCCGAACTGCTCGCCGACGCGGCGCTGGCGGCGACGCCGCTCGATCGTCTCGCCGATCCGGTCGAACTGGCGCTGATCCGCCTCTTGGCGGGCTGGCCGCGCATCGTCGAAAGCGCCGCCGAAGCGCACGAGCCGCACCGCATCGCCTTTTTCCTCCAGGAGGTCGCGGCGCAATTCCATCTGCTGTGGACCAAGGGCAGGGACGAGGCCTCGCTGCGGTTTCTGATCGCGGCCGATCCCGAGCTCACGCGCGCGCGGCTCGCGCTGGTGCGGGCGGTGGCGCTCGTCATCGCGTCGGGCCTCGCGGTGTTTGGGGTCGAACCGGCGGAGGAGATGTGATGCGCCAGCCGGTCAGCCATTATGATGAGCGCCCCGGGGAGCGCCCCGACAAGAGGTTTGAGCTGGTCGGCGAGGAACGTCAGGACGAGGCCGCGCGCCGCGACCGGCGGTTGCCGGCTGTGCTGATCGCGGTGCTCGCGATGGTGCTGTTCGCCGGCGGTCTGTGGTTCGCTTATGTGCAAGGCGCCCGCAATCCGGCCGTGACCGCGTCGGGCGATGGGGTGCCGCTGATCCGCGCCGATGAGCGCCCGACCAAGGTCAAGCCCGATCAGCCGGGCGGCATGCCGATCCCCGATCAGAACGTCTCGCTCTACGGCGAGAAGCCGGCGAAGCCCGGGGTGGAGAAACTGCTCCCGGCGGCCGAACAGCCGATGCCGCGTCCGGCGCCCGCGCCCCCATCGCCACCCAGGGAGGCCGCGCTGCCGACGCAAGCTGGCGCTGTATCGGCGACCCCAGGCGGGAGTGCGCCGGCCGCCCCGGCACCGCAGCCGGCCATGGCTTCGACCAAGCCGGCGGCCGAGCCCAAGCCGGCGGCCGAGCCCAAACCGCCCGCAGCCTCCAAGCCGCCAGCGCCCAAAGTGGCGGCGGCGACACCGGCGACACCGGCGCCGGCCGAAGGCGCGGCCGGCGGCAAGCACCAGGTTCGGCTTGGCTCGCTGCGCAGCCCCGAGGCCGCCCGCGAGGAATGGACCCGGCTGAAACGCGACAACCCGGATTTGCTTGGAAATCTGACCGCCAACGCGGTCCGCACCGATCTGGGCGAGAAGGGGATCTATTACCGCATCGAGGCCGGCCCGTTTGCCGATGCGGCTTCCGCCGAGCGGCTGTGCGGCGAGCTGAAGCGGCGCAATCGCGGGTGCATCCTTGCGCGATGAGCCCATCCTTGCGCGATGAAGCGCCCGACCCCCCCGAGGGACGGCCGCGCGCCGTCATACTGGGCGTTGCCGGCGAGCGCTTGAGCGCGGCCGAAAAACGCTTTTACGCGACCGCCGATCCGCTCGGCTTCGTCCTGTTCCGGCGGAACTGCCAGACGCGCGACCAGCTCCGGGCGCTGGTCGACGAGTTGCGCGGGTCGGTCGGCCGGGCCGACGCGCCGGTGCTGGTCGACCAGGAAGGCGGTCGCGTCGCGCGCTTGACCTCTCCCGAGTGGCGCGCCTATCCGGCCGCCGGGCAAATCGCCGCGCTGCCCGACCCGATCGCGCACGAGGCCGCCCGGCTGGGCGCCCGGTTGATCGCCGACGACCTCGCCTGGGTCGGCATCACGGTGGATTGCGCACCGGTGCTCGACCTGCCGACGCGCGATGCCGACCCGGTGATCGGCGACCGCGCCTGGGGCGCCGATCCGGGGCGGGCGGCCCGGCTCGGCCGCGCGTTCTGCGAGGGGCTCCTTGCCGGCGGCGTATTGCCGGTCATCAAGCACATCCCCGGACATGGCCGGGCGCGGGTCGACAGCCATCATGCGCTGCCGCGGGTCGAGCACAACCGGGCGGTCCTCTCGCACAGCGATTTCGCGCCGTTCCGCGCGCTCTCGGCGATGCCGTGGGCGATGACCGCGCATATCGTTTTCGCCGCGATCGACGATACCGCGCCGGCGACGCTGTCGCGCAAGGTGATCGACACGGTCATCCGCGGCGATATCGGGTTCGGCGGCGTGTTGCTGTCCGACGACATCTCGATGGCGGCGCTCGACGGCACGCTGGGCGAGCGCACCAGCCGTGCCCTGGACGCGGGCTGCGATCTCGTGCTGCACTGCAATGGGTTGCTGGACGAGATGGCCGAGATTGCCGAGGCCGCGTCGCCGATCACCCCGGCCGCCCAGGCGCGAATCGCACGCGGCGAAGCCCTGCGCCGACGCTGGCGCGAGGACATCGATCGCCGCGCCGCCGGACTGCGCTTTACCGAATTGTTGTCGAGCGCCGCGACGAGGCAGGCGCGCCGATGAATATGACGGGCGATTGGTCGGCCATGCTCTACACGGCCAGCACCTGGGTGCTGCCGGTTCTCCTCGCCATCACCTTTCACGAGGCGGCGCACGGCTTTGTCGCGCTGCGGTTCGGCGACGACACGGCGCTGCGCGAAGGCCGCGTCACGCTCAACCCGTTGAAGCACGTAGACCCTTTCGGCACGGTCCTGCTGCCGGCGCTGCTGATCATGCTGCGTTCGCCCTTCCTGTTCGGCTATGCCAAGCCGGTGCCGGTGAATTTCGCTCGGCTCCGCCACCCGCGGCTGGACATGGTGTGGGTGGCGCTGGCCGGGCCGGTCATGAACATCCTGCTGGCCATCGTCTCGGCGCTGCTGTTCTACGGCGTCGCCTGGATGCCGCCGCGTCCGGCGCAGTGGGCGGCCGAAAACCTGGTGCATTCGATTCAGCTCAACGCGGTGCTGTGCGTCTTCAACATGCTGCCCTTGCCGCCGCTCGACGGCGGCCGGGTCGCGGTCGGGCTGCTGCCGAATTTCCTGGCGTTTCCGCTGGCAAGGCTCGAGCCCTACGGCATGCCGATCCTGCTGCTGCTGTTGTTCGTGCTGCCGTTTGCCGGCAGCCAGATCGGGCTCGATCTGAACATCGTCGGGAAGCTGATTGCCGGGCCGACCAACGCGCTGATCCAACTCGTGCTCCAGCTGACGGGACAGGGTTCTTGAGCGCGGCCCAGCCGGCGCTGGTGCTCGACCTCGACGGCTATGAGGGGCCGATCGATTTGCTGCTCGCGCTCGCCCGCGAGCAGAAGGTCGATCTCGCCAAATTATCGATCCTGGCGCTGGCTGACCAGTATCTGGCGTTCATCGCGGCTCAAACCCGGCTGTGTCTCGAAATCGCCGCCGATTACCTGGTCATGGCGGCGTGGCTCGCCTACCTCAAATCGCGGCTGCTGCTGCCCGAGCCGCCCTCCGACGACGATGCGCCAAGCGGCGAGCAGCTGGCGGCGGCGCTCGCCCATCGCCTGCGGCTGCTCGCCGCGATGCAGCGCGCCGGGGCGGCGCTGCTGGCCCGCCCGCAGCTTGGCCGCGAGGTGTTCCTGCGCGGCGCGCCCGAAGGCATCCCGCGAATCGACCGGCCGGTCTATTCGTTGAGCCTTTATGAATTGCTGGCCGCGTATGGCGAGGGTCACCGCCGGGTCCATGCCCGGGTCCTGACGATCGAGGCGCCGGCCCTGCATTCGCTCGACGAGGCGTTGCGCCGCCTTGCCGAGTTCGTCGGGCAGGTGCCGGAATGGCGCGAGCTCGCCAGCTTTTTGCCGGCGGAAATGCGCGGTGGGGTGTTTCGCCGTTCGGCGCTCGCCTCGACCTTCGCGGCGCTGTTGGAGCTGACCCGCGCCGGCCGGATCGAACTGCGCCAGGATCGCGCGTTCGGCCCGATCTATCTGCGCAGCCCGGCGGCGCGCCGCAGCCCGGCCGGCGGGGCTGGCGCCGGATGAGCGAGCGCCGGGAGCAATTGCGCCTGCTCGAGGCGCTGTTCTTCGCCGCGCCGGAGCCGCTGGCCGAGGACGAGCTGTCGCAGCGTCTCGGCGACGGCTCGGATGTGGTGGCGCTGGTGCGCGAGCTGGCGGAGAGCTATGCGGAGCGTGGGGTCAATTTGGTTTGCCTCGCCGGGGGCTGGACCTTCCGCACCGCGCCGGACCTTGCCCCGCTTCTCGCCACGGAACGGGTCGTCGCGCGCAAGCTGTCGCGCGCCGCGGTCGAGACGCTGGCGATCGTCGCCTATCACCAGCCGGTCACCCGCGCCGAGATCGAGGCGATCCGCGGCGTCGCGCTGGCGCGCGGCACGCTCGACCGGCTGCTGGAGGCAGGCTGGGTGCGCCCGAGGGGACGGCGGGAGGGTCCGGGACGGCCGCTCAATTGGGTGACGACATCGTCCTTTTTGGTCCATTTCGGGCTCGACAGCGTCAACGAGCTACCCGGGCTCGATGAGTTGCGCGCGGCAGGGCTGCTCGATATCGGGCCGGCCGCCCTCGGCGAGGCTCCGGAGCTTGCGGCGGACGCGGCCGAGCCCGGCGAATTCGAGGCCTAAGGCGGGCCGATTGCCGCTGGGTCGCCTTTCTGAGATTATCGCGCGCCTTGCGGAGCCATTCCATGCCGTTGTCCCATCACCGACGCGCGGGCGCCATCGGCGCCCGGCCGCCCTGTTGTCCCTGCCGCGATGCTGTTTGACATCGGCTGGCCGGAATTGTTGCTGATCGGGGTTGTCGCGTTGATCGTGATCGGGCCGAAGGAATTGCCGAACGCGTTGCGCATCGCCGGCTTCTGGTTTCGCAAGGCGCGCAGCCTGTCGCGCGAGTTTCAGGGCAGCGTCGAGCAGATGATCCGCGAGGCCGAGCTCGACGAAATTCGCAAGGATTTGAAAAAGGCGACTGAATTCGATATCGAGAAGGAATTCCAAAAGACCGTCGACCCGACTGGCGAGCTTGCCGAAAGCATCAAGCCGCCGCAGATCCCGGATTATTTCGACGACGCGCCCAAGATCGCGGCGGCGCTGCCCGCTCCCGAAGCCGTCGGGGAGGCGGCGACGGCGGCTCCGACCGAAATCGTCGGGTTTGAGCAGATCGGCGCCGGCGAAGGCGCGGCGCCGGCGTCGAGCGCGCCGGACAACTCGGCCGCTGCGCCCGGAGCGGCCGGCGAGCCCGCTCGATCGAAGGCGTAGGACCGACCATGGCCGATGACGACAAGTTAGCGGGCGATAAAGAGGAGGACGAACTCGAAGGTGGGCGGATGCCGCTCCTCGACCACCTGATCGAGCTGCGCAACCGGCTGATGTGGTCGCTCGGCGCGGTCATCATCGCATTCATCGTCGCCTATCAGTTCAAGGAGAGCATCTACGCCTTTCTGACCCAGCCGCTCGCCGACATCTATGCCGGCCAGCCCGGTCGCAAGATGATCTTTACCGCGCTGACCGAGGCGTTCTTCACCTACCTCAAGGTGTCGTTCTGGGCGGCGATCTGCATCGCCTTTCCGGTCGTCGCGATGCAGCTGTGGAGATTCGTCGCGCCCGGTCTCTACAAGACCGAGAAACACGCCTTTCTGCCCTATCTATGCGCGACTCCGCTCTTGTTCGCGCTGGGCGGGGCGCTCGCCTATTACGTCGTCATACCGATGGCGTTCCGCTTTTTCCTGAGCTTCGAGTCGCCGGGCACGGACGGGTCGCTGCCGATCGTCTCCGAGCCCAAGGTCAACGAATACCTGTCGCTGGTGATGACGCTTCTGTTCGCGTTCGGGGTCTCGTTCCAGCTGCCGGTGCTGCTGACCTTGATGGCGCATGCCGGGCTCGTCACCGCCGCGGGCCTAGCCTCGAAACGGCGATACGCGATCGTGGCGATGTTCGCTGTCGCCGCAGTGCTGACCCCGCCCGACGTGATCAGCCAGATCTGCCTCGCGATCCCGTTGATCATCCTCTACGAGGTCTCGATCTATGCCGCGCGCCTGGTCGAGAAGGCGCGCGCCAGGCGCGAGGCCGAGGAAGAGGCGGAACTCGCCGGCGGCGGCAAGCCCGCTCCGGGGGAGTAGGGGGCGAGAGCTTTATTGGGTGTCTGGCCGGTGAGAGCTTTCGTTATTAGGAGTGCACACGATTTCCTTGACCGTCATCACTGGGCTTGTCCCGGTGATCCACGTGGATGGCCGGGACAAGCCCGGCCATGACGAAGTGGGAGAGCTTCGAAGGGCAGTCATGCACGATTTGCGATGGATCCGGGAAAACCCGGAGGAATTCGACACGGGTCTCGCTCGGCGTGGCCTGGCGCGCGCGGCCGAGGGGGTTCTCAGGCTCGATAGTCAATGGCGAGCGCTGGAAACCGAGGCGCAGGAATCGCAGGCGACGCGCAATCGGATGTCGCGCGAGGTCGGCGCCATGAAGAAGCGCGGCGAGCCGGTTGATGAGGTCATGCGGCAAATTCAGTATGGCAAAGACAGCGAGGCCGCGACAGCCGCCCGAGCAGCCGAGTTGCGCCGACAATTGGACGAATTGCTCGCGAGCCTGCCGAACCTGCCGGCGGCGGATGTGCCGGATGGCGACGAGAGCGCCAACCGCGAATTGCGCCGGATCGGGGCGCCGCCCTCGTTCGATTTCGCGCCGCTGCCGCACGAGGCGATCGGCGACAATTCAGGGCTGATGGATTTCGCCCTCGCCGCGAAGCTGTCGGGCGCGCGTTTTGTCGTGCTGAAAGGCGCGCTGGCCCGGCTCGAACGCGCGATCGCGCAATTCATGCTCGATCTGCACACGGGCGAATTCAGCTACACAGAGATCGCGCCGCCTTATCTGGTGCGCGACGAGATCGCGTTCGGCACCGGCAATCTGCCGAAAGCCGCCGAGGACATGTTTCGCACCACCGGCGGGCTGTGGCTGATTCCGACCGCCGAGATGCCGCTGACCAACCTCGTCGCCGGCGAGATCCTCGACGAGGCCGCGCTGCCGCTCAGGTTTACCGCGTGGACTCCGTGTTTTCGCTCGGAAGCGGGCGCCGCGGGGCGCGACACCCGCGGCATGATCCGCCAGCACCAATTTGCCAAGGTCGAGCTGGTGTCGATCACCCGGCCGGAGGATTCCGAGGCCGAGCACGAGCGCATGACCGGCTGTGCCGAGGAAGTCCTGAAGCGGCTCGGCCTCGCCTACCGGGTCGTGCTGCTGGCGACCGGCGACATGGGTTTCGCGGCACGCAAGACCTACGATATCGAGGTATGGCTGCCCGGCCAGAACGCCTATCGCGAGATTTCAAGCTGCTCGAATTGCGGCCCGTTCCAGGCCCAGCGGATGAAGGCGCGCTATCGCCCCGCGGGTGGCCCGCGGGAGGGCAGGGGGACCCAGCCGGTGCATACCCTCAACGGCTCCGCGCTCGCGGTCGGCCGCACGATGATCGCGATCCTCGAGAACTTTCAGCGCAGCGACGGCACCGTCGCGATCCCCGAGGCGTTGCAGCCCTATATGGGCGGGCAAAAGGTGATTGGGGGCTGATGGCTGATGCACATATCGATCCGGGCAAATGCCGGATTCTGATTTCCAACGCATTGCGCTAGGGCGCGGGGCGATTTCGCCCTAAACTATCGCGAACCGCTTGGCGCCTCCGCGGCGTGGGGTCGATCGAGGGCGTGGCGGGCTTGCTTGTCGGGGGACGGGCAAGGAGGGGGAAATGAGCCAACCGCGATTCGGGCGGCCACGCATCCTGCGGGCTGCTGCGGCTGCCGTACTTGCCGGCCTTGTTGCGGGCTGCGGATCCGGTCCGCCGGCGCCGGTTATCCTGAACGGCGCCGCGCCGGGCATGGCCGGGGACGGCCCGGCAGGGGCGATGCCCGGAGCGATGCCCCGGGCGCTGACCAACCCGGTTCCCAAAGCGATGCCGGCTTTGCGCGAGAACCGCCGTATCGTCGTGCAACGCGGCCAGTCGCTGGGTCGCATCGCGCAGGAATACCGCGTGTCGGAGCGCGCGATCATCGCGGCCAACAATCTGAAGCCGCCCTACAAGATCGAAACCGGGCAGAATCTGCTGATCCCCGGAGCCGGTGCGCCGCTCAGCCAGGCAAAAGCCGCACCGCCGGCTGGGGCGGGGCGCCCGCCGCCCGAGATCATCCCGCTGGACGGACCGGCGCCAGGAAAATCGATCGCCTTCCCGCCGGCCGCGTCCGCGCCCGCCGAGCCGCCTGCCATTGCCGGTTCGCAAAGGCCGCCGCCGGGTCCGCCGCACGGCGCCGCCGAGAGCGCGCGCGCCGAAGCCGCGAAACCGGCGCCGAGCTCGAAGGGCAGCCCCATGCCGTGGCCGGTGCAGGGCCGGGTCCTTGCCGGGTATGGCGTCGCGGCGGGGGGCGCCCACAATGATGGAATAAACATCGCCGCGCCGCGCGGGGCGCCGGTCCGGGCCGTCGACGGCGGTGTCGTCGCCTATGCCGGAAACGAGGTGCGCGGCTACGGCAATCTGGTCCTCGTCAAGCACGCCAACGGCTTTATCTCGGCCTATGCGCATCTGGAGGAGCTGCTGGTTAAGCGCGATGAGCAGGTCAAACGTGGCCAGGTGATCGCCAAGGTCGGCGCGACCGGCGGGGTCGGCGAGCCGCAGCTCCATTTCGAGCTGCGCCGCGACAAGCGCGCCGTCGATCCGCGCGAGTTTCTCGCTCCCACGCCCAGCGCCGGCAGCAAGGGTGTCGCGAGCCCGGGCTGAGCGGATTTGCCTTATCAGGAAAGCGGTTTGCCGAGCCGGCCGGCGACGTCCTGGATGAACTGCCAGGCGACGCGCCCCGAGCGTGCGCCGCGGGTGATCGACCATTCGCTGGCTTCGGCGCGGAGCTGGTCGGCCGGCAGGTCGAGTCGGTAATGCGCGGCGTAGCCCCGCACGATCGCCTGATAGGTTTCCTGGTCGACATTGTGAAACCCGAGCCACAGCCCGAACCGGTCGGACAGCGACACCTTCTCCTCGACCGCCTCGGCCGGGTTGATCGCGGTCGAGCGCTCGTTTTCGATCATGTCGCGCGCCATCAGATGGCGCCGGTTCGAGGTGGCGTACAGCACGACATTGCCGGGGCGCCCCTCGATCCCGCCTTCGAGCACCGCCTTCAGCGATTTATAACTGGCATCGTTCTGGTCGAATGACAGGTCGTCGCAGAACAACAGGCAGCGCCGCGCGCTGCTCCGGGCCAGCGTCAACAGGCGCGGCAGGCTCGGGATGTCCTCGCGATGGATCTCGATCAGCGCGAGCGCCCCCGGTTGCTGCTCATCATTGACGGCGGCATGGACAGCCTTGACCAGCGCGCTCTTGCCGGTGCCGCGCGCGCCCCACAAGAGCACGTTGTTGGCCGGCAGCCCGGCCGCGAAACGCTCGGTGTTCTCGACGAGGATATCGCGCACCCGGTCGATGCCGCGCAACAGGCCGAGCGGCACGCGATTGACGACCGGCACCGGCTCCAGCCATTCCCGCTCGGCATGCCAGACAAAGGCGTCGGCCGCGTCGAGATCGTTGACCGCGGCCGGGGTTGGAGCGAGGCGCTCGAGCGCCTCGGCGATGCGGTGGAGAAGCGGGACAAGATCGTGTTCGGGCATAGGCCTCGATTTGCGGGAGAGGCGCCGGGCAAGCGGCAAAGGCGGCGGACGCTATCACAGCCGCCGTCGCGGCGGAAACGCGTGAAGTGACCAACGATTGCCCTTTTCCGGGGCATCGCGTACCAATGCGCGCGGGGCTGGTCGCCTCGTGCGGGCGTTGCGACAGCGCTTGTCCGGACCGGCGGAGCGCACCATTTCGATGCCGGCGCCGGCGCCTCATTCGCCGGCTTGGGGTAAGGACGGGCCTGATGGATCAGAATGCGTTAATCCAGTTTCTGCCGCTCGTTCTGATCTTCATCGTGTTCTATTTCCTGTTGATCCGGCCGCAGCAGAAAAAGCAGAAGGATCACCGAACGATGCTCGACGCGCTCCGGCGCGGCGATCGCATCGTCACCGGCGGCGGATTTCTCGGCACGGTCTCGAAGGTGGTGAGCCCCGAGGAAGTCGAGGTCGATCTCGCGCCGAACGTCCGCGTTCGGGTGCTGCGCAGCACCATTGGGAGCGTCCTGACCAAGCCCGACCCCGCCGCCGCGCGCGAAGCCGCCAAGGACAAGGAACCGGCGCGGCGCGAGGCTGACAAGGTGTGACCCTGTTGGCGCCTTGTTTTCGAATCCCTGATCGAAAGGTCGACGGCCGGGTTGAGTGGGGATCGTTCTCGCTCATTCGGACCGGGAAATCCTAGCGGATGCTCTATTTCGCCACCTGGAAAGTGCTGCTGATCTGTGCGATTTGCGCGCTCGGCGTGCTGTTGAGCCTGCCCAATTTGTTCACCCCGGCGCAGCTCGCGGTCTTGCCGCAGTTCATCCCCCATAAGCAGGTGGCGCTCGGTCTCGACCTGCGCGGCGGCTCGTATCTGCTGCTCGAAGTCGATGTCGCCGCAGCCGAGCGCGAGCGCCTCAATTCGGTCACCGAAACCGTGCGCAACGCGCTGCGCAACGCGAAGATCGGCTATACCGGTCTCAACGCCGAGGGCAATGCGATCGTCTTCACGATCCGCGACGCCGACCGGCTGGAGGAGGCGCGGCAGCTCCTCGCAAAGACCGATTCCGAACTGACCGTGGAGATTCGCGGCGACGGGGCCGGTACGATGAAGTTCGGCCAGGTCGCGACCGAGACACGTCGCCGGCAGGCGGTCGAACAGTCGATCGAGATCATCCGCCGGCGCGTCGACGAAACCGGCACCAAGGAGCCGACGATCCAGCGCGAGGGGCAGAACCGCATCCTCGTGCAGCTGCCCGGGATCGACAATCCCGAGCACGTCAAGGCGCTGCTCGGACGCACCGCCAAGCTGACCTTCCAGATGGTCGATTCGAGCGTCACGCTGGAGGATGCGCGCCGCGGCCGTTTGCCGCCCGGCACCGAAATCCTGCAGGCTCAGGAGGAGCGCGGCAATCGCGGCGGTGCGGCGGCCTATGTCGTGCGCAAGCGGGTCATCGTTGGCGGCGACACGCTGACCGACGCGCAAGCCACCTTCCAGGACAACCAGCCGGTCGTCAGCTTCAAATTCGACGGCGCCGGGGCGCGCCGTTTCGGCGACGCGACCCGCGAGAATGTCGGCAAGCCCTTCGCGATCGTGCTCGACAACAAGGTGATCAGCGCGCCGGTGATCCGCGAGCCGATCACCGGCGGCAGCGGCATTATCTCCGGCAGTTTCACCGTGCAGTCGGCGAGCGACCTGGCGCTATTGCTGCGCGCCGGCGCGTTGCCGGCGCCGATCACGATCCTCGAAGAGCGCACCGTCGGGGCGCAGCTCGGCGCCGATTCAATCCAGGCCGGGACCCTCGCCAGCATCGTCGCGGTTGTCCTCGTCGTCGTATTCATGGTGCTGTTCTACGGGCTGTTCGGAATCTTCGCCGACGTGGCGCTGTTCTTCAATTTGTGCCTGATGCTGGCGGCGTTGTCGCTGCTCGGCGCGACCTTGACCCTGCCGGGCATCGCCGGGATCGCTCTGACGATAGGCATGGCGGTCGACGCCAACGTCTTGATCTACGAGCGCATCAAGGAGGAGGTGCGGAGCGGGCGCTCGATGCTATCCTCACTGGAGGCCGGGTTTACCCGCGCCTTTGGCACGATCCTCGACAGCCATGTGACGACGCTGGTGGCCGGAATCCTGCTCTATTGGCTGGGCTCGGGTCCGGTGAAAGGGTTTGCCGTCACGCTCAGCATCGGCGTGCTGACATCGCTGTTCTCGGCAATCCTGGTGACCCGGTTGCAGATCGTGACCTGGGTGCGGCAAACAAAGCCGAAGGAAATCCCGCTGTGATCGTAGATCCCCTTGGTCTCAATCTGGGGGCCTCAAAATGATCGCATTGCCATGAGACCGCTGATCGTTATCGGGCGGATACCGAAGATCGAGTTCATGCGCTGGCATGTGCCCGGTTTTGCTATTTCGCTGGCTTTGATCGTGCTGACGATCGGGAGTTTCTTCACGGTCGGGCTCAATTACGGCATCGACTTTGTCGGCGGCACGTTGATCGAGGCGCGAACGACGGACGGGCCGGCGGATCTCGCCGGGATGCGCGCGAAGCTCAACGCGCTCCACCTCGGCGACGCCTCGCTGCAGCAATTCGGCGGCCCGAACGACGTTCTGATCCGTCTGCCGCAACAGGCCGGCGGCGATCCCGCCCAGCAGAAAGCGGTGCGAGCGGCGCGCGAAGCCTTGGGTTCCAATGTCGAATACCGCCGGGTCGAGGTGGTCGGTCCGAGCGTCGGCGGCGAACTAATCCGCGCCGGGGTGCTGGCGACCGTGCTCGCCCTTGGCGCGATCATGATCTATGTGTGGTTCCGTTTCGAATGGCAGTTCGGCCTCGGCGCGATGGTGTCGACCTTGCACGACGTGGTCACCATGGTCGGGCTGTTCGTGATTTTTCAGCTCGAATTCAACCTGACGACCTTGGCGGCCATCCTGACGATCGCCGGCTATTCGATCAACGACACGGTCGTGATCTACGACCGCATGCGCGAAAACATGCGCAAGCATCGCACGATGCCGTTTCGCGACCTGATCGACCTGGCGCTCAACGAGACTCTGTCGCGCACGATCCTGACCGTCAGCACCGTCACACTCTCGGTGCTGGCGCTGTTGATCTTCGGCGGCGAGGTGCTGAGGGGTTTCAGCATCGCGATGCTGTGGGGCACCGCGATCGGGACGTACTCCTCGCTCTTCGTCGCCGCTCCGCTGCTCTATTACATCCAGCCGAACCGGCGCGCGATCGCCAAGGAGCCCGAACCCGCGACACCGGGCGCATAGCGACGCCGAGGTGGAGCTGATCCAGCTCGTTCCGCCCGGACGCCAGATCATCGAGCGTTACGGGCCAAGCGGATTTCGCGTCAGCGGCAAGATCTTTCTCGGGCCGGTCCTGGTGTTTCCCGATCTGACACTTGATTGGGCCGGCGCGGGAATGAGCCTTGAGGGCCTGGCCGGCGTGGTAGAGCGCGGCGGGGTCGATCTGCTGCTGCTCGGGCAGGGACCCCGCATGGTTCCGCTGCCCGCGGCGTTGCGGTCCTGGCTCAAGGCAGGCGGCATTGCGGTCGAGGCGATGGATACCGGTGCGGCATGCCGGACCTACAATTTGCTGCTGGCCGAGGACCGCCGCGTCGCCGCGGCGCTGCTGCTGCCGGCCTGATCGATCTGCCCGTCTGGCACGCCGCTTGCTGCGGGTCCGAGCGGGAGGTGATCATGGAGAACGGTCACGGCGCTGCGGGTCTAATGCCGTTTGGTATCGGCCATAATGGCGGGCCGCCGCTCGACCCCGGCGCCGGCTGGCGGCATTTTTGCTGGAAGAAAGCGCACGCGAACGCCTGGAAAACGCCGCCGCGCGAGATTGCGCTGGCGCGTCTGGCGCGTGCCGAGGCGCTCGGCATCAGCTACCGCGACTACACTGCGGCGCTGCTCGACACCGGCGTCCATTTGTAGCGCGAATGATCGTCTCACCACGGAGATACGGAGAAGAAAACATAACGCCGGCCCGGACGTCGCAAGGGATCAGAGGCGCTACGCGCCCCGTTGGGTTTTCCCTTGCACCCTCCGCGGTAGATTCCTTCTCCGTGCCTCCGTGGTGAATTGTCAGGAGGCCGATCAGCGCGCCTTGGACAGGTTTTGCGCGACGAAATCCCAATTGACGAGGTGATCGAGAAACGCCTGGACGAAGTCCGGCCGGCGGTTCTGGTAGTCGAGATAATAGGCGTGCTCCCACACATCGCAGGTCAGCAGCGCGTTTCCGCCCTCGGCCAGCGGGTTCACCGCGTTGGGCGTGCGGGTGATCGAGAGCTTGCCGCCGCTGGCGACGAGCCAGGCCCAGCCGCTGCCGAACTGGCCGACCGCGGCCGCCTTGAAATCATCCTTGAACTTGGCGAGGCCACCGAGATCGCGGTCGATCGCCTGAGCGATGTTGCCGCTCGGCGCGCCGCCACCCTGCGGCTTCATGCAGTTCCAGAAGAAGGTGTGGTTCCACACCTGGGCGGCGTTGTTGAACACACCGGCCTTGGATGCGTCCTTGGCAGTCGCCTGGATGATTTCCTCGAGCGACTGGTTCTCCATCGGCGAGCCTTTGACCAGATTGTTCAGATTGGTCACATAGGCCTGATGGTGCTTGCCGTGGTGGAAATCGAGCGTCTGCGCGGAAGTATGCGGCTCCAGCGCGTTTTTCGGATAAGGCAGGGGCGGCAGTTCAAAAGCCATGGCTATCCCTTGACGATGGTTGAGTGACGACGCGTGCGGGAAGATATTGTGATCGCTGAAACGCACTACCCAACGTCGCGTTCCGCGGGGCGGAGCATATCGCCAATGGCGGCGCTCGTACAACGGCACGACCGCGACCGCTATCAGACCGCGCTGTTTGCGCCGGCCAATCGGCGCGAGGCGCTGTTCGCGCTCTACGCCTTCAACTACGAGATTGCGCGGGTGCGCGAGAGCGTGACCCAGCCGATGCTTGGGCAGATCCGTCTGCAATGGTGGCGCGAGATCGTCGATGGCGCGTATGCCGGCGCGGCGCGGCGTCAGCACGAGGTGGCCGGGCCGCTCGCCGAGATCATTTGCGACCACGCGCTGACCCGCACTCATCTCGATCGCCTGATCGATACGCGCGATCGCGATCTGGCCGACGAGCCGCCGGCTGATCTGGCGGCGCTTGAGGATTATGCCGAGGGCAGTTCGGCGACGCTGCTAGCCCTGGCGCTCGAGGTGCTTGGCGCGCCGGTCGCCGATGCCGCCGCGCGCGGGATCGGCATCGCCTATGCGCTCGCCGGGCTGCTGCGCGCCATGCCGCACCATGCCCGCGCTCGGCGGCAATACATTCCGGCGGACATCGCCGCGCGCGTCGGGCTCGATCCGGCCGACTACGCCGGGCTGCGAGCCAGCCCCGCGTTGCGCATGGCTGTCGCGGAGATTGCGGAGGCGGCAACCGCCCATTTGCGGGCTGCGCGCCGGCATCGGTCCGATATCAGTCGAGCGGCGCGCGCCGCCTTGTTGCCGGCCGTGATCGCGGCTCGGTACCTGGCGCGGGTCGAACGGGCCGGCTACGACCCGTTCGCGCCCGAGCTGGCGATTCCCGATACGCTGCAGAGCTGGCGGCTGTTCGCCGCCGCGCTCCGCGGCAGGTTCTGACCCCCTAGTACCGGTGCGCCGCGAACACCATCGCGTACAGCATCGGGATGGACAGCATCGTGTTGACGCGCGACGCGAGCCCGGCGATGCGGCGAGCGGCGTTGACCTCGTCGGGCGTTGCCTGGACGACGCCCATCACCTTCTGCTGGTTCGGCCAGATCACCAGCCACACGTTGAGGAACATGATGAAGCCGAGCCACATGCCCCAGCCTATCGCCGTGGTCTTATAGTGCGGATGCGGATCGGGGATGCCGAGCGCCAGCGCGCTGAGCAGATAGCCTTGCATCCAGGCGACGATCAGCCCGGTGACGAGCGTCGCCACCGCACCCCAGCGGAACCAGAACAGCGCCTCGGGCAGGATGTAGCGGACGATCGCCGGGCGCAGCTCCGCTGGAATCGTCGGCATCGTCGGCGTCTGGGTGAAGTTGAAGTACCAGAGGTGGCCGATCCACATGATGCCGCTGATCACGTGAAGCCACCGGAAACAAACCGACCACCATTGGAAATCCATCGCCCGTCCCCCCTTTTTGTCTCACGCCATCGCGCGAATGATGATCGCCAGGATGATCGTCAGCACGACCCCGGCGCCGATTGTCGCCCATAGATTGTTCAAGAGCTTTTCCATCCCGCTTTCTCCCCCGGTTGATGGCGGGCCAAACTTACGGTTGAGAGAATAGCAAGATAAATGGTGCGACAAAATGCGCGTTTTCGGCGAGGCAGGGGCGCGCGAAAGCCGCCCCCTGGGGACCCCGTTAGGACCGGCGGCGAGGGGACGCGAAGCGGCTTATCGCCCCTGGAAATTGGGTAATCGGCGCTCGCCCATCGCCTTGATGCCCTCCTGGAAATCCTCGGTGCGGCGCAGCCAGTCCTGCTCCACGAGCTCGCGCTCGGTCGCCGCCTCGACCGCGTCTATCAGGCCGCGCCGCACGGTTTCGCGGGTCGCGAGAACCGCGAGTGGGGCCGATTGCGCGATCTCCAGGGCCAAAGCCTGCGCCGCGCCGCGCACCTCGGCCTGCGGCACCAGCACATCGGCCAGCCCGATGCGGACGGCTTCGTCGCCCGCGATGCGTCGTCCGGTATAGAACAGGAGGGCCGCCTGCTGCGCCCCGACGAGGCGGGGCAGGGTGACGGTCAGGCCAAAGCCGGGATGGAAACCGAGCCGGTTGAAATTGGCGCTGAACCGCGCTTCCGCGCAGGTCACCCGGAAATCGGGAACCAGCGCGAGGCCGAGCCCGCCGCCGACCGCCGCCCCGTGGACCGCGCCGATGATGGGCTTGGCCGTGCGGAACAGGCGAATCGCCTCCTTGTAGAGGTGCCGGCCGGCGCCGCTGCGGGCCGATTCCTGGACCGTGCCGGTATCCATGCGTTTGGCGAAATCGGCGCCGGCGCAGAACGAGCGGCCCTGCGCGGCGAGCACGATGGCGCGGCAAGCCGGGTCGGAATCGAGCCGCTCGAAGGCCTGTCCGATCTCGGCGATCAACTCGCTGTCGAAGAAATTATGCGGCGGGCGGCGCATCTCGACGGTGAAGACCATGCCGTCTGAGGTGACGGCGATCTCCGTGAAGCCGGTGTAGTCGGTCATTGTCAAGCTCTCCCTGCTAGGCCGCCGCGGGCAGCAATTTCTATGTCATCCCGGCGAAGGCCGGGATCCACTGATCCGCCGCACGAGCGGTTGAAGGGTGGATCCCGGCCTTCGCCGGGATGACAATTTAGATTTTACCACTGTTCAGCGCTTGACAATCAGCGCGTCGACGATCGTCAGACCCTCGCCGGCGGGGTGGACGATCACCGGGTTGAGGTCGATCTCGGCGATCGCGTCCGCATGGTCGGCGGCAAAGCGCGACAGCGCGACCATCAGCTCGGCCAGGGCGGCGCGGTCGGCGGCGGGCTCGCCGCGCACCCCGTCGAGGATGGCCGCGCCCTTCAATTCGCCGATCAGCTCCAGTGCCTCCTCGATGCCGAGTGGGACCGGAGCGAACGCGACATCGCGCAATATTTCGACATGGATGCCGCCGAGCCCGACCATCAGCATCGGGCCGAAATCGGGATCGCGCGTGACCCCGAGGATAATCTCGACGCCGCGGGGCGCCATCGCCTGGACCAGTACGCCCTCGATCGCCGCGCTCGGATGCGCTGCCCGGGCCCGCGCCAGCACCGACCGGTAGGCCTCGTGCACCGCCGCCGCGCCGCTGACCCCGAGCGCCACAGCGCCGGCCTCGGTCTTGTGCAATATGTCGGGCGATTGCACCTTCAATGCGACCGCGCCGCCTATCCTGGCGGCGGCCGCGGCGGCCACCTCCTCGCTCAGCGCCAAGGTCTCCGGCGGCAACGGCACGCCGTAGTGCGCGAGCAGCGCCTTCGAGGCAATTTCGGTCAGCACCGGGCCGGATTGGGCGAGCGCGCGCGCGACCTCGTCGCGCGGCATCGGCGGGGCAGGGGGCGCGGCCGCCCGCTTGGCGACGCGCTCGCGGAACCGGCCGTAATCGACCAGCGCGCGGATCGCCCGGGCGCAGCTCGGCATCGAGGTGTAGCAGGGGATGCCGGCCTGGCCCAACGTGGCGATCGCCAGCGGGGACGCGGTCGTATAGGTCGACATCAGGATCGGCTTGTCGCTCGAAGCGGCGATCCCGGCCAATTCCTCGGCCATCTTCCTGGCCCGGCTGTCGTTGGCCAGCGAGCTGATCAACAGGATCGTGTCTATGCATTTCGACTCGCGCACGATCTCGACCATCGGCGCGTAGCCGACTTCGCCGATCGCCTGCGCCGTCGCGTCGATCGGGTTCAGCGCCGAGGCGTAGGAGGGCAGCAGCGCCATCAGGCGCTGTTGGAGCTCGTCCTCCAATACGGGCAGTTCGAGCCCGTGCGCCGACAGGATATCGGCCATCCACACCGCGCTGCCGCCCGAGCCGGTAATGATCGCCACCCGGTTGCCGCGCGGCAGCGGGCAATAGGCGAAGGCCGTTGCGACATCGACCATGTGGTCGAGGTCCTCGCCCCGAATGATGCCGTGATGGCGGAAGATCGCATCGTCGGCCAGGCCGGCGCGGGCCAGCGACCCGGTATGCGAGGCGGCGGCGCGGCGGCCCGCGTCGGAGCGTCCGACCTTGGCGACGATCATCGGTTTACCGGCGCGCGCGGCCTTGTCGGCGACGGCGCGAAAGCGGGCGGTATCGCGAATGCCTTCGAGGTAGCACATGAAGATGTCGGCGCCGCCGGCATCGAGCACCCAATCGATATAATCGTGGGCTTCGAGCACGGTCTGGTTGCCGGCGCTGATCTGGTAGGTGAATTTGAGCTGGCGGTCGCGCCCCCGGCTCAAAAAGGCGAAGGTCAGCGCGCCGCTTTGGCAGGTGACCGCGATCGGCTTGGCGCGGCTGTGCTCCGGCAGCAGCGGCATTTTCGGGTCGTGGAACACCGGGCTGAAGGTCGCGACCAGCGGGCGCAGCGGGTTGACGAGGCCCTCCGAATTCGGTCCGGCTATGACCATGCCGGTGCGCGTCGCGAGCGCCCGCAATGCGGCGTCGCGCGCCGCTGCCTCCTCGCTTTTCTCCTCGCCGAAACCGGAGCTGATGATAACCGCCGCCGGGATGCCGCGCGCGGCGCATTGCTCGATCGTCGAGACGACATGCGCCGCCGGCACCAGGATCACCGCGAGGTCTGCGGCTTCCGGCAGGTCGGCGATCGCGGCGTAGGCCTTGTGTCCGAGCACCTCGCTCTGGCTGCGTGTCACCGGATAGATCCGGCCGGGGAAACCGTGCTCGATCAGCTGGTGGGTCAGCCGGCCGCGCAGCGACTGGTCGGCCGAAGCGCCGACGATGGCGACGCTGTCGGGCGAGAGAAGAGGACGAAGATCGGGCATGCAGTAACCTATGCGACGTGCCGCATCCACGCCCTGCGTCCTTCGAGACGCGCCCTTCGGGCGCTCCTCAGGATGAGGTACAAAGTGGATGGCATTGACAAAGATCCCTCATCCTGAGGAGGTCGCGAAGCGGCCGTCTCGAAGGACGCACGGCGCTGTTCCAGCGTTCAGCGCAGCCCCAACCCGCGGGCGATGATGCCGCGCAATACCTCGCGGGTGCCGCCCTGGATCGTCAGCTTCGGCGCGATCAGGGTCGTGTGGCGCAGCGCCTCCTCGAAGCGGTCGTCGTTGCTCTCGGGGCTCGAATCGCCGCTCGGCGGTGCGAGAAGACGCACCTTGTTGGGCAATGCCTGTTCCCAATTGGTGCCGAGGTCTTTGACGACGGCGGCTTCGACCCCGGGGGTCTTGCCGGCGTGCAGCATCCCGGCGACGCTGACCGACATGCGGCGCAGGGTCGCCAGATGCGCGACCTCGCGGCCGATGCCTTCGGCGAGGCGCTCGCTCGGCTCGGGGCCGGCGCGGCGCACCAGCTCGACCAGGCCCGAAAATGTTTCGAGCCAGCGGTCGGGGCCGCTGCGCTCATAGGCCAGTTCGTCGGTGGCCTGCTTCCAGGCCATGTCGACCTCGCCGATCAGATGCAGATCGGGCACGAACACATCGTCGAAGAAGATCTCGTTGAAATCGTGCTGGCCGGTCAGGTTGATGATCGGGCGGATCGTGATCCCCGGCGATTTGCACTCGATCAGGAACTGGGTCAGCCCGTGCCGGTGATTCTCCTTGGTCTTGGGCGAGGTACGTAAGAGGGCGATCATGTAGTCCGAATTATGCGCGTTGCTGGTCCAGATCTTGCGCCCATTGACCAGCCAACCGCCCTCGGTCTTGGTCGCGCGGGTCGAGGCGGCGAACACGTCGGAGCCGGAATTGGGCTCGCTGAGGCCGATGCAGAAGCACAGATCGCCCGACGCGATTTGCGGCAGGATCTTCTGCTTAATCTCCTCCTGGCCGTAACGCAGGATGACCGGGCCGCTCTGCCGGTCGGCTGTCGCATAGGAACGGTTTGGCGCGCGATGCGCCAGCATCTCCTCGATCACGACATAGCGCTCGAGGTGCGAGCGCTCGTGGCCGCCATATTGCTTGGGCCAGGTCATGCCAAGCCAGCCGCGCGCCCCGACCTTGCGGGCGAACGCTTTCGAGAAGCTGCCCTTGCCGCCAGTCGGGCTGAAGGTCCCGGCCTCGATCTCCTGGCGCAGGAAGGTGCGCACTTCCTGGCGCAGCTCCTGGCATTCGGGCGGAAGGTCTACGGGATCGAAATGAAAATTATAGGCCATCGCCGCCTCGCAACCTTAGGAGCCTTGGGTGATGAACGGCCACAGCGCGTCGGCGCCGCGCGCGGCGACCATGTGGCCGAGCTGGGTCGCCCAATGCGTCTCGTTGCCGAATTCCTCGCGCCACGTCCACAGCCGGCGCGTCGCGTGGTGCAGCGAGTGCTCGTAGGTGAAGCCCATCGCGCCATGCACTTGGTGGGCGATCGCCGCGCCGGTCCCAGCCGCCTCACCGACCCGCAACTTGGCGATCGCGACCTCGGCCGCGACCAGTTCGCCGCCGATCCCGTAGCGGGCGATCGCCTCGGCGGCGGCATCGGCGGCGGCGCCGGCGGCGGCGACCTCGCCCGCCAATGCCGCGAGGCTGTGCTGTACGGCCTGGAACTTGGCGATCGGCCGGCCGAACTGCACGCGGTCGAGCGACCATTGCACCGATTGGTCGAGAATATGTTCGAGGGCGCCCGCCATCTGCTGCGCCCGCGCCGCGGCGCCGAGCTGCACCAGCCCGAGCGTGCCGAGGCCGGGGGCGGGACCGACCGCGACCGCGGTCGCGCCGTCGAACGTCACCGTGTCGCGCGGCTCGCCGGCGAGGCTCGTGCCGGGGCTGATCGCGAGGCCGCTTGTCGGGACGAGCGCCACCGAGGGGGTGCCCGCCTCGTAGGCGAGGACGACGATGTGCTCGGCGTTGCGGGCGAAGGGCACGTGGCGCGCCCGGCCGCGCAAGCTGCGGTTCGCGAGCTCGATATGGCCGTCTTCGTAGACCGGGGCGATCGTCATCGGGCCGGCAGGCGCGTCGAGCCCGGCCTGCGTCAAGAGCCAGCCGGCGAGCAGCGTCTCGGCGAGCGGCACCGGCGCGCTCGCGCGCCCGGCGGCGCGCAATACCGCAAAGCCGTCGATGATGTCGGCGCCGGCGCCGCCGAGCGTGTCGGGGACCCAGGTCAAGGTCAGGCCGGATTCCTCCAGCGCGTCCCACAGCGCCTTCGGCCATTGCCCCTCTTCGGCCGCATTGACCGTGCCGGGCTCGCACAGATCGGCGAAGATCCGGGTGGCGGTGTCGACGATGATGCTGTCTGTCATGAGCTTTCCGGCGGGCGGCTGCGGCGGCGGGTCAGTCGATAAACCATGAAGCGCGCCGCCTTGACAAGCACCCGGGAGGCTATCCTCAGGGCTTGTGAATCAAATCCAAGCGGACCCAAACGACCGGCTGCAATACCAGTCGCGCGTCCTTCGAGACGGCGCTCCGCGCCTCCTCAGGATGAGGATATGTCTTTGATGGCATTAAGAAAGAACCTCATCCTGAGGAGCCCGCAACGCGGG
>CAMATN010000032.1 GCA_945861155.1 Rhizobium sp. Q54
CCTGGCCTGGCTCAACCGCTGCCGCAGGCTGGCCAAGGATTGGGAAAATCTCAACCGCAAGGCGCTCGCCTTCCTGCGCCTGGCATCAATCCGCCTGATGTTGCGAAAACTATGCAATCCCAAATGATGTTCCCGGACAGACTCTCAGATTGTCGTCGAAAAAGGTGATCGGGTGGCAAGATTATTGCGTGTTGCGAGAAGCGGATCTGGGTATACAGATCGAAACATGAGGACTTAGGGATGCCAACGCTATGCATGTCAGATTTGTTGAGCGAGGAGATCGGGCTATGAAGAGAGCAATGGTTTGGGCTGGCGCAGTGGTCTTGGTTGCGGCTGTCTCCGCATGCGCGCCCCGCCCGCACACGGATGATACAATGCTGTCTGGCACACACAATATGCCCGGTCCCAAGACCGGCACGATGAGCAATGAGGTCATGCCCTCGCGCAGCCCTGATTGCTCGCCAGCGGCGCTGGCTAATATGCCGATCGAGCACCGTCAAGCGTGCGCGCAAAGAACGCGGTAAGGGTGAGCCCTTGAGCACGCAAGTCTCGTTGCTGACGCTTTTGCTGCTTGGGGGCGTGCTGTTCGGCTGCATACCGCATCAGGATACGCGATTGGCCGACGATCAGCAGACCTGTGTACAGATGGGGCATGCGGCCGGCGGCCCGATATTTCAGCAATGCTTGGCGGAGCTGAACGAGCGCCGTTGCGCGATGACCGTCGGTAAAAGGGGTTCGGAGCGCCATCTGGCAAGCGAAGAGTGCACCAGGCTACCGACGCAACGCTAGGCGAGCGCTGCGCGCATGCTCACAGCGCCCGGCCCACTCGCCCGATGACTGGGCGAGTGAGCGCGTTCCCACAGAAAGGCCCACCAGTTATGGCAAGACACATTTTGACCGTCGTCGCAGGCGTGCTTTCGGTGCTCGCGCCACTATTGCCGGGTGGGGCCGTGGCGGAAGAGCCCCGTCACCCGTTACGCCTCGCCATGATGGACATGATGCCGATGGGCGCGACCGCGATGCCTGGTATGCCAGCCGCGCCCAGTGTCCAACCGGCGCCTGTTGCGGGGGGCATGGGTGATGACCGAATGCGCATGGGCGGGCCCATGCAGCCCACGATGCCGATGGGCGCGACCGCGCTGCCCAGTACGCCAACCGCACCCAGTGCCCAACCGGCGCCTGCCGCGGGGGGCATGGGCGATGACCGAATGCGCATGGGCGGCGCCATGCCGGGGCAGGCTCAGGCCACGATGCCGCTCGGCCAAGCACAGCCGGCGCCGATGGCCATGTGCCCCATGTGTACAATGATGATGCAGAATATGGCGCGCCCGGGCGCGGCGCCCGGAACGGGTGCGACCGGCGGTGAACAGCCCGGGTCAAGCCCCGTCGCGCGCCTGGAAGGGCGCATCGCGTTTTTGCGGACAGAGCTCCATATCACCGATGCACAGGCGCCGGCCTGGGAAGCCTTCGCCACGGCTCTGCGTGCCGGGCGCGAGCATCTGGATGCAGCCCGTGCCGCGCTGCAGGACAGCGCCACCGGAAGCGATCCCATGGCGCGGCTCATTTCGTATGAAACCCACTTAACGGCCCGCGCCGAGGCAATTCACAAAACGCGGCTAGCCTTCAGCACTCTTCAAAGCCAGCTTGACGATGCGCAGAAGCGCCTGGCGACGAGCACCATGCTGCCCTTCATCGGAGCCTTCTGAAGGCCGTGCGGCGGCGGAGTTCCGGCCACTGGTTCGGGCCGGCGGCGCTGCTCGCTTCGGCGCTGCTCGGGACCGCGGTGGCGCGGGCCGAGTCTGGCGGGCACCTCGGGCACCATCCGGGACAGCCTACACCCACCGCGGTGGCACCGGCGGCGGTGGTCCCGGCGCAGCCCGGCCCTGTCGGTATCGACCTCCCTCCGCCGCCGCCGATGGCCGGCGCCGTGCCGAGCGTCCAGGCGAGTGCCGGGTGCGGCGGCATGATGGGTTGCATGGGCGTCGGGCCGCGGCCGTTCTACGCTGCCCTTTTGGACATGCCCGCGCTCACTCCGGAGGCGCGCCGTTTCATCGAGGCCGAGGCGGAGCGGCGCATCGGCTCGGGCTCGCAGGCAATCACCGCGGCCCAAGCGCGGCTGCACCATGCATTGGCGGCGAATGACCCGACGGCTGTGCAGCAGGCAACAGCCGGGGCGCGGGTGGGCCTGCTGCAGCTCGAGAGCGGGACGGCGGCTCTGCGGGCGCTCGCGGCCGGCACGCCGCCACGGGAGCTTGCCCTGGCCTGGTTCAAGGGCCAGCTCGGCGTTGCGACCGTGGAGTCAGCCCCGAAGACAATGGACGCCGGTCCCTGGGGTCTATCCTGGTACCATCTGACGACGATGGTGTTCCTGGTCGCCTTCCTGGTCGCGGCCTTGCTGATCCAGTACGCCCGAATGCGCCGGATCAGCGGATTGGTGCTGCGCCTCACGGCCGGCCCCCCCGAAGCCGCACCGGGGCCGACGGCCGCCTCCGGATTAACGCCGAGCCCAGGGCCGTCCGCCTCGCCTCCCGCCCGGGTGCCCGCCGCAGAGGTAGCGCCAGTTCCGGCCGCGGTCGCTCTGAAGCAGCCGTGGTCAGGCACGCTGCGCGTGGCGGCGATCTTCAAGGAAACACCCACCGTGAAGACGTTCCGGCTCGAGGACCCGGAGGACGGGGCAATTCCGTTCATCTTTCTGCCCGGCCAATTCCTCACTTTCTTGGCCGAGATCGAAGGCATGGCGGTGCGGCGCTCTTACACGATCGCTTCCTCGCCCGCCCAACGCGACTACGTCGAAATCACGGTCAAACGGGAGGAGCAGGGTGCAGAGTCGCGCTATCTGCATGACCAAGTGGCGGTCGGAGACCTGCTCCAGGTGTCTGGTCCCGCGGGCAATTTTACTTTCACGGGCGAGGAGGCCGCCAGCATCGTTCTGATCGCCGGCGGCGTGGGCATCACGCCGATGATGTGCGTGATCCGCTACCTGACAGACCGCGGCTTTCCCGGGGATATTTTCCTACTTTATGGGGCGCGCGCAATCGAGGAATTTATCTTTCGAGAGGAGCTCGAGTACCTTCGAAAGCGGCATGCGAGCCTGCATGTCACGGCGACACTCGATTACATCGAGGGCACGACGTGGAAGGGAGCGACGGGTCCTATCTCCAAGCAGTTCATTGCGCGTGCCGTGCCCGACATCGCTCGGAGCCGGGTCCATGTTTGCGGGCCGCCGGCGATGATGGATGCGGTCAAGGTGCAGCTTCTTGAACTCGGTGTTGCCGGGGCAAAGATCAAGATGGAGGCCTTCGGTCCGGCCCAAGGTCGGGTGCCAGCGCCCGCCGTGCCGGCATTTGCATCCGTCCTGCCCTTGGACCCGGCTATCGCCCCCGGTTTGCCCAACGCCACGGCCCAGGTTGAGTTCACGAAAGCGGGGAAATCGGCACCACTCGCTCCCGATCAGACCGTGCTGGAGGCAGGCGAGGCGATTGGGGTGGAAATCGATTATTCCTGTCGTGTCGGAACGTGCGGGATCTGCATGGTGCCTCTAAAGGCAGGCACCGTTACGATGGAAATCGAAGAGGGACTGCCACCTGAAAAGAAAGGGCAAGGCTTCATTCTGGCCTGTCAGGCGAAATCGCTTGGCAACCTTGTGGTTGAAGCCTGAACATGGGCGTGAATGAGCGGCGCACAGTAGGTACGTTGCTGATCCTGGTGGCACTGTTCGCGCCTGGCTTCGTGCTGCATTCGGCGCCGCGCTTCCCCGGCAGCTTCGCGGGCGGCATGCTCGGTATCGCCAGCACCTTACTATTCGTAGTGCTGCTGGCCTACTCGCTGGCGCGGCGCCTCCCCTTGCTGAAGCGGCGGGTCGCGCTAGGGGCGACGCTTTCCTTCCACGTCTACGCCGGTGCGGCCGGCGCGGTGTTCGGGATCCTCCATACTGGCCACAAGTACCAGAGCCCACTTGGGATCGCGCTGGTCGTGGCCATGCTGACCATCGTTTTGAGCGGATTTATCGGCCGCTATTACTTGGCGCACATCGGTACCGACATCGGCGACCAGCGGCAGGAGCTCGGGGCGCTGCGGACACGATACGATACGATCGCCTCAACCATCGCCGTCGCGCAGCAAGGTGGCGCGATTTCGGCTGCCATGGCGCGGCCGTCCAGCGTGCCAATTCCAGCCCTGGTCGCCGCTATCGCCGATCAGGAATACGCGATCGGTCGGCGGGAGGCGCTGAAACGGTCTCTGGCCCGCTGGGTCGTGGTGCACATTGTCGCGGCCCTTGTGCTCTACCCTTTGCTAGCGCTGCATGTCTGGAATGGCATCTACTATGGCCTCAGGTGGCTGCGATAAAGCCAACCACCATTCTTTACGCTGCGCTCGGGGCGATCGGCCTCGCCGCTGCCATTGCAGTACCGGTGGCGCTTTACCGCTCCGGCTCGGCAGGGGTCCCGCTCTGGACTGCGGTGGCAAGTCCGGGACCGCTCTCCGCCGCGCACGAGTTCCTCGGCGCAGAGTGCAAATCATGCCACACGCCGGCCCGCGGGGTGGAAGCGGCCGCTTGCCTCACCTGCCACATTACCGCAGCCCCAGAGTTGGTGACGAAGCCCTCTACCGCCTTTCACGCGAACATCGCCGAATGTGCCGGTTGTCATGTGGAGCACCAGGGTCGCGATCGCCGCCCGGTCAACATGGACCACGCGGTGCTCGCCACTGTGGGTCATACCCGGGTTGCCGAAGCCGGGGTCAATGGCCCGTCGGCGGGTGACGCTCGCTTACGGCACTCCCTGATGCGCCTGGAGGCCCTGCTCGCTGGTAGCCGAGCGGACCTGTTCGGCGGCTCCCTGAAACCGCGGCCATTGCCGGCCGACACCCGCGCCACCCTCGACTGCGCGGGTTGCCACGCCAACCGCGATCCGCATCGCACCCTGTTCGGCCGCGACTGCCAGAGCTGCCATAACGTCGATGCGTGGAAGATCGCCACCTTCAGGCACCCATCGCCCCGCTCGCAGGACTGCGTGCAGTGCCATCAAGCCCCGCCAAGCCACTACATGATGCATTTTGAGATGATGGACCGGACGATCACCGGCCAAACCAATGCTCGCGTCGAGCAGTGCTTCCTGTGCCACCAGACCGACGCGTGGAATAACATCCGCGGCGTCGGTTGGTACAAGCACCATTGATTCTCGTGAATTCCACTCGGCCTTCGGCGCCGGTGCTAACCCGCCTCAACGTCGACGCTTCGGCGGGCTGACTCCTTACTCCGCTGACAGGTGCGCGGGCGCGGGCCCGCGGGCCGGGAGCGCATGGGAGAGCGGCGCCAGACGCCAGCCTTTGACCAGGCCGTAAATCGCCGGGATGACCACAAGGGTCAGCACCGTCGAGGAGAGCATGCCGCCGATCATCGGCACGGCGATCCGCTGCATGAGCTCGGAGCCGGTACCGTGGCTCCACAGGATCGGAAGCAGCCCGCCCATGATGGCGGTGACCGTCATCATCTTCGGGCGCACGCGCTCCACGGCTCCGGCCATGATGGCCTCCCTCAGGTCCTCGCGCGTGAAGGCGCGGCCCTCGGCCGCGCACCGCGCGCGCCGCTCCGAGAGCGCGCTGTCGAGATAGATCAGCATGACGACGCCGGTCTCGGCCGCCACACCGGCCAGCGCGATGAATCCTACCGCCACCGCGACGCTGAGATTGAAGCCCTTGAACCACATCAGCCCGACGCCGCCGACCAGGGAGAACGGCACCGACAGCATCACGATCAGCGTCTCGGTCAGCCGCCCGAAATTCAAATACAGCAGCACGAGGATGATCACGAGGGTGACCGGCACGACGACCTGAAGTCGCACTCTGGCGCGCTCGATGGTACTCGAACTGCCCGCTCCACGCCAGGCGGTAGCCGGGCGGGATCTGCACCTGGGCGGGCAACCGCGCGCTGCGCCTCGGCGACGTAGCCGCCGATATCGCGCTCGTGCATGTCGACGTAGATGTAATTGACGAGCTGGGCGTTCTCGGTGCGGATCATCGGCGGCCCCCTGGGGGTGAGCTGCACCCCTGCCACCTGGCCCAGCGGCACCGCGGGCCCGGCTGGGGCCTGCACGAGGATTTGGCGCGCGATGTCCTGGGGCTCGCTGCGCAAGGCTCGCCGACTTATATTAGATGATGGTTTCCGGAAGCGGCGACGGCAAAGTACGCCGGGGCCATTTGCCGTATAGGAAGATGTGGGCACGGCCAGTTGTTGCCTCCCAGGTGCTCGAATTCCATCGCCACCGCCACTTGACGGATCAGCGCGCAATGGGGACCACGTTAGACGGTTCGGCGAGTCCGAGCGTGCCGAAGGCGGTTCGCACTGTGTCGGACACATAGCCGGGCGATAGGTGCCCGTAATGCTTCTCAACCATACGGGTGTCGCTATGGCCCAGCTGAGCCGCGACCACCGCGAGCGGCACGTTGCGCATCGAAAGGCGGCTCGCATAGGTGTGGCGTAGCCCGTGGAAATTCACTGTCGGGTCAATCTTGGCTACGGCACAGGCGGTGGCAAGCGGGCGCTGCTGATCGGATTTGCCCCAAGGCCTTCCGTTGCCGCGCAGGAACATGCGGGCGCTGCCCGGCCGTCCAGCGGCGAGCCCTGCGAAAAGATCGCGTCCTTCCTGCGTCAGCACGACATGACGCGGTTTCCCGCTTTTGCTGGTGCGCACTCGCACCGTTCCAGCATCGGTATTGAAATCATCGACGATCATGGCCGTCAGTTCACCGTAGCGACACCCGGTCAAGAGGGCAGCCGTCACAAGCACGCGGAAATCGGGCGGGCAGGCATTTGTCAGCCGCCGCGATTCATCATCCGACAGGTACCGCAGGCGGGCCGCATCGGCTTCGCGGAACCCGCGCACCGTGCGCCACGCGTCATCGCTGGCGCAGCGCCCTTCCCGGTGCGCATGGTTGAGGGTCGCCTTCAAGATCGTCAGCACCCGGTTTGTAGTCGAGCGGCGCTGGCGCACGGCTTCGGGGCTGGCGTCGGCCTCCCGGTGCTTCGCTGCCGCGCCGGCCTTGGTGCGCAGCCGCGGGGGCGTCTCGGCGATCTTCTGATGCCAAGCGACGATGCGCATCTTTGTCAGCCGGTCGAGCGGCACGCCGCCGAGTTCCGGGACAATCCAGGCCGCTGCGGACCAATCGAGGCGATCGATCGCCTTGCCACCGCGGCGCTGGTAATCGGCGCGGTAATCGGCGAGCGCGTCGGCGACGGTGTAGGGGCCGTCATGCGGCACGAAATCGCCGGCCGCCTCCCGCGCCCTGCGCTGGAACCACGCGCGCGCCCGCTCTTGCGCTTGCGCGAAGCTGTAGACACTGAGGCCGTCCGCGTCGCGCGCATCGTCGGCGGCGCCGAGCGCTTCAAGGTGCCGCTTGCCGTCCGCATCGCGGAACTTGGCAATCCAGGTGCCGCCCTTGGCGCCGCGGCGATAGCCGAGCGCGCATCCTCCCGAAATCACCGTCCAATAAGGCTCGCGGCGTTCGGCGAGCCGGGAGCGGGCGGAGCGGGTGTCGATCTTCGCGTTGCGGACGCTACGGGCCATGGGTGCCGCCTTTTCCCCGGGTCAGAACGTACGGCAATTATACGGCACGGATGTAGCGGGACAAGGGCGGATTAGGGTGGACAGTGTTTTCGTTATATCAATGCTGTAAGCCGTCCACGCTTATCCGCTACCGTCCTGAAAATGGTACTTTGCCCCTCTCTCACGGCGGCAACACCGGTTCGAATCCGGTAGGGGACGCCAACAAATTCAATGTCTTGCGGTCTAACCGCCGGTTTCTTCCCGAACTTTTCCCGAATATACGTGGGTGGAAACCGGCGGACAGCAGAAGATTTTCGGGGGCCGCGATTAACGCCTTTGTAGCTCCGCGACACCGAATTCGCTGCGTCCAACAGAATGCAAAAGTGCGCGAAAAGTGCGCAGGACGCCGCGGACCCTGTCTTGGGAAATATCGGTACAGACCGGCCTGACCCTGCCGTCTCGTGCACCGCCGGACGCGAGCGCTTCGGCTCCATTCCGCATTTCGATGATCTCGCCCTACGAAGACCCGGACACAACGAGGCCGGATGCCCCTCTGTTGCTGACGCGTCAAGTTGGCCGCCCTTTGTAGGGCGTCAATTGACCGCTTCCGTGGTGGTAGTTCGGCGTGTGGGGTTGTGGACAACGCACAGCGTTGTCCACAAATCCATCAGGCCGCTGCCGAAGCGGCTGTGGCAGCCAATTTGGCGTCATCGCAGAGCTTTCCCTCAGGATTGTAGTCCGCCAGGCGATGGGGGCCGTGGAAGACGGCCAGGCGTGTGTCTGGGTATTCATGCACCCGGACCGTGGCGCGCACGAAGTGCGGCCGAAGCGGGCTCGGCGGAAGCTGCAGGGTGAGGGTGCGCCATTTGACGGTGTTGTCGTTGCCGACACGACGCTCCTCCTGGATACACAGGATCGCACGGGCTTGGCCGGCGCCACCGGGCACGAAGGCGCTGCCAGCCTGTTCGGGCGCGATCGCGAAGGCGGCGTTGTGCTGCGGCAAGTAGCGCTCGGGCGATAAACCGGTTGGCCGCCTCGATCGTCGCGATGCCGGCCAGGCCCAGCTCCTTCGGCAGGCGGTCCTGCAGGGTGCGGAAGGCGCGCTCGGAGCGGCCGCGCGCCTCGGGCGAATAGGCCGCGATTTGGCGGATGCCGAGCTGCGCCAACGCCCGTCCGATTTGGGTGCGCAGCGTTTTCGAAACCGGCTCGCCGGCTTTGGGCGTATGAAAGTAATGGTTGCCTCGGTCGGTGTAGAGCTCGCAGAACAGCCCGTGTGTGTCGATCAACTCGGCCAGACCGCGAAAGCTCGACGCCGTGCCATCCTCTTCGACCAGGAAGGCCGGGTAGACCGCGCTCGTCGCGTCGTCCAGGGTAACCCACCAGATCGTATTGCCGCTCGTCCTCGGGCAGCCAGGCAAAGCGCGAGGCGTCCTGGTGCAGCATCATGCCGACCATCGGCCGGGGCGGCCGCTTCTTGCGGTGCGCCGAGCGCTTCGGCGCCGGCTTGACCAGACCAGCCCCGTGCAGCGACAGCCGGGTCACCGTGTAGCCGAGCTTGTAATTGTGCCGCTTCACCAGCTGCTCGTGAAAATGTTTCAGCGTGAAGCCGCCATAGCGTTCCTCATACAACCCCAGTATGCGCCGGCTCTCTCCCACCGCCGCCCGGCGGCTCGCCGATCCGCCGATCGCGCAACCCCGCCGGACCCTCATCGCGCAACCGGTCGCGCCGGATGCCCCTCTACAAACCCCTCGGCGCAACGTCTAAACTTGATATCAATGTCGTCGACGCCACGCATAACTAGTCTAAGTCTCGCTCGGCAGCGAATTAGAACTCACTCGCGAACCCGTTTGGGTCTCTCGGCCGTCGATAGCTTCCTGATGCGATAACGCATCTGTGGACAGACGATAATTCAATGAATCCGTCCGGGTACGGACGTTAATTCCCGCCGAAAAATACTTTTAAGACACTGATAAGCCGTGATTTTCGGCGCACAACTCAAGTCTCCGTAAAATTGTGCGCCTGCAACAGCCGGAGACCGTAAACGCCAGGATCACCTTGCGTCGCCAGTGACGGTATCACGCGATCGCTGAGTCGCCTGCGTCAAATGTATTTTGACGCTCGACCACGAATAGAGGATGAATGCGAATGATCAAGATAACGATCTTTTATCGAGAAAAAGGTATGTCTCCGACGTTTTTGCCAGACCAGCCCCATCTCGTCGCGGCTGAAAAAACATATGCACCGTATAAGGACGATCCGCTAGTCAGATATATCTGCGTATGTTCCTACGACACTAAGCCTTGGTCTTGCAGTCCTGAGATGTCGTTCACGCTGGAGCAAGACGCCAACGGTAAATGGCGCATCAAGGACAGATTGGTGTAAAGCGGTTACATCACAGGGCGCCTGGAAAGATAGATCATGATGGTGGCTGGGCGGAGAAGGAGCAAGTCCGTGACGAACTAGGCAGAAGGCTTGCCTACTCGGTCACGGAACTCTGCGAAGCAAACCGTGCCGCGATGCTGCTTCGGACCGTGCACACGCTGGTGTCGGCGAAAGTCCGGCACAGGCGGGGCGATGGGGCGATTCGGACCTGTCTCGGGAAAACATCAGTGTAGACCCACCTCGCCTGCCATCTCGCGCACCGCCGTTGCCAGCGGTTCGGCTCTATTTTGGATTTCGATGATCTGCCCCACGAAGACCCAGACGACGCGGCAGCCTTAAGCACAAGTTGGGCCCCATCATGCCCCACCTGGCCTCCGAGTGCGCGTGAATTTTGACCGGCCGACAACCTCGGCTAGCGCGCCAGCATCTGCGAGGCATGCGGCTGGTCGTCTATGTCGAGCCACCGCCGAAATCCGCATCCGCCATGCCGAGAGGCGTCTGTGGACGGACGTCGCAATCGTCCGTCCACAGACGATAATTGTGTCTTCGTAAGCATCGTTAACGCGCTGATTATACCTACGATTTCGCCAAAGAATTTCCAAGCCGTAAAATTTGCTCGATGCAGGGCAGTCGGACCAAAAGGCGGGACACTGAGAGACCCTCGCCTGCGGACGGGATGGACGGCCCCTTGCGCCTAATGCCGATTTTCGAATTGACGGACTGGGTACACGGTCGCGGGGAGAACCTAGATGCCAAATGTACAGGGTACTGATGACAAAAAGCATGCGGGAAAACGCCTGCTTACGATACGAGAGTTTTGCCAACTCTACGGACGTAGCCGCAGTCGGACCTACGAGTTGTTGCGGTCCGGCGACCTACCAGGCGTTAAGGAGGGTCGCTCTACCCTCATACCGTTGGATGCAGCGGAAGCTTGGGCGCGGAGCTTAAAGCCAGTGTGCTCATTCAATCCCGGATGAGAAGGGACGACACCGAATATGTCAATAGGGAGAGTGAAATGACCCAGAACTATGATACACCAATCACGATCGATAAAGGGCCAAGTCGGGCCAAAGATCGGCGCGCGTTGCGCCAAAAAGTCCTACAACGGTTGAATATCGGGGATGATGAGCGCCAGATCGATTTGCTTGTACCTAGATATCTTCAGCGCGCACAAATTTCTGGACAGAAGGCTGCGAGCAGCAAAAACGAACCGGCAGACGTACGTAGATTCTTAGCAGACGCTCTGGCGCTGTTTTTGCTCGCCTCCGAGCCTCGATCCCGCGCGTCAAAACTCGAGGCCGCGCTGTACCCTCAACGCCCAATCAATAAACACGAACAGACGACGCTACTAGCGCTTGTCCTGAAAACGCTTGGCCCCTATTCCCGCGATGGGCGGCGCATGGTACACCGGGATAGTGTAGCGCTAGAGTTCATTGTTCATCTTGGCCTCGCGCCGGATGATTTACCGGCGTATCTGGCAAAGCCCGGCCAAGGCATAGATAGCACCTATCGACGCGCGCAGAATTTTTTCAACGCACACAAGGCAGAATACCGGCAGAAGCATCAGCTCATCGTTGAACCGAAAGCTCAAGCTCAATTAGCGCGCCGAATGCCAGATACACGCATAGTCGGCCTGCTTGAGATGAGTGGTACGGGTTTCGTGATGACAAGCTGCGTAGTCGACCGGGCCACCGTTCGAGCGGTCGTGGAGCTCGTGAACCGCCTATCAAGAAACAAAAAAGTCTCCAAAATGGATACCTAATGCCATAGTCGAGCCCGATTCAGGGCGTCAACGGCGGGGGCAGCGGTGTCTATTCCAGCCTGGTCACGGCGAGGCTATATCGACACTCATCGAAATCACTTCTCGACCACATCGCTGTTCTGAATTGGATGATGCGAGGTCAAGTAACATCAAACCCGCCAACATTAGCCTCAGAATTCGAGATGAGTCTTTCACTATAGGATGGTCTAGCACCATGTAAAATAGGCGGACTCAATCGGGAGATACTTATGAAGGAAGATGTCTGGTCAAACCTGCGGTATCAGTCCCGCCGGGAATATCGAGATGCGTTTGAGGGGTTCCTTAAGACGCTGGACGTGGATTTGTTCGCCACCCTGAGCTTTAGCCAGAACACGCGCTTGCAGCAAGCGCGGCCACTGCTCGGGCAATGGTTCGCGCGCTTGGACAACCACTATCTCGGTCGAGGTTGGACAAGATGGAGTTCCGACGAGAGAACCTTCGCTGTCGCCGTATCGGAAAACATCGACACGAACCTGCACTACCACTGCCTGATGCGGCTGCCGGCCTGGGGTCGTACGCAGGCAATCGACGAAACCGCGGGCGCTTTGGATCGATACTGGCGTCGGCTGGCTTGGGGCGGAACTTGCGGTGTGGTGCTGATCTACGACCTGCCAACATTGGCGCGCTACATGTCCAAACAGCTGGTGCGCCCGGGCTACGAGCAACACTACCTGTTCGCAAGCGAGTTCCACGCCCACTGAGACGCAATACCGAACGGCGGCCAGGGTATGGAGCGCGGCCCGCGGGGTGCCGGCAGCCACGTTCTCAGCGAAAAAAATTCGCCCGCTCCGGCGATACCATAATTTGACTCGGTAAAGTGATGAAGCGTGCCGCGGCCGTCTGTGTTCCAGACTTCCGACAGCGCATGCGCGTGCCTCTGTTGAGGCCCCATCGCATAGGCACCAAATGCGCTGCGAGCCAACGCGCCGCAAGCGATTGGTGCTGTCCGTCCACGGACAGGTGCCCTTCCCAAAGTAGGAGAGCACAGTGGCTCGCTTTGGTCAAAAAGCCCAATTTTGTCCGTCCACGGACATTCCAATCATATGATACGGGAAGGAGCATTATTCTCCACTGATCGGGTCAAAAGAAACAAATTTGCTACTTTGTCCGTGAAACAGACATTTAGGTGATAGCCAACATCGTGCTCGCTTTTGTCAAAAAGCCTAAGATTTGTCCGTTCACAGACATTCCAGCGACTTGATACCGGAAAATGATCCGGGTCAGCCACACCAAACCGACGACTTCGTCTGTAAGACAGACGTTCATTAGTCAGCGGCGCGTATCACCAAATCTCCCCAAATTTGTCTGCTCACGGACAATCCAACCTTCTCGAAGGGAAGAGTGCCGGCCAGTGGTCTGTTCCAAGAAGAAGAGATTAGCAACTTTGTCCCTTCCGTAAAGAAGGCTCAAATCTGTCTGCGAACGGGCATCCAATGTCTCTCGAACCGAACAATGTTAACTATTGTTTGGTTTTAGGGAAAGATCAGATCACGCACTTTGTCCGTGAGACGGACATCCCAGACCACAGGATATGCGAGGGTATGTCGTTCATTCAAAAATATCTGCGTGCGATTTTGTCAGTGAGCCAGACCGTCTGTGGGCAGACAAATGTCTATTTCAAAAACACATACCAGGTTTGCGTCTGCGCTTGCTTTCGGATCACAAGTTTTTGTAGCAGCAGCTGAATTTGGTCTTGACTCTATTTTGCTCGTTGTATCTTCTAATGGTGTAGTGTGATGGGTCCCGAAGGTGATGACCTTCCGACTATACGCATGTTGGTGAAATTCAACGATGACGTTCCACGCGAATTGGCTCTCCAACTCAGAGGCGGCCGGAGATCGTTCGCTAGCTCTGCCGGTGCACTCGAGTTTGCGCTGTTCCTTTCGGAGGTGACGGTAGAATAGCGAGGCAAAGAACTGTGGCGCTGGGACCAGTTGGCAACTCAGCCACGAAAGCGCCGGTCAGGCTTACTGCTGATTGACCGAGGCTCCCGTGGTACCTGAAATTCATAGAGGACGTTTGCTATGCCCAAGAACAAGACGCTTACAGCAAAATTTGTCGCGAAAGTTCTTTCACTCTTAATGGGCGAGGTCGCTATTCTGCGCGCTGCGGAATATGCAAAGCACGGGCGACGCTTCGAGCACCACTTTCTTGAGGAGCTGCATGAGCGTTACGTCACTCAAGCGGAAATCCATATAACACAAGGGTGGCTTCCCGAAGACACATTTCGCGAGTATGAAGATATTATGGCAGAGTTTACTTTAAGGGGATATGTGCCGCAGCTCTCTCCGGAGCTACAACAAAAACAGGAAGAGTTTGTGTTTGAGGGACTCAAGCGTATAAGAAGTGATCCGACCTGCAAGCAGAACTTCATCGATAATGTGGACAGACATTTACGCCATCGACACACATGGTTTGGAAAGCCCGATTAGGCGTATTTGACCCATCGGCGGTGGGGCTTATCCCGTTGTTCCAGGTTGACCTAAACAGGGTACTCTACCCTGGATGAGCCACCGGATGGTGGCCATGGCGGGGCAATCGATGGCCAGGGCTCGATCACTCACAGAATTCCAGGAAGCGTTTCCGGACGAGGCGAGTTGCGCGGCGTTCTTGTTCGAACGGCGCTGGGCAGGCGGTTTCGTCTGCCCTCGGTGTGGCACGGACCGCAATGGTGACCTCTTGGCGGTCCACCAAGTCGAACTGCCACAGCTTGACGAACAGCACGCATCCGGGCGCGGAGCTGGGTGTGTGACGCGAAGTCGGCGGGTTGCGGACGTAGTGCCGGCGGGGGAGTCACCGTGCTCGTCCTGGAACACGCCATCGAGCACGCAAGAATTCTTCGCCGCCCCCGTGCGTGTGCGGCGAGAACTGGCTGCCGGGCGCGTACCGGGCGATCGAGATGGCTCGCGCTACTTCGTCGCCGATGCGGTCCAGCATGCGCCGGTCGACCCCTGCCATCGCCGATGGCACCCAGGGGAGCTGGGCGGCGTGGACCACTGCGCGCTGGGAAAAATCCGCGTTGATTTCCATCGCTACTTCCCGCTGACAATCAGGCCAATTGAGCCACAGTTTACCAAAAGCCTTTCTTGGTATCGACTGCAGAGGGAAGCTTCGCCCAGTTTGTTCGTCGTCGTGTACGCTGCCGGTCTGCTCGCTCGCCACTACGGCATTCTTCCTTGGACAGCACCCGAACTCGCGCGGTCAGTCATCACTTGTGAGCTGGCGCATCGACAATTCGTTGCTGATACCCAGGTCGCGCTCGATCCGATCGCCGCGGTGCGCGCCTACATCGTCGATCATCTGCCGCGTTTCCGAAGGGTGCCCGACGCCAGCATCACCGCCGCTGAGTTTCCCACAATCCCAGGCTTCATCTACACCGACCAGCACGGCGTTACCGATTACCTGATTTCCCAGCCGGTGTTCGGCCGGCAGTTCGCGCACCTCAATGGCCGCCGCGTGCTACAGCCGTTGGACGGAGCCGGCTTAGTAGTGCGAATGGGAAATAAATATGTCAGCAAAGCACCGATCCGCAGTTCTGCATCAAGTGGCCGTGAGTACGTCTACCGAATTAGGCCTCCATCCCTGCGCGAAAGGTCCTGCGGTCGCTAAGCGAACGCAATCCTTCTGGCACCGTTCTACCAGAATTCCGCCGGCCCCAAGATAATTCATCTATAGTGTAAAGTAATAATGCCGGTGAACGCACGCTACGGATCGCGTGCTGTGTCGAGCAAAACAGGACAAACGGTGCAAACATGAACATTGGGTAGCGGCCTTCCGCCAATCTAAATTCTTGGTTTTGTGCCGTGGACTCCGCGTGCGTCGACTGCCCACTCCAAAAAGAGAAGCTTACAATGGGATTTATGAATCTGACTTATGCGCAGCTAGAGAATCTACCTGTATCGAGCCGAAATTCATCTAGCGAACCAAAGCTGCTAACGATTGAAAGTCTCGATGCGTGTCGAGCGGAAGACTATCGCCGTGCTGAAGGGTTCCACGCATTTGCAACGATGTACGAGGTCTGGGACGACGAAAGCGTCAAGTTCAGCCCTTATTGGACACACAAACTCTTGGGCAAGTGGGCGTCTGGCGAGGGAGATGAACCGGCCGTTGCGTCGGCGACGTATTTACGAAATCGGCGGCTCGCGTTGCTAACGGCGATACTTGACCTGATTCAGAGTACTGATGATCAGCGCATTGGGTTGGTATCGATCAAGTGTGTCGACTGGACCCGTGCTCTAATAATCCATGCGCGATGGCGGTTCAATGAAATTCGAGAATGCATCGTGAGCTGGCTTAGCCCCGTTTCTGAGGTACAGGGGTTTTTATTTCTGTACATGCTACCGATGTTCAATCCACGAAAAGGTTATTTCGAAATTGTATGCCGTGGCGTCTGTGGTGGCGAAAAGTTGGTGCGACTTCAGAGGCGGCAAGAGCTATGCCGAGGCGCGCGTAGCCCCGAGGTGTTCGTTCACGACAGGGCCCGCCTAATGAACCAGATTACGAATGTCATACCGAACCCAGTGCTTTATGGGAACCAAACAGACAGCATTCCTGCGGAAATAGCGAATGGTATGTATCTGCTTCAAATGTCGGTGTGTTCGATTGCCGACCTTTGTATGTTCGACGGCCTCTGTCTTCACAAAGGTCGGTTCGTTGTTGTTGATAGCTGAATGCAGAAGTTCACAGTGAATCGGCTATAAGCCGATTCACTGTGAGCATCAGCACGGAGTCTACTGATTAGATAAATCGGCTTTCGCACTAGGTCCCTAATTCTAGGCTTGAAAAAGGTGACACCGCGACATCGCGAAATTTGAACCGATCACAGATCACATTAACACGAGGGAAAATACATGCCCTATGAGCTCAACAATCCTCTCGCTGGGAGAATTCAGAGCGTAATCAACGATCAGGAACTTCCGGAGGTGCTAGTGGCGTTATTAACGGTCACCGTAAATGCGCTCCATCAGACTGAAGGGAGGGAGTTTCGGGAGAAGCTTGAGGCGGCATACATAAAAGCTCTCAAGTATGTGTCCGCTGTTGAAGAGCAACTTCAAGCCTCCACATCGCTGTTCGAGGACGCTGGCGACTGCGAGAAGCTACATCTCGGAGAGATGTATCGGAAGGTGATGAATCGACTTTTCGGCGGCCATCACGAGCCAGACCTGTGAACGCTTCGTGAAGCGGCCGATGCCATCCCAGATGGCATCGGTCCGACAGCTTTCGTCCAGTCTCCTACAGTTCTTGGTACACGACCCGCGGTAGCGCGCTGCCGCCGTCAGCCGGTTTCCATTTTCGGCCGGCAGTAGTGGGTCGGCGATCAGCCGATCGACCGTCTCGATCAGTCGCGGGCCGCAGGCATCGGCGTGATGCGTAACGGGATCGATGATCCCGGTGAAGACCGAGGCCGAGAGGCTGCAGACGGAGCAAGGGCGGCGGATTCCCGGCTTCTCGCGTTATGCCTTGCGCCAAACCGTGGCGAGCCACGGTTGCCGCTCTCGCGGCAGACCGGGCGGCCGGTAGTAATGATGCAGCTCAACGAAACCGGCCGAAATCATGTAGCCGTGCCACGTGTCGGAGTCGAAGAAGCAGGCGTACCGGCCGTCGCTAAAGCCTTCGTTGTTGTTCCCCCGAGGATTTGATGAGAACAAAACACCGCGCAGCTTCAATGTCTTGTGCAGTTCCAACAGAACTCTGGGCAATTCCTGGCTCGGTACAGGGAACAGAGAGGCGTTGGCAAAAATCCCGTCAAAACGGCTCTCGGGCAATTGCATAGCCAGGAAATCCTGATGCAGGATCTCGCAGCCCGAATATGCCCGCGCCATCGCGATGAATTGCCGAGATCCATCGAGTCCAACAGCTTCGTGCCCCAAAGATCGGAAGTAGCCAAGATCGCGGCCGGGTCCGCAACCGAGACCAGAATAGAGTAGGGCGGGTCACCCTCTATGGCATCGAGGAGTGCCGCGTAATTCTGGCTGACATCGTGGTCTCGCGTACCGTTCCAGAAGGCTCGGACGAACCGATCGTAAAACGCGATCGTCGTCTCGCCGAGGCGGCGGACCTCTTCCGCATCACGTGGTTTTCGAGTGCGGCTCATCAGAACCGAGCGCCTGTCTCAAGGTAAGCATCCGCCGAGGACCGCGGCGGCTTGAGCGTCAGGCGGCTGCGGCCTGATCTCTGAGGGTTTTCCAATGCCACGGCAGGAGTTCGTGGACCCGGGAGGCCGGGTGGTCGGCGATGCGGCGGAGCACGTCGGCGAGCCAGGCCTGCGGATCGATGCCGTTGAGCTTGGCCGTTGCGATTAAGGTGTATATCGCGGCGGCGCGCTCGCCACCGCGATCGGAACCGGCGAACAACCAGGCTCGGCGCCCGAGGGCAATTCCTCGTAATGCGCGTTCGGCGGCGTTGTTGGTCAGGCAGATGCGGCGGCGGGCCATATCCAGATCGGGAGAGGTCTCCAGGTCGAAGACGACGTAGTGAGTCATTGATGAGCTTCCGGGTCCCCGATGCGGAGCCGCCATGCCGCGGGCCGCTGAATCGATTCGACCTGACACGATGAGAACATAGAGCGAACGTATCCATGCCCCAAGATCCGTTCTGGGGGGATCGCGCGTGCTGCAAGCGGTGGACAATTTTCTCTGCCAGGAGCGCGACGATGCTCCAGATCGCTATCCTTTCAGCTGCGCCAAGCCTGGACCACGTATCACTCCCCTCGGTCTCGGGGTTCGCCGACAACGATCTCAGGCTGATCGGCCACACGGTCTTCAGGGACGAACGCGATTCGCATTCCCCAGCCAGCGAAAGTCCTGAGCAGCCGGCCAAAATCGCGAAGGCTCAGCTCTTGGTCGTCGACGTGAACGACCAGTTCGCCCGCCTCGTCGTCGTCAAGGTGGCAACGCAGCACGTCGCCGCGCGGCACCCATTGGTCGGATCCTTCCGAATAACGGATTTGCGGCTTACCGGGCGGAATCTCGATGAGCGTGTCGTCATATTTTGACGCTAATTTCTCCTGGGCCTCGATCACATCGTTGAAAAGCTCGAGGATGGCAGCGTCGGTCATTGAACCAAGGTCCGGCCCAACGGTAAGGCGAACAACCGAAATGGACGGATCCGCGTTTTCGATTACTGCTACATCGCCCTCCCGGGTAATGCTGACCTGATCCGGGGAGGCCTGTCGTGGTCTTTTGCTTCGCATCGTCAAACGTCCTTGATGCATTGACCGATGGGGCTGAACTCGTTGTTGGCTTTCTCGCTCACCCGGGGTGCTCGAGATAAAAATAAGGCTGCACTGCTTTCTCTCTTCGTTTGATGAGAGCGGGCCGCGCGGCTGATGTGCGGATGACGATCAGGGTAGGGCATCGAAGAGGGACTTAACCCAGGACTGACCAGGCTGTCACCTCAGCACCCGATTTCGGCAAGGAACGCGGTGATCGCGTCGGCGACCGGCTGCGGCGTCTGCACCGCCATGAAATGGCCGGTCTCGATAACCCGCCAACGGGCACCGGCGATCGCGCGGGCGATGGGCTCGACGCCTCGGGCGGCCGCAGCCGGTCGTGGGTCCCGGCGATGACCAGGATCGGGCAGCGGATCCAGGCGAAGTCGCCGTCCATCTCAGTATCGGCGAGCATCCGGCTGATCGCGGCGAAGCTGCTGGGGTCGTTGCCGAGCCAGCGGGCGCGAAAGGCGCGGAAACGCGCCTCGTCACCGCGCAGGACCGGCGGATAGGAGGCGGCGAGGCTGGCTTCGACGACCGAGCGCATCCCGTCGCGCTCAACCGCGTCGGCCCGTTGCAATCCAGCGGCGCGGCGCTCGCCGGCAAGCCCGGTCGCCGGACTCATCGCGATCAGCGCGGCGGTACGCTCGGGCAACCGCGCGGCGAAGTGGATCGCGATCGCCGCGCCGACGGCGCAGCCAGCGAGCGCGATCGGCCGGTCGATGCCGAGCGCATCGAGCAAGGCGGCGAGATCGTCGACCATCGTGTCCAGGGCGAGGGCGCCGCGCACCTTCTCCGATTGCCCGGCGCCGCGCGTGTCGTAGCGCAATACCCGTCTGTCCGCGGCCAGGGCCGGCAACACCATGTCCCAGCTGTCGAGGCTGCCGCCCATCTCGTGCACCAGCGCCAGGGTCTTGGCGCCGCTGCCAGCGAGGTCGTAGCGCAGCCCGACCCCGTTTTGCCTCCAGCCAATCCATCGCATTCTCCTTCGCGTTCTGATGGGGCTGCCGTAAGCGGCCGAGATTGCTGCGTCAACAGCGATCTGAGGAAGGGTGGGATGGCGCAGCGCTTCTGCCGTCGATCTATTTCAGGGTAGATTTCGCGGGAAGTTACCGCGACTGATCGGTCCGTCGATTCAGCCGGCCGCCAGGGAGGACGCCATGCCTGTGGAAGCCCGTGCCTATCCCCGTCCGCTGCCCAATCCGGAATGGCTCGGCAAGCTGAGCGAGGAGATCCTCGAGCCCGATCTGCCGATCGTCGATCCGCACCATCATCTCTGGGATCACCCGGGCAGCCGCTACCTGCTCGACGACATCCTGGCCGACGTCAACTCGGGACACAACATCGTCGCGACCGTGTTCATTCAGTGCGGTTCGGGCTACCGCACCAGCGGCCCCGAGGAGATGCGGCCGATCGGCGAGAGCGAGTTCGTTCGCGCCATCGCCGAGGAGGCGGATCGGCGCGGCGGCAAGACTAAGATCTGCGCTGGCATCGTCAGCTTCGCCGATCTGCGGCTACCGAATGTCGATGCGGTGCTGGAAGGCCAGATCGCCGCGGCCGGCGGCCGGTTTCGCGGCATCCGCCACATCGCGGCGCACGACCCGGCGATCATCGGCGCCTCGTCCTACGTGCCGCCGCCGGGGCTGATGGACGACCCGAACTTCCGGCGCGGCCTGAAGCGGCTGCCGGCGCACGATCTGACGTTCGAAGCGTGGATCTATCACCCGCAGATCAAGACCCTGACCGCGGTGGCGCGCGACTGCCCCGAGGTGAAGATCGTGCTGAACCATTTCGGCGGGCCGCTCGGGGTCGGTCCCTACGAGGGCAAACGCGACGAGGTGTTCCGTACCTGGTGCGCCGACATCCGGGAGCTGTCGTCGTGCCCGAACGTCTATGTCAAGCTCGGAGGGCTGGCGATGTTCGTCAACGGCTTCAATTTCCACGCCGAACCGTTGCCGCCATCGTCCGGCGAGATGGCGCAGGCATGGCGCCCCTATGTCGACGCCTGTATCGAGAGTTTCGGCGCCAACCACTGCATGTTCGAGAGCAACTTCCCGGTCGACAAGGGCGCGTGCAGCTATTCGGTGCTGTTCAACGCGTTCAAACGGCTCGCGAGCGGCGCCTCAGCGTCGGAGAAGTCCGATCTGTTCGCCGGCACCGCGTCGCGGTTCTACCGGCTGGGCATTTAAGCGACGCCGAGCATCATTTCGGGAGTATGGAGATGGACTGCTGCGGTCACGCCCACACTCCGGCGTATCAACCCGCGATCTGGAGGATGGGCCTTGCGCCGGTCGGGGCGCTGCTGGCCGGGGAGGTGGGACCGCGCGGCTCGACGGAAGCGGCCCGGACGGCCGAGACCGCCTCCGCCGCGCTCGATGTCCTGCGCAAATCCATTTCCGTCGATGTCCATACACATGGCGGGAAATCCGGCATTACCTCGAAAGCACCGCCGAGCGACGATCTCGCGAACGCGATGCGCGCGGGATCGCTGGCGGTCGCGTGCCTTGCGGACGTGCCGGACAGCCCCATCCTCGGCAGGAATCCCGAAGGCTCCCTGGCCGTGGTGCGCACGCCGGAGCCGGGCCAGCTCTACAGGCACCACCTCGAGCGCCTTGCCTGGATGGACGATCTGGTCGCCAGCCATGGCGTGCGTCGCGCGCTTTGCACAGCCGATCTCGATGCCGCGCACAAGGCGGGGCAGCCCGCGATCGTCGCTGACGTGGAAGGTCTCGACTTCCTCGACGGCAAGCTCGAACGGCTAGAGGAAGCGCATCAGCGCGGCATCAGGCATCTGCAGCTTGTGCATTACACGCCCAACGACATCGGCGATTTCCAGACTGGCGCCATCACCCATCAAGGTCTCACCGCATTCGGCGGCGAGGTGATCCAGGCCTGCCATCGGCTTGGATTTGTTTGCGACGTCGCCCATGCGACCGAGGCCATGGCAAAGCAGGCGGTCAAGCTCGCGACGAAACCCCTGCTGCTGTCTCACACGGCGGTCTCCGGATCGCGCGCCATGGGTCCGACCCCGCTGACGGGAAGGCAGATCAGCCCCGACCACGCGCGAGCAATCGCCGATACCGGCGGCTCTGTCGGCATCTGGCACTTCTTTCCGAGCCTCGACAAATACGTCGACGGCCTCAAGGAAATGGCCGAGATGGTCGGGGTCGAGCACGTCAGCATCGGCACCGACCAGTTCGACGCCCGGGGTTGCGTCGAGGACTACACGCAATGGGTGCATCTTGTCGCCGCGATGCTGCGCGGCGGCTTCACCGCCGAGGAAGCGGGGAAGATTGCCGGCGGCAACTACATGCGCATCTTTCGCGCGGCGGTCGGCTAACGGTCCCCGGCCGGTAGTCGATGTACGAACACCTGGAAAGGGACCTCGCGGATGATAGACATCTCCGGCAAGACCGCCATCGTCACCGGCGCCGCGTGTCCGGCATCGGCCTGGGCATTGCGACCGCGCTCGCGGAGGCCGGCGCGAACGTTGTCATGGCAGACATCCAGAAAGACGCAGTCGAGCAGGCGGCGCACGGCCTTTCCGGGACCAACAAGCGTGTTATGCCGGTGCGGATCGACGTGACGCAGGAGCAATCCGTCCTTAATGCCTTGGCGGAGGCCGAGCGCAATTTCGGCAAGCTTCACATCGCCTGCAACAATGCCGGCGTACCCATGCACGGCACCCGGATGATCGACGTGCCGCCCCGCGACTGGGAATTCGTGATTGGTGTGAACATGTGGGGGATCATCCACGGCATCCGCCACTTTGTCCCTGCCATCCTGAAGTACGGGGAAGAAGGGCACGTCGTCAACACCGCCTCGGTCGCCGGCGTCCAGAACCGCCGCGGCACGAACCAGGGGCCGTATTCGATGAGCAAATACGCCGCCCTGTCGCTGTCCGAGGCGCTTGAGCACGAATTGGATGGCACCAATATCGGGGTCTCGGTGCTGTGCCCGGGTCCAATCAACACGAACATCGCCCGGGGCGCCCGCTACCGCCCGGATCACATGGGCGGACCTCAGATCCGCGCCGGCGACGAAGCAGTCTTGTCCGAACGCCTCGCGACGATCGGCCTCGACCCTAAGAAGGTGGGCGAACGCGTGGTGGACGCGATCCGTACGAACACGTTCTATGCCTTTGTTGGCGCCGTCCCCGCCGATGTCATCAGGGCCCGCCACCGTCGCATCGAGGATGCCCTGAACAGCCCGTGGGTTACTCATTACTGACAGAGGGAATTCGAAGGATGACAGAGGCCAAGCTCGCCCCAAACCTTCCGGATTGGCAGGTGGAGCATACGAACCGCTACCTTTCCAGCGGTGGCACCGACGGGCACATGTACAAGATGACCCAACCGGGCCGGCCCCAGCTGACCGTGCCGTCGCTGCTGCTGACGACGACCGGCCGCAAGTCGGGCGAGCGGTTCATCTTCCCGCTGTTCTACGGGAAAATCGGCGATAGCTATCTTGTGATCGCCTCGAAAGGCGGCGCACCTAAACATCCGAGCTGGTACCTCAACATCCTCGCCAACCCGGATGTCGAAGTGCAGGTCGGCACCGCGAAGATGAAGGCGCGGGCCAGGACCGCCACAGGCGAGGAGCGCGCGCGGCTATGGGAAAAGTCGCTCGAATTCTGGCCGCCCTACGCCGACTACCAGCGCAAGACCGAGCGCGAGATCCCGGTCGTCGTGCTGGATCCCGTCCGCTAGAAGGTAGGTCCGCCGACCGCGCCGCCGGTGAAGGCGAATGCCAAGCACACGGCGGCGGCGATCAGCTTTGCGCTCAGGCCGGAGAGAAGCCCGAACACGTCACGCCTTGCGGCTGCCCAGCGGTGTCGAGGTGATCGCGCGGAAGCCGACGATCAGCGCGCCCAGGGCCAGCGCGGTCAGCGGCGCCAGACCGAAGGACTTCCAGTCGACCTGGCCGAAATAGTCCGCGATCGCCGGGCCGATACCGACGACCGTGCCGAACACCGTGCAGTAGCCGACGATCTTGTCGTGCAGGCGCAATAGGATATTTCGGCTCCTGCCCTCCAGCGCGGTAATGCGCCGTTCGAGGTGCATGAGATCGGCGTCCGTGCGCTCGATCGCCAAGGCAGCCTGCGGCGGTCAGACGGAATATCTGCGCGGCGAACTCGACCAAAGGCGGTCCGGTTAATCGTGAACACCAGCTGCGCTGCAAGCGCTTGGAATGGCAGTGCCCTTGCCGGGCAAGGATTTCTCCTTGAACCGGCCTTGCTCCCGGCTTCGATGGCGAACGGACGGGATTCGCTCATGGCGCGCCGCGCGGACGCTACACCGGATCAGAAACCGATTTAAGATAGCCGCATGCCAAGATTCGGACTGCGGTTAACCCCTCACGGACGCCTCAGCGTCGAGGAACAGGATGATGGGTCGGACATCGATGCCGCAGCGTCGATTCGTCTGATCGACGCGTTTGCTCGGGGGACCGGATATGGGCTGGTGTGGCTCGGCGCAGCCGAGGTGGGGCAGGCATTGCCCCCTTTGTGTGTTTGGTGGCGTGACTTCGCGGCCCGGTACGTCGGGTCGCTTTGTCTGCACGCGTCCGGCGTGGAGGCGCAAGAGCCCCGAAAGCTGCCGAGTGTACCGCCGCCAACTGCCGCGGAACTCTCATCTCTGGTGTTGACCGCGCCGATCATGGCGGGGGCCGAGTATCTGACCCAGGAGGTCTTGCTGGCGTTGTGGGATGAGATGGAGCGAGCCTTCGCTACGTCTCTTGCCGGCGCAAAGGTTGGATTGCAGGCCTTCCTGACCACCCTGAATCGGGCTTGGAACCTCGTTGGCCGGGTCCATTTCAATTTAGCGGAAAACCGGCGCGATCCCGACCAGCCCTTCGCCTTCATGGCGACCTACACCACCCGCCTGTCTGCCCAGGCGAAGGCACAGCACGTCCCGCTCGGCCAAGCGTTGCGCGAATACGCCGGAGCGGCCAACCGAGACAAGTTACTGTCCCTGCTCCTGCCGGTGCAACGCGCTGCGGAACATTGCGCCTGGCTGAAGCCGATGATCGATGCCGGGGACATCTTTCATCCGCTGCGCTGGGGAACCACGGAGGCGTCGCGTTTTCTCCAAAGTGTCCCCGAGCTCGAGAGCGCCGGGGTGGTTGTGCGCATGCCGGTATCCTGGCGTGCCAGCCGTCCCGTCAGACCACAAGTAACCGCAACAGTCGGTAGCCGGGCGCCATCGGCTGTCGGACTGGATGGGCTGCTGGATTTCCAGATGGGCGTCATGCTGGATGGCGAGCCACTCACCGAAGCCGAGGTTGCAACCCTGCTCGCCGGCACCGAGAACCTCGTGCTGCTGCGTGGTCAATGGGTAGAGGTCGATCGGGCGCGACTTCAACGAACGATGGAGCAGTTCCGCGCCGCCGAGGAATTCGCGGCCCGCGACGGCCTCACCTTCGCGGAGGCGATGCGGATGCTGGCCGGCGCCGGCGTTACCCGGGAGGACCCGGCCGCGACCGACACCGACTGGGCGCGCGTAACCGCCGGCCCCTGGCTGGAGCAGACGCTGAAGGAATTACGCGCGCCGGACGGGGATGGAGTCGATCCCGGCTCAGCGCTGCGGGGAACCCTGCGTCCCTACCAGAAAGCGGGAACCCGATGGATGCACCTGCTGGCAGGCCTTGGTCTCGGGGCCTGCCTGGCCGACGACATGGGCCTCGGGAAGACAATCCAGGTGCTATCCCTACTATTGGGGGAACAGGCGCGCGGCGCCAAGCCCCGGGTGAGCCTGTTGGTGGCGCCCGCATCGCTGCTGGCCAATTGGGCAGCGGAGATCGAAAAATTCGCTCCCAGCCTGAAGGCTGTGATCGTGCATCCTTCAACTATGCCTGCGGATCAGGTGAAGGCTTTCACCGCCGAACAGGCGTCGGACTATGATCTGGCAATTACCAGCTATGGCTGTCTGCTGCGCATCCCAATGTTTGCGGAGGCAGATTGGCGATTTGTCATTCTGGATGAAGCGCAGGCGATAAAGAATCCCAACGCCCGTCAGTCCAAAGCGGCGAAGGCGCTGAAGGCAAGGGCGCGGATCGCGCTGACCGGGACGCCGGTCGAGAACCACCTCGGCGACCTGTGGTCGATCTTCGACTTCATCAACCCGGGTCTGTTGGGCAACGCTAAACAATTCACCCGCTATACCAAAGGTTTGGCCGAGCGGGCACATAATCCATACGGCCCCCTGCGTGAGTTGGTGCGGCCCTACATCCTGCGTCGGATGAAAACCGATAAGTCGATCATCACCGACCTGCCCGACAAGACCGAGATCAAGGCGCTGTGCGGGCTGTCGCGTCGGCAAACGGCACTGTACGGCCAGGCGGTCGAAGACCTTGCGAAGAGCCTTGAGGGATCGGTAGGCATTCAGCGGAAGGGCATCGTCCTGGCGATGCTGATGCGGCTCAAGCAGGTCTGCAATCATCCCTCCCAATGGCTGAACGACAATGTCTGGGCAGAGGAAGACAGCGGCAAATGGGCACGCCTCCGTGAAATCGCTGAAGTCGTTGCCGCGCGGCAGGAGAAGATGCTTGTGTTCACGCAGTTCCGCGAAATGACCGGGCCGCTGGCCACCTTCCTGGGGCAGATTTTCGGCCGCACCGGCATGGTCCTGCACGGCGAGACCGCGGTGAAGAACCGCAAAACGCTGGTGCAGCGTTTCCAGGAGGATGAGGCGGTCCCCTTCTTCGTGCTATCACTGAAGGCCGGCGGTACCGGCCTGACCCTGACCGCGGCATCCCATGTGGTGCACTTCGATCGGTGGTGGAACCCGGCGGTCGAGAACCAGGCCACCGACCGGGCGTTCCGGATCGGCCAAAAGAAGAACGTCCTGGTACACAAATTTGTCTGCCGCGGCACGGTGGAGGAAAAGATCGACGCCTTGATCGACTCGAAGCAGGGCTTGTCGGATGAGCTTTTGGCAGGCGGCGACGAGATCAACCTAACCGAGATGACCAATGACGACATCATGCGAATGGTCAGCCTGGATCTGAACGCAGCGATGAAGGAGTAACGGGATGTCGCGCTCCTTTGGGGGGTGGGCGCCCTATGTGCCAGTCGCGGCACGCCGCCGCAAAGCCGAACGCGAGTTGGAGAAGCTCCGCAAGAAAGGAGCGGTGCTCTCTCCGGTCAAGATCGAGGGACGCCAGATCTCCAGAACGTTCTGGGGCAAGGCGTGGTGTGACAACCTGGAGAGTTATCGCGATTATGAGAACCGGTTACCGCGGGGGCGCACCTATGTGCGCAACGGCTCGGTGCTCGATCTGCAGATAGCGCCGCGCGAGGTAACGGCGATGGTCAGCGGGTCGAAGATCTATAAGGTCAAGGTCAGCATCGGGGACGTCACCCAGGCCCGCTGGAAGACGCTTTGCGCCGACTGTTCGGGCGGGATCGACTCCCTGGTCGAACTGCTGCAGGGGAGGTTTTCCAAAGGGGTGATGGAGCGGCTCTGCCGTCAGGATGCCGGCCTGTTTCCAAGGCCATCGGAAATCCGGTTTACTTGCAGTTGCGCGGACTATGCGTCGATGTGCAAGCACATCGCAGCGGTGCTCTATGGTGTCGGCGCGCGGCTCGATGAAAGCCCGGAGTTGTTGTTTCGGTTGCGTGCGGTCGACGAGACTGAACTGCTATCCGATCTGGGAAACGCTCTGCCAGACACGCGAACGAAGCGCGATACGGCGCAGACCCTGGTGGGTGACGATCTTGCGGCACTGTTCGGTCTGGACATGGAGGAGAGTGAGGTTTCGGCTCCCTCACGCCCGGCCGATGCCATATCGGCCGGGCCCCGAAAGAAAACGCGCAAAACCGTGATTGCAAACATCGCTGCTGCTCCTGCGGCCGAAGCCAAGACCAAAGCGGCGAAGTCCGCCCGGGAAAAGAAAGCAGGCTCCGACAAGGAGGGACGCAGGCCGACGGCGGAGACTCCAACCAAGGCTATGTCGGCCCACGCGCCTCAGAAAAACACTATGGCACCTATCCGACCGGCACCGAACAAGACCGTTACCTCTCCAACCAAATCCCCGGCCAGGCCAGCAACAGCAAAACCCTCGACCGAAATGCGAAAGGTGCCGGCCGAAGCCGCGATATCGGCTCGCCGCCGATCTGCCCTCGCTCCGGCGATCGCGGCCCCCGTGCCAGTCAGCCAATCTCCGTCTCGGCGGCCTATCAGATCCGACGTGCCCAAACCGGCCGGCAGGAAGGCCCGATAACGGGGACTCCGTTGGTGTGGGCGGCCCCCGGCGGCATCGAGCGTGCCAGAATGAGGTCGTTGCAGTTCTCATGTCAGACAAAGGGGGCGCGGTCCGTGTACCAAATTTAGTCGAATTGCCGAATTGGGATCTCGCCACCTGCGCCAGGCCAGCCCCGTCGCCATCGAGTGCCCAGTCATCGTCCGCTGAAGCGGGCTACCGCTATCCCGAATAGCCGGGCCAAGCGCGAGATCGTCGCAGCACCCGGTTAATCATAAACACCCCGGTCGGTATACCTGCTTCCGGCATCGGCCGTGTGTATCTGTGGCCTCCTCTTTGGCGCTGTCGATTTGGGCGCCGTTGATCCCGGCGACTTGTTGGCATTGGCCGTCTTGCCCGGGCCCTTGCCGCGCTCCGTGCTCAGGTGTGACTTAATCCATGCAGCCATGGCAGCGGAGTTGGCCTTGGTCTCGTCGGGAATGACGATCCCCCTCTCCCGCGAAATCTTCTCGGCCAACGACATCTGCGCCGGGCTTGCCGGTTTGGAACCAAGTTCACCCGGGGGGCCCGCCGTCAGCCTTCTTGCGGGCGTGTTGGTCCAGGAAGGCCCGGCAGATCGTTCCTGATTTCATGTAGCCCACCGGAGGCCTGATGCCCTTCTGTCGGGCGAGACTATCGGCAAAGCGTTTCATCGCCGGCGTTGGTGGACGAACTCCCGCATCGCCGCCGACCACGCCGCCGAGCAACGACGGTCCTCCGGCACCAGCGCCTTCCGTGAGCTTGCCGATGATGCGTTGGGCGACATCGCACACGGCGTCAATCGCGCCAACCATCTCCTGCTTGCCGATTACGACCTCGTCGAGCAGGCATTCGAGTTGCGCCGTTACGCCCGGGTCGACCAGCGCCGGATCGGCCTGCTTGAGAACCCCGAACAGCGACAGGCCAGTCTCGGTGGGGACGATGTTCTTTCCCTGGGGGATCAAAAACCCCTGTTTCTTCAGCCCTCCAATGATCTCGGCTCGGGTCGCCGGCGTGCCGATGCCCTTGGCCTCCTTCAACCGTTCCCGCAGGACCTCGTCATCGACAAAGCGCCAGGCATTCTGCATGGCCTCGATCAGGGTGCCCTCGTTGTAGCGCGGCGGCGGGCGCGTCTCCTTGTCCTCGATGGTCGGGTTTTCCGGACGTGCGATCTCGCCGTCGCGGAGGGCAGGCAGCATTTGTGCGTCGTCGCCCTTTTCGTCCGCGGGCTGCCAGTCGGGGAATGCCGCGCGCCACCCGAGATCGATGGGCTGGCGACCCGCCGCGCGGAAAGCGAAGCCGCGGACGTCAAGCGTCGCGGTGGTCTGGCGGTAGCGGAAGTCGGGCATAATTGCGGCCAGATACGCCCGCGCGATGACGTCGAACAGCTTCTTCTCGTCGATCGAAAGCCGAGGCCAGATCTCGCGCAGTTCGTCCACCGTGTTGACGTTTGGAATGACGGCGTGGTGGCTCGCCCCTTCCAACCCTTTGTCGTAGAAACTGCCGCTCGCTCCCTTGCGGATAACCGGTGGCTCGGGCACCGGAATTGCGCTGAAGGATTTCCCCACGCGCAGTCCGGCCACGATCCGCGGCACGTCCTTTATCAAGCTCTCCGGCAGGTAGCGGACCTCGGCGCGGGGATAGGTGACGATCTTCTTGCCCTGGCCGTCATAGAGTTCCTGCGCCACCTCGAGCGTCTTGGCCGCCGGCCAGCCGAAGCGCGAACTGCAAAATTTCTGTAGCGAAGGCAGATCGTGCAGCTTGGGCGGTCCTTGCCGCTTCTCCTCGACGCGCACGCCAAGCGGGCCCTCAAAGCCCCGAGCCGCATTGACTACGTTCTGGGCAATCTCGCGCCGGACAATCCGCTCCTGGGGCGCGTGCCGCATCCGGAATTGACCGCCCGCCACGTGGGCGGTGGCGACAACCTCAAAATAGGCCAACGGCACGAAGTTGCGGATTTCCAGCTCGCGCTTGCACACGATCGCCAATGTTGGCGTCTTCACCCGACCAACCCCGATCACCCCCCTGGCCCCTCGGCCCAGAACGACCGTCGCGGTCCGGGTCAGCGACAGGTTGTAGATCTGGTCGGCCTGCCGGCGCGCGACGGCGGCGGCGTAAAGGCTGGCATATTCCGAGTTTGGCTTCGCCCGGGCGAATGCGTCGCGGATCGTCAGCGAATCCTGCGCGGTGAACAGCACCCGCATTACCTGGCCGCGGTATCCGTAATGCTCGAGGATCTCCTGGCCGATGAGCTGACCCTCGCGATCGCAGTCGGTAGCCAGCCAAACCCGTTTGGCCGAGCGCAGCGCCTCTCGAATGACTTTGAGCTTGGCTGCTTTGTTGCCGCCCTCGGCCGGCCTGGTGCCGTAAAGACCTTCGGGCCGAAGCAGGATCGGTGACCAGCGCTTCCAGGCCGGCACCACATCCTCCGGTTCGAGCAGATCGAACAAATGGCCCTCGGCCGGAAGGACATCTCCGTAACGAGAACCAACGGCGGCGCGGATATCTTTCGCCTGGCTGGTCTTCTCGGTGATGACAATCTGATCCGCCATCGAGGGCTCGTTTGGTGGACTGGATTCGAGAGCATCCAGAACGTATAGTGAACTCACTGCCCACCGCAAGTCACCCTCTGGCAGGTTTGCGTCAGGGCGGCAAAACCGTGGAGAAACGCCACCGAGTGCTCCGGCGCACAGGCGCTGTCGTTGAAGCCGCCTGCAGCATCAGGCGAATCATCCTTGTTCGGTTCAGCGGTTCTATCGCGTTTCGGAGGCCAGGGTTGCACCGGATCGGGATCAGCTCTGGTTCCCTGGTCTCGAACACTGCCGCCTCGATGAGCCAGCGAGGCGCCGGCGCGGGTCTTGGCATAGGCCTCCGCCAAGGCTGGCGATGCCGCCGACCCCAACAGCGGGATATTCCCGTTGACCGGGTGCCCGGGCCGACGGAACGTCGCCACCAAACAGTGGGCACGAGATGATGGCGCAAGATAACGGATCTGATCTGGCACGGCTCGAACGGATGGAGCGGCGGCTACAGGCCCTGGAGGACGCGGAGGCGATCCGTAACCTGAAAGCGCGCTATGCCGCCTTATGTGACAACAATTACGACGCCGACGGGATCGCGACGTTGTTCACCGAGGACGCGCTATGGGAAAGCCCCGCCCTGGGCCGGTTCGAAGGGCGCGAGGCGATCCGGGGCTTCTTCCGCGGAGCGTCGGGGATCTTCTCGTTCGCGATCCATTACAGCCTGAATGGCCACATCGAGGTGGAAGGCGATACGGCGCGAGCGCGGTGGTACCTGTTCATGCCTTGCACGGTGGCTGCCGGAAATCGGGCGATGTGGCGCGCCGGCATCGATCACGAGACTTACGCGCGGGTGGATGGAGCTTGGATGTTCCGCCACAAGCGGTCGGAGCCGCTGATGAGCGTCCCGTTCGAGACCGGCTGGGCCACGACGCGTTTCGCGTGACGCGGCGTGCCGGCGGATGGGTCATCGGTGGCGTCGGCTGACGGCACCGGGTAACCTCCCCGTGTTGCGTGGGACGCATCGCGATCGCCTGCCGAGGAGCCGTCCCGATGGACCTGAAACTGACGGGCAAGGTCGCCCTGGTCACCGGCTCCAGCCGCGGCATCGGGCTTGCCACCGCCAAAGCCTTTGCGGCGGAGGGCTGCAATCTGGTGCTGTCGGCCCGCTCGCCCGAGCAATTGGCCGACGCCGAGGCCGGATTGCGCGCAAGCGGCGCAGGCCTCGGTATGCCCTCCCAGCGCCGCCGTCCGACACAGCTCGATGGCGCTCATCACCCGCCGCTCGACGCGGCCCAGGTGACCATCATGCCGGCGGCGATACGCGTCGCCGTGGCGGCGGAAGACATCCGCCACTTCCAGGCCGGTCGACATGGTGCCGCCGGATCAGGCTGGCGGCACGACCTCCAGCGTCAGCCGGTCGAGCGGGCTCTGGGTCCCTCGGATAAGGCCGTTCGAGACCCGCGTATAGCGCGCCGTGCTCGACAGGTTGGCGTGACCCAAGAGGACCCCGGCTTTCGCCGGGGCAGGCTTTGGATGATCCGGATGTCGGTGCCGCCTTCCAGCAGATGCGTGGCGAAGCTGTGCCGCAGCGTATGCACCGTCGCCCGCTTGGCCAGGCCGGCCGCGGCACAGGCCGAGCGGCAGGCCGCATGCAGCACCTGGACATCGGTCGGCTTGGTCGAGCCCCGGCCGGGGAACAGCCAGTGCTGTGGCCGCGCCAGACGCCAGTAGGTGCGCAGGATGCCGAGCAGCTGCGCCGACAGCATGACGTAGCGGTCCTTGCCGCCCTTGCCGTGCTCGACCCGGATAACCATCCGGCCGCTGTCGATATCGGCAAGCTTGAGGCCGACCGTCTCGGACGCGCGCAGCCCCGCCGCGTAGGCCGTCGTCAGCGCGGCACGCGTCTTCAGGCTGGGCACCGCTTCAAGAAACCGCACCACCTCGTCGGCGCTCAGCACCACCGGCAGCTTGCGCGGCTGCCGTGCGTACGGGATGCGCTCTGGCACCTCGCCATGACCAAGCGTGACGCCGTAAAAGAACCGCAGCGCACAGACCGTCTGGTTCAGCGCTGGCCACGAGATCCCGGTCGCGACCAGATGGACTTGGAAGGCTCGAACATCCTCCAGACCAAGACGATCCGGCGAGCGAACGAAATACCGGCTGAACTTCGAGACCGCGTGGACGTAGGATCGTTGCGTTGCCGGCGACAAATTGCGGACCGTCATGTCCTCGATCATGCGGCGGCGCAGAGGGCTCATCTCGGCCATCGGGGGCTCCTGCCTTGAGGGTTGGGCTTCGACACCCACAATCCTCTCAGACAGGAGACCTTCCTCTAACCGCTCACCCAAATCCCGCGACAGCGGGTTCGTTCAATCCACTTTTCCACAGCTTCGTCTGCGGGTCGATGGATCGTTCAAAGCATTATGACTTTGGTTATTAGATAGGCTGGCCGCTGGCGTGCGAAGAGTTGACCGTGAACGTCCAGCCATCGGGACCCGCAAGGTCGAACGAGTCATGGATCCGGCCGCGGCGGACCGGCGATGGCGACAAGCCCTTCTCGGCATAGTCGCGGTGCGCGGCGTCGACATCGTCGACCATCAGGTCGAAAGGCGCGCCGGTCCCCGGCTCTGGCGGCTGCTCGGCTCGTCTGACGACGACATGCGTACCGCCGCGCAGCTCAAGCACCGCCAGTTCATCCCTGGTCACGATCGGGCGCAAGCCGACCGTCTCGAGCCAGCGTGAAGCTGCGCCGACATCGACGACATTGAGGCGCACATGGCCGACAGCGACCGGCGGCCTTTGATCGCCGGCAGTGGGATCGATTGCACCGGGTTCGATGGCATCAGACATAGCTATCTCCTCGCTCGCCGTCACTACGCGGCCATTCTTTGCCGCGCTGCGCCTTTCATGATCGCCGCCCCCTTTTCGGCGATCATGATCGTCGGGGCGTTTGTGTTGGTTGACGTGACGGCCGGCATGACCGAGGCGTCGATGACCCTGAGCCCGTCGAGCCCGTGCACGCGCAGCTCGTCGTCGACCACCGCCATCGCGTGCTGGCCCATCATGCAGGTGCAGCTGGCGTGATAGCAGGTGCCGCCGTTGCGCCGCGCATAGTCGAGCAATTCGTCGTCGCTCTGAAGGTGCCGGCCCGGCAGGCTTTCCTCCCGGACGAACTTCTTCAGCGCCGGCGCGTCGAACAGCCGCCGCGCAAATCGCAGGCCGCCGATGATGGCGCGCCGGTCGCTCTCTTCCGAGAGGTAGCGCGGGTTGATCGCCGGCGCATCGCCGGGCCGGTTCGACTTGGCCTCGACATAGCCGCGCGACAGCGGCCGCATCTGCCAGGCGCCGGCGGAGAGGCCGGGCGTCTCCTCCAATGCCCCCATCTGGCCATCCTTGAAGCTGCCCGGCGCGAACGTCACCTGCATGTCCGGCGTCGCCGATTCCTCCAGCACCTTGACCGAGGCGGCGACGAGCGAGGGGCTGTATGTCATCATGCCCTTGCCGGTGACCAGCCAGCGGATGACCTCTCCGGCGAGCGGCAGGCCGCGCGAGCGCTCGTTGGCGGTCTGGGCCCCGACGACCGGATAGGAAACGCGCGCGACGTAGTGGTCCTGCATGTTCCGGCCGACGCCGCGGAGTTCATGCACGACCGGCACGCCGATCCGGCCGAGATGTTCGGGATCGCCGACCCCCGACAATTGCAGAATATGCGGCGAGCCGATCGCACCGGCCGACAAGATCACCTCGCGCGCCGCGTCGGCCCGTTCGATGTTAGTCCCTGGGGCGCCGCCCGGGCCGCCGCGTGAGAACTCGACGCCGACCGCGCGCTTGCCGTCGAACAGGATTCGGTGCACCAGCGCCTTGGTAACGAGCTGGAGGTTGGGCCGCTTCAATGCCGGCCGCAGATAGGTGCGCGCAGCGCTCGCGCGGCGGCGCCCGCCGCGGGTCTGCTGGCACCAGCCGATGCTGTCGCCGGCGCCCGGCGGCAGGTCGTTGACGTCCTCGCGGTATTCGAGCCCGAGCTCCTTGCCGGCCTCGATCACGGTGGCGCAGATCGCCGACCGGTCGATTTTCGAGGTGAACAGCGGCCCGTCCTTGCCGCGCACCTCGGTTTCCTCGCCCTCCCAGCGTTCTGCCTTGCGGAAATAGGGCAGGCAGTCATCCCACGACCAGCCGCGGTTGCCAAGTTGGCCCCAGTGGTCGTAATCCTCGGGTTGGCCGCGGATGTAGATCAGCCCGTTGATCGACGACGAACCGCCGAGGACCCGGCCGCGCGTGTAGACCATGGCGCGGCCGTTGGTGCCGGGATCGGGCTCGGAGCGGTACTTCCAGGTCAAGGTATTATGGTCGAGCATCTTGAAGAAGCCGGCCGGAATGTGGATCAGCGGGTTCCAGTCGCGTCCTCCCGCCTCGATCAGCAACACTTTGGTGTTCGGATCCTTGGTCAGCCGGTTGGCCAACACGCAGCCGGCCGAGCCCGCCCCGATGATGATGTAATCCGCCTGCATGCTCCGCGCTCCCGGGCGTGTGGTTACGCCTTCCACCAGACTGCCTATGTCGTGCAGTCTAGCGCATCGTGGCCACACCGAAAGCTCGGCTTGTATTCCGTCGCTCGGCCGTTTGACCGCTTGCGGCGTAGAGCGCTACCATTTCCCCGTTGTCTGCGGCTATGCTGCCCGGGCCGGCCGGGTGACGACTTTGATCAGGTCGGCGGCCTCTTGCGATCACCGGAGACCGCGCGACGTAATCGTCCGCCTCGCAGAGACGAGCCGGTCCCCACTCTCATCGGGAGATAATCGCGATGCAGCTTAACTCGCAACAGCTCGGGCAATTTGTCGAGCAGGGTTATCTGTTCCTGCCCGATTGCTTCCTCGAAGCGGAAGTCGAGGTCTTGCGCGACGAGGCCGAGCAAATCTATGCCTCGAACCGGCAGGAGGTTTGGCGCGAGAAAACCGGGGCGCCGCGCACCGCCTTTGCCGCGCACACCTATAACGAGGCGTTCCGCTTGCTCGGCCATCATCCACGGCTGATCCGCCCGGTCGAGCAGGTGTTCGGCGAACAGCTCTACATGCACCAGTACAAGATCAACGCCAAGGCGGCGTTCGAAGGCGACGTGTGGCAGTGGCACCAGGATTACGGCACCTGGGCGCGCGACGACGGCATGCCCGAGCCGCGGGCGATGAATATCGCGGTGTTCATGGACGAGGTGATGCCGATCAACGGCCCGTTGATGCTGATCCCGAAAAGCCACACGCACGGCGTGCTGGCGGCCGGCCATGATCTCGCCACGACCTCCTACCCGCTATGGACCCTGGACAAGGAGACCGTCACCCGGCTCGTCGAGGCCGGCGGCATCGTCGCGCCGACCGGCAAGCCGGGCGCGGTGCTGATGTTCCACGGCAATCTCGTTCATGGCTCGGCGCCGAACATCACCCCCTACCCGCGGCGCATCGTCTACCTGACGCTGTGCGCCGTATCGAACTACATCCGCACCCCAACCCGTCCGGATTGGATCGCGCATCGCGATTTCACGCCGATTGAGCCGGTGGCAGACAGCGCATTGCGCGATTACGCGCGCGCCTACCACGCCCGGGCCGAGGCCGAATAGCGGCGCCGGGTCATGAGCCTTTATCACCTATCGCAGCAGCGCGGCGCCGCGGGGCGGCCGGTGCGGGTCGGGCTGATCGGTGCCGGCAAGTTCGGCTCGATGTTCCTGAACCAGGTGCCGACCATGCCTGGGGTGGAGCTATCGGTCATCGCCGATCTTGACCCCGAGCGGGCGCGCAATGCCTGCCGCACCGTCGGCTGGGATGCGGACCGCATCGATCGAACCGCGTTTGTCGCTTCGGGAGCCGAGGCTTGCGCCGATCCCGGGATCGAGGTCATCGTCGAGGCGACCGGCAGCCCACCGGCGGGCATTGGTCACGCGCGCGCGGCGATCGCCGGTGGCAAGCATATCGTCATGGTCAATGTCGAGGCCGATGTGCTGGCCGGCCCGCTGTTGGCCGAGGAGGCGCGGGCGCGGGGCGTCGTCTATTCGCTCGCCTATGGCGACCAGCCGGCGCTGACCTGCGAGCTGGTCGATTGGGCCCGCGCCTGCGGGTTCGAAGTCGTCGCCGCCGGCAAGGGAACAAAGTATCTGCCCGCCTATCACGCGGTGACGCCCGCCGATGTCTGGGCGCATTACGGCCTGACGCCGGACGAAGCGCGCCGCGGCGGGATGAACCCGCAGATGTTCAACTCGTTTCTCGATGGCACCAAATCGGCGATCGAGATGGCGGCGATCGCCAATGCAAGCGGCTTGGCCGTCCCACGTGACGGCCTACAATTCCCACCCTGCGGGGTCGACGACCTGCCGCAGGTTCTACGAGGAACGACCGCGGGCGGGGTGCTGGAGCGAGACGGCATGGTCGAGGTCGTCTCCTCGCTGGAGCGGGACGGCAGGCCGGTGTTCCGCGACCTGCGCTGGGGCGTCTATGTCGTATTGAAGGCGCCGAACGATTACGCCCGCGCCTGCTTCAAGGAGTATGGCCTCAGAACCGACACGAGCGGCTGGTACGCCGCGATGTACAAGCCCTACCACCTGATCGGGCTGGAACTCGGCATGTCGGTATTGTCGGCCGCGCTGCGCGGCGAGCCGACCGGCCAACCCAGCGGCTTTCGCGGCGATGTCGTCGCCGTCGCCAAGCGGGCCTTGCGCGCCGGCGAGACCCTTGACGGCGAAGGCGGCTATACCGTGTGGGGCAAGCTCGTGCCGGCGGCGCGCAGCTTGGCCGAGGGCGCATTGCCGATCGGTCTCGCCCACAAGGTCGAGCTATTGCGCGATATCGCGGCCGGCGAGATCGTGCGCTGGGCCGACGTGGCGGTTCCCGACAGCGAGGCAGTGCGCGTGCGGCGCGACATGGAGCGGCATTTCGCGGCGCCGCCAACCGCCATCGCCGCGCAGTAAGCAGCAGACCGGAGAAGATCGCTGGAACGAGGCGATGTCGACTCGATGGCCTCAAGCGACGCCTGACGAGACCATCGCCAATCGCGGTTTCTGGCCGGCGGCAGTGTCGAGGACGGTTTGTGCTCCCTACTGACCCCTCCCGACCCAACACGGAAATTCGGCATTCGGCCGTTTGGTGCCAGAAACCGACATTCGCCCGCAGAGCGAGACCCAACACGCCCGTGCTTGCGTCTCTAAGGACCCGTCCGAAAATAAACGAATCAGGAATTTGGGGCCCGTAGATGTGGGATTCTCAAGGCGGCAAGAATACCATATGTTGGATGGATGATCGATGTCGCGGCCATCCGGCAGCGTTTTTCGGCGGTCGCGCCGTTTCTGAACGAGCGCGGTCGGCGTGTGGTGGCGGCGGCTGAAGCAGCGGCGGCGGGTGACGGCGGGATCGCAGCTGTATCGATGGCGAGCGGGATTGCCGCGAGCACCATCGGGCGCGGCTTGCGGGAGTTGTCTCAGCCTGAGGAATTGGATCGGGTTCGGCGCCCCGGTGGTGGCCGCCAGACGGCGGTGGCGAAGGATGCAACGCTGTTGAGCGATCTGGGTGCGTTGGTCGAGCCCTTCACGCGCGGCGACCCGCAATCGCCGTTGCGCTGGACGTGCAAGAGCGTGCGCCGGCTGGCGCAGGAGCTTCAGGCGCAAGGCCACCAGGTGGGCCGCACGCTGGTCAGCACCCTGCTCGATGGCATGGGCTACAGCCTGCAAGGCAATCGCAAGACGCGTGACGGCGACAGCCACCCGGATCGGAATGCACAGTTCCAGCACATCAATGCGGCGGCGAACGCGGCGCTGGCCGAGCGTCAGCCGGTGATCTCGGTCGATATGGCGTGGAGCCGCGATGAGGCGGAGCTTGCCCACGCCCGCGCCGCTATCGTCGTCGCGTCGCGCGCGGCCGGCATCGAGGCGCCGCTCGATACGGTCTGGGTCGACTTGACCGACCGGGACGGGCTCGAAGCCTCGGCCCGTACCGCGTTGCGGTTCGGTTTCCAGGGCAAGATGTGCATCCATCCCGAGCAGATCGCGGTCGTCAACCGGGTGTTCACTCCGAGCGATGCCGAAATTGCGTTTGCCGAGCGTGTCGTCACCGCCTTTGCCAGGGCGGAAGCCGAGGGCAGCGCGGCGATCCAGCTCGACGGCAAGTTCATCGATTACCCGATCGTCTACCGGGCGCAGCGGGTGTTGCAGAGGATCGCCGCGATCCGCGCGCGGGAGGGTGCGCGATGACCGGCGGCCCGGCCGGAGGGCCAGCTGGCCCCCTCGACGGCATCACGGTTCTCGACCTGTGCAGCTATCTCGCCGGACCCTACGGCTGCACATTGCTCGCCGATCTCGGCGCGACCGTGATCAAGATCGAATCGCCGCAGGGCGACATGCTGCGCCAGTTTCCGTCGAGCCTGCCCAATCAAGCCAAAGGGGGCGAGAGCCGGTTCTTTCTCGGAACCAACCGCGGCAAGCGCGCGCTCGCGCTCGATTTGAAACAGCCCGAGGGCCTGGCGGTATTGCATCGGATGGTCGCGAGCGCCGACGTCCTCGTCGAGAATTTCCGCCCTTCGGTGCCGGCCCGGCTCGGGATCGACTATCCCCGTCTGCGGGCGATCAATCCGCGCCTCGTCTATGCCGGGCTGACCGGCTATGGCGACGAGGGACCGCTCAGCGACAAGGGTGGCTTCGACCAGGTCCTGCAATGCCTGAGCGGCATGGCGGTGTTCCAAGGCGGCGGGGCTGACACGCCGCAATTGGTGCTTGGCTCGGTGCTCGATTATTTCACCTCGGCGCTGCTCGCCTATGGCGTCGCCGCCGCGCTGTTTCAGCGAGAGCGCAGCGGCACGGGGCAATATCTGAGCCTCTCGCTGCTGCGCAGCGCTTTGACGATCCAAGCCGGCCGCTTCGTCTGGGCCGAGAGCGAGGGTCGCGACGTTGCTCGCGATTCCGGCACTGGAGGATTGACCGGCATCCATCCGACAAAACGCGGCGCGCTCTACATCTCGGTGCACTCCAACCATTTTTTTGCCGCGTTGTGCGAGCTGATCGGCCGCCCCGAGCTGGCGAGCGACCCGCGTTGCGCGACGATGCGCAGCCGAGCCGCGCATGCCGCCGAACTGGTGCCGGAAGTGCGGGCCGCCCTCGCGGAGCGCACCGCCCTCGAATGGGAGGAGATCTTTGGCGAGCGCGTACCCTGCGCCGCGGTGCGGCCGATCGAGGACATGTTCGACCATCCGCAGGTTCTCGCCGAGGATCTGGTGACGACGCTCGACCACCCGGTTGTCGGCCGCTACCGGACGATGACGAAGCCGATCAAATTCTCGGACACCCCGGGACCGGCACCGACCGCCTCACCGACCTTCGGCCAGCACAGCGACGAGGTTCTCGCCGCGCACGGCTATTCGGCCGCTGAAATCGCCTCACTGCGCGAGCGGGGCATCGTGCGCTGAATTTGATCGGGCTCGGCCACAGCACCGGACCGCATACGGCATGACCGTGCAGAGTAACCGTTGAGGAGGATGCCATGGCCGAGGATGTCGCGAGCACCGCCGATCTGTTCGAGATTATCCGGACGACCCGCTCGATGCGCCGGCTGAAGCAGGACCCGGTGCCGGACGGGCTGATCCGGAAAATCCTGGAAGCCGGCGTTTGCGCCCCGAGCGGCGGCAATATGCAACGGTGGCGGTTTCTCGTGATCCGGGACGCGGCGATCAAGCAGACTGTCGGGGCGTATTACAAACGCGCCTGGGACGAAGTGGTCGCCCCGCGTTACCGGGCGGGTGAACCCGCGCCCGGAATGGACCGGGATCGATTTCTGCGGCTGCTCGCCGCGGCGGAGCATCTGGCCGCGCACATTCATGATGCGCCGGTGTGGATTGTGCCCTGCTTGCAGGGCGGCACGCCGACCCGGACCGCAGGCTCTTCAATCTACCCAGCCGTCCAAAATATGCTCCTGGCGGCGCGGGCGCTTGGCCTCGGGGCGACCCTGACGACGCTTTACCTGTCGTTCGAGAAGGAAGCCGAAGCCGCTCTCGGCTTGCCGGCGGATTGGCACAGCTACGCCGTACTCCCCATCGGGTATCCGATGGGGCGGTTCGGCCCGGTGCGCCGCGTCGCTCTCGCCGATGTCGTTTTCGAGGACCGGTGGGGTCAGGCGTACCGGGATCTGTAGGGGCGGCAAGCTCGGCGCGGTCGCCACGGGTTGAAGTGTAGCCCTCGTGACAATTGCGCTGGTCTCGATCGGCTTCTCTCGCAGACTCGTTCAGTCCGCTGCGGCCGTCAACTGGCGCGACTGCGCCTTTAAGGAAACACTGAAATAAGGCGCATTCCGCCACTCGCATCGGGTAGAATCTGCTGTGGGGATGGAGACCAAGGGGCGGGACGATGCAGCGCCAGGGGAGCTTTTCGCAAGCGGAATACGCCGGCAAGAAGAGGCAGACGCGGCGCGACAAATTCTTGGCCCAGATGGAGGCAGTGGTTCCG